>CALFOS010000285.1 GCA_937919725.1 uncultured Fluviicola sp. | reverse complement strand
GTGTCAAAGCTTGAGTTATTTACCATTAGTCCGAGAAAATAACGAATACATAGATTTGTTGTTTGGATGCAAGATTATTTTGCTCACAGATCATTAGAGAAGAGGAGTCTAGTTGAATAAATCAATGATTAATAGCGGGAATTTAATTTTTTTTGCTAATTTGGTTTATTCGATGTTGGATGGGTGATCACCTAGACGGTTTATTTCTACAAACCTGAAACCGCTTTAAAATAAATTTTAATAATATATCTAAATTAATATTGCTATGGGAGCGATTGCGAAACAGCCAGAAGTGAAAAATTATATCAACGGGAAATTTGAGAGGAATGGACAGCCCTCGATGGATGTTATTAGTCCATTGGATGGCTCGGTCATCTCTACTTTACCACTTTCTACTTATATAGAGCTGGACGTGGCGGTGAAAGCTGCGAAAGAGGCATATCCAGCTTGGTCGTCGATGACGATAAAGGAACGCGTTCAAATCTTTTTCCGGTACAGAAGTCTCCTAGAAAAGAACATGGACGAACTGGCCAAGCTGGTGCAGTTGGAAAATGGAAAGACATACGGCGAATCGATTGCTGAAGTAGAAAAAAGCATGGAATTGTGCGAATTTGCCTGCTCGATGCCGCAAATCGTTAGCAATGAAGTGCAGGAAGTGAGTAAAGGTGTAGAATGTCGGATTGAACGAAAACCGCTGGGCGTTGTGGCGTCGATTGCTCCGTTTAATTTTCCGAATATGGTTCCTCATTGGTCGATGCCAAACGCACTCGTTCTTGGAAACACAATGATCATGAAACCATCTGAATTAGTTCCTTTAAGCGCGATGCGAATGGCTGAACTATTAAAAGAAGCGGGACTTCCTGATGGGGTGTTCAATATTGTGAACGGCGGAAAAGAGATTGTGGAAGCGATTTGTGACCATCCTGGAATTGAAGCGGTATCATTCGTTGGTTCCACAGTAGTTGCAAAAATCGTTTACCGAAGAGCAACCTCCAATTTGAAGCGATGCGTAGCATTGGGTGGTGCAAAAAATCACTTGATCGTTCTTCCAGATGCCAATGCGGACATGACGGCAAATAACGTTATTGCTTCGATGGCGGGTTGCGCAGGACAAAGATGTATGGCAGCATCTGTGATGGTAGGCGTCGACAATATTCAACACATCATTGATAAAATGGTCGAAGAGGCCAAAGCAATTATTCCCGGTGAAAATTTGGGTTCGGTGATTTCTGCTGAAGCGAAAGAACGAATCGAAAATTACATCACCGAAGCGGAAAAACAAGGGGCAATAATCTTGGTCGACGGACGCGGATTTTCTGTTCCAGGTAAATCCGGCGGATTCTATGTCGGCCCAACAATCATCGATCACGTAACTCCAGAGATGAGCGTGGCAAAAGAAGAAATTTTCGGACCCGTGATCGCGATCATTCGCGCAAAGGATTTTAACGAAGCGATCGCGATTGAGAATAGCTCGAATTACGGAAATGCGGCGGCAATTTTCACGCAAAGTGGAGCATTGGCCAAAGAATTCATGGAGAAAGCGAGCGCAGGAATGGTAGGAGTAAACATCGGAGTTCCTGTTCCGCGAGAGCCATTTTCGTTCGGAGGTTGGAATGAATCGAAGTTTGGTGTGGCAGATATTACGGGAAGAAGTTCGATTGAATTTTGGACGCAGGTGAAAAAAACTACGGTCAAATGGAATCAAGGAGCGAAAACAAACTGGATGAGTTAATCGGATACAACATGGATACAAGAACTGAAACGAACCAAGTGATTCAGAATAACCTAGATTACACCCTTTTTTCATGGTCGAAGCAAAGCGGACTGAACCCAATTATTGCAGATAGAGCTGAAGGAATCTACGTCTACGACAGCGATGGAAAAAAAATCATCGACTTTTCTTCACAATTAATGAACGTGAATATTGGTCATGGAGATCAACGAATAACCGATGCCGTGGTGCAACAAATGAAAAAGTTGAGCTACGTTTACCCTGGCATGGTGACCGACGCCCGTGGAGAACTAGGAAAAATTCTGGCGGAAATAACACCAGGAAATCTAACGAAGTCCTTTTTCACCCTAGGAGGATCAGAAGCAATTGAAAATGCGATCAAGGTGGCGCGCATGTACACAGGTCGGCACAAGATCGTGGCGCACTATCAATCATATCATGGCGCAACTAATGGCGCAATGTCAGCTGGAGGCGATCCTAGGAAATTCCCTGTCGATGCGCAAGCTGCGCCCAACATTGTACATGTCGAAAATCCGTATGCATATCGCTGTCCTTGGGGAACAAATTCCATCGAAGAATGTGGCGAAATGGCACTTGCTCATCTTGAGCGTGTCCTGAAATTTGAAAACCCTCAAAGTGTTGCGGCCATTCTCTTCGAGGGTGAGTCGGGCTCATCGGGTTGCATAAAATATCCGCCTTTTTATTGGAAAAAACTGAGACTCCTCGCCGATAAATATGGTATTTTGTTGATCGATGATGAGGTGATGAGTGGCTTTGGTCGAACGGGCAAAATGTTCGCAATCGATCACCACGACACCACGCCAGACATCATGTGCGTTGCGAAAGGACTCACTTCGGGATATTTGCCTTTGGGCGCGATGATCGTTACAGATAAAATCGCGCAGCACTTCGACAACATTCCAATGGCGATTGGCTTGACGTATTCTGCCCATGCTACGGCGTGTGCAGCTGCGGTGGAAAACATTCGAATTCTCAGAGAAGATGGTCTCGTGGAAAACGCCGCTCGAATGGGAGAATACTTGGAACAAGAAGTCGCGAAGTTGGCAGAAAAACATCCATCCATTGGAGATTTCAGAAATACGGGACTTCTCGGCTGTATCGAATTGGTGAAAAATCGAGCAACAAAAGAACCTGTCACACCATGGAATGCTGCTCCGTCCGAATTGGAAGTCACCAACAGAATGGCGGCTAAAATGAGAGAACTCGGCATGTTCACCTTTGTGCGATGGAATTGGATTTTTATCGCACCGCCATTAACAATAACCAAAGAACAAATCGACGAAGGATTGAAAATCGTGTCGCAAGTAATCGACATCGCAGATGAATATTACACGGATTAATTGCCCATCACATTCGAATTGAATCAACATGGAACTAGCAAAGGAAAACGACATCATTGAATTGCACGAAGATCTTTCGGGCTCATCGTTGTACAACAAAGATTTGGCGCCTGTCCCTAAGGATAAACGATCGTGGACCGTTATGAATTTGGCCGCTTTATGGGTCGGAATGGCGGTCTGTATTCCAACTTATTTGCTCGCTTCGTACATGATCAAATCTGGATTGGGTTGGCTCGAAGCCTTGATTATTATTGGTGTCGCCAACTTGATTATTACCATTCCGATGGTACTTAACGGTCACGCGGGTGTAAAGTACGGAATTCCTTTTCCTGTTATAGGAAGATCGTCTTTTGGAACCAAGGGAATTCATCTTCCAGCTTTGCTAAGAGGAATTGTTGCGTGTGGGTGGTTTGGGGTTCAAACGTGGATCGGTGGATTGGCCATTTATGCGATTTTTAACGCCGCAACAGGTGCTGAGGCGGAAGTTGGATTGTCCATTGGGAAATTTGCAGCATTCATCGTTTTCTGGTTCATCAATATGTACTTTATTTGGAAAGGCACAGAAAGCATCAAGTGGCTCGAAGTATACTCGGCGCCAATTCTTTTGATCATGGGAGTTGTGCTGATTGGGTGGGGATACAATCAGTCAGGTGGATTTGGAATTGTGCTCGAACAAAGTAAGCAGTTGGAAAAACCGGTTGCCGAAATTTATGTGAGCGGTCGAACGAGTCTACTTCAGATAAATCCTATCACGGATAAACAAGGGGTTCCAAAGGCGACGGAATATCAACTCTACGTGAATAAAAAACCACAAGGTTGGAATGAATTGAAGGCGAGTCCAGTCCTTATGGGCGATTTTGATGGAAAAAATGTCTACCAAGTCAAGCTCAAAAATAAGGAGCAGCAATCTTCTCTCGCCAGTGTATCGATCGCATCCCAATCGCCAGATCTTGGATCTAAATTGTTGAGTTATGCGATTTGGTTAACCGCGATGGTTGGATTTTGGGCAACGATGTCACTCAGCATTGCCGACATCACGCGTTATTCTTCTTCTCAAAAAGCGCAAGTCGCGGGACAGTTTATTGGACTTCCGGGGACCATGATGTTGTATTCATTCGTAGGGATTTTTGTAACCTGCGCAGCAGTGATCAATTTCGATGATGTCTTGATCGCCAGCGATGCTCCGTGGGATCCTGTTTCACTATTAGCACGATTCGATAGTCCAACGGTGGTGATTATTTCTCAAATTTTCATGATCATTGCAACATTGAGTACCAACATCGCGGCAAATGTGATCGCACCTTCCAACGTTTTCTCGAATCTATTCCCAAAAAAGATCAGTTTCCGAAGTGGCGGTGTGATTACGGGATTAATCGGAATTGTGATTTGTCCTTGGTGGTTGATGAATGAAATCAGTGAAATTTTGGTCTTCATCAGCGGTCTGCTTGGTCCAGTTTTAGGAATTTTCATCGCCGATTATTTCTTGATTCGCAAAAAGGAAATCCAGTTGATCGAACTTTACAAAGAAAACGGAATCTACAGCTATCACAATGGGTTTAATCGGGCAGCGATGTTCACGTTTCTGATCGGAGTAACGGTTGCCATTATCGGTTATTTTGTTCCTGCTTTGTCCATATTATACAGTTTGTCTTGGTTCACAGGATTCATTCTATCATTCGCAGTTTATTATCTTTTAATGAAGAAAAAACATGTCAGTATTAATTAAAAACGGAAAAGTAATCACCGCGTCAGAGGAATATTTGGCTGATGTTTATTGCGAAGGCGAAAAAATCGTCGCGATTGGAAAAAATCTAAATTACCCTGCGGATAAAGTTATTGATGCTACGGGGAAATTGGTTTTTCCGGGTGGAATTGATCCTCACGTACATCTCGACATGCCATTTATGGGCACTTATTCGAGTGACGATTACGAAACCGGTACACGAGCGGCTTTATTTGGAGGAACAACATCCGTCATTGAATTTATTCTCCAAACGCAAGGCGATACCTTGCACAATGCCCTGAAAACATGGCAAGAAAAGTCGATTCATAAGGCAGTTGGCGATTTTTCGTACCACATGGCGATCACAGATTTCAACGAAAATGTGGCAAAAGAAGTGGTTCAAATGATCGAGGAAGAGGGGATTACCTCCTTCAAAACCTTCATGGCATACAAAGGAGCGCTGATGATTGACGATGGGCAAATGGTGGAACTGATGAAGGTCGTGAAGAAAAACGGTGGATTGGTCACTGTTCACGCGACAAATGGAGATATGATCGATGCGCTCGTTGCGAAAAATTTGAAGGATGGGAACACAACGCCCTTGTACCATTATCTTTCTCAACCTGAGGTGACGGAAGCCGAAGCCTCGGGTAGATTTTGCGATATGTTACACTACACGGGTTGCCCGGGCTACATTGTGCACATGACGTGCGAGGGCGCCTTGAATGCCGTGCGAAGATCGACCCAACGGAACCAAAAAGTGTTTGTAGAAACGTGTAGTCAATACCTCATGATCGATGCGTCGCTCTACGAACGAGAAGATGGGTACAAATGGGTGATGAGTCCACCGCTGCGCGAGAAAAAAGATCAAGAAGCGCTGTGGGCTGGAATCAATCAAGGGCTCGTGCATGTAGTTGGAACAGATCATTGTCCGTTCACGATTGAACAAAAGATGAAGGGAAAAGATAATTTTGCGAAAATTCCAAATGGTCACCCAGCCATCGAACACCGAATGGAATTTATGTATTCGGAGGGCGTTCGAAAAGGGAAGATCACGCCCACCAAATTTGTGGAAATTTGTTCAACGAATGCCGCCAAAATATTTGGGATGTACCCAACGAAAGGAACAATTGCCATCGGATCGGATGCGGACATCGTGATTTTTGATCCAGAAAAAGAACACACCATTTCTGCCTCAACCCATCATATGAAATGCGATTATTCGGCATACGAAGGATGGAAAGTGACGGGTAAGACTGAAACCGTTTTGTTGAGAGGAAAAATTGCCATCGAAAACAATGCCTGTCATTTAAAACCAGGCGATGGAAAGTATATCAAACGCGGGAAATCATCCATGGTGATTTAGATGAGCTTTCGCTCGGCACACTTAGAATTGAATAATTTACTTAAACATTAAATAAAACACGATGTCAAGAAACGTAAAATCAGGATTAATTCAAATGAGTCTTCCAATGACAGAGGGAGAAGGAACAATTGAGGAAATTTGCGAAGCCATGTATCAAAAGCACATTCCGCTGATTGAAGAAGCGGGAGAAAAAGGTGTTCAAATTCTCTGCCTTCAGGAAATTTTCAATACGCCCTACTTTTGTCCAGGTCAGGACAGAAAATGGTATGCATCCGCAGAGCCCGTTCCAGGTCCAACAACAGAAAGAATGCAAGTATACGCGAAGAAATATCAAATGGTGATCATCGTACCAATCTACGAAAAAGAACAAGCCGGCGTTTACTACAATACAGCAGCGGTGATTGATGCCGACGGGACTTATTTGGGAAAATACCGCAAAAATCACATTCCTCAAACAACAGGTTTCTGGGAAAAATTCTTCTTCAAACCCGGTAATTTAGGCTATCCTGTTTTCCAAACGAAGTACGCGAAAATTGGTGTGTACATTTGCTACGACAGGCATTTTCCGGAAGGTGCACGAGCTTTGGGACTAAACGGAGCGGAAATCGTGTACAATCCGTCCGCAACAGTCGCAGGCTTATCTGAATACTTATGGAAATTGGAACAACCTGCTCATGCCGCTGCGAATGGCTACTTTATGGGCTGCATCAACCGCGTTGGTGAAGAGAAACCATGGAACCTCGGCAAATTTTACGGTCAATCCTATTTTGTGGATCCAAGGGGACAAATTTTCGCAGAAGCTTCACGCGATGACGACGAATTGCTCATCTCCGAGTTCGATCTTGATCTAATCGATGAAGTACGTTCGACGTGGCAATTTTACAGAGATCGACGCCCAGAGACCTACGGAGATTTAACCGAACTCTAGTTCGTCAATTTACTGTTAATCAATAACCAAGATTTAAATTTAACGTATGTCAGAATATAATAAACCCACAAACGAAGCAGAATTCAAGCAGAACTTCAAGCAAAAAAAGGCCCTGATGAACAAAACGGAGGCGCACTACGAAAGCTCGCGGTGTTTATTTTGCTACGATGCTCCCTGCATTGTCGCGTGTCCGACGAGCATTGATATTCCATTGTTCATCAAACAGATTCAAACCGGAAATGTGGAGGGTGCAGCGAAAACAATCTACGATGCCAACTGGATGGGGAATTCGTGCGGAATCGTTTGTCCAACTGGAGTTTTGTGTGAAGGTGCATGCGTTTACAATCACCAAGATGTTGCTCCATTGCAGATTGGGCGCTTGCAAAATTATGCCACAAAGACAACGATCGAAAAAGGAAAACACCTCTATTCTCCCGGTGTAGCCAATGGAAAGAAGGTCGCCGTAATCGGTGGGGGACCTGCTGGATTGTCGTGTGCGTGTGAATTACGCGTGCTTGGATATGAAGTGGACGTTTTCGAAGCAAAATCTACTCCCGCAGGACTGAATTTACACGGTGTTGCGCCCTACAAAATCTCGAATGAAGAAGTGATGGCAGAGGTAAATTACCTGCAAGCTCAGCTCGGATTCAACATAAAATGCAATTCACCCATCAACTCCAAAGAAGATCTTTCAGCCTTAGAATCAAATTACGATGCCATTTTTATCGGCATTGGATTAGGCGTTACGGCGTATCGAAATATTCCAGGAGAGGACAAAAACGGTGTAATTGGGGCAGTCGAATTTATCGAGGGGCTCAGATCGAACAAAGATCGAACAAGCGTAGGCGAAAGAGTTGTGGTTCTCGGTGGAGGAAATACGGCCATGGATGCAGCTTCCGAATCCGCGCGAATGGGAGCCAAAGACGTGACGCTCGCCTACAGAAGTTCCAAAGATAAAATGGGCGCCTACAGTTTTGAATACGAATTAGCAGTTAGCGCTGGAGTGAAAGGCTGTTTTGGCGCATTGCCGCTTGAAATATTAGGTAATGGTTCTGTCACAGGAGTGCGATTTATACGTGAGAATGGTGAAGAATTCGACATCGCGTGCGACATGGTGATCAAAGCGACGGGTCAAGCAAAATGCGGAACCTTTTTCAATGAAATTGATGGATTAGAACTTGATCAGCATTCACGGATAAAGGTAAACGAAGAAACATTTCAAACCACAAATCCGCTTTATTTTGCGGGTGGAGATGCCGTGAATGGCGGAGCAGAAGTCGTAAATGCAGCGCAACATGGAAAAGCCGCGGCCAAAGGAATTGACGTGTGGCTAAAAAACAAATAGAAGAAACGAGAATTACACTCTTTTGTAAACTTCACTTGAACTACTAAAAAAATAACTAAAAGAACATGGCAGATTTATCAATCGATTTTGCAGGCATCAAAGCACCGAATCCATTTTGGCTCGCCTCGGCGCCACCCACCAACTCTGGTTACCAAATTATGAAGGCGTTTGATGCTGGATGGGGCGGAGCTGTATGGAAAACGTTGGGAATGCCAACAATCAATGTATCGAGCAGATACGGTTCGGTCAATTACCGAGACACGCGCATGGCTGGTTTCAGTAACATCGAGCTCATCACCGACAGACCTTTGGAGGACAACCTACGTGAAATGCGTGAAGTCACAAAACGCTTCCCCGATCATGCCGTGATTGCCTCCTTGATGGTTGATACCCGCGCCGAGTGGATCGACATCATCAAACAAGTGGAAGACGCTGGAGCGAAAGGAATAGAATTGAATTTTGGTTGTCCGCATGGAATGTGTGAACGTGGCATGGGATCAGCAGTTGGACAAGATCCAGTGGCGCTTAAAACGATCGTTGAATGGGTAATGGACGCTGCAAATATTCCCGTGATCACCAAATTATCGCCTAATATTTCACACATCATCGATCCCGGAATCGCTGCCGTTCAGGCAAAAACCGATGCTATTTCATTGATCAATACTGTGAAAAGTATCATTGGAATCGACCTAGACACCTACGCTCCCTATCCCGTGGTGGATGGAATGGGAACGAATGGAGGATACTGTGGACCTGCCGTGAAACCAATTGCACTGCACATGCTCAAAGATCTTGCTCAACATCCTCAAATTAGCGGAACGCCCTTGAGTGGAATCGGTGGAATTGAAACGTGGAGGGACGTGGTAGAATTTATCCTACTGGGTGCAACTTCGGTTCAAGTGTGCACTGCCGTGATG
>CALFOS010000284.1 GCA_937919725.1 uncultured Fluviicola sp. | reverse complement strand
ATGCGCGAGGTTGTATTTTGCCACGTTACATTGCACCAATCCGAGTTCAGATTTACTGACTAATTCAGATTTTTTTGCCGAATTATCGATGAAGAATTGGTAGTGTTCTTTTGCCTTACCAATCTCCTCATTCATATGATAGCATCGCGCGAGGTGATAGTAAGCATCAACAGCAGCACTTGTTTCTCGGCGAGAGTACATGTCGTAGTTCTTACTCGTTTCACGAATTGCGATTTGCAAATGGCGTATTGCGACGATAAAATCTTTTCGAGCTGCGAGTACAATGTATCCCTTGCGGTAGTTGTAGTTCGAGCTTTCTGGTTGTAGCGTCAACAATTTGTCCGCCACAATTTCGGCGTGGTACAAGTAATTATCTTGTATCATCTGTGAACAGGCGACTACCAATTCTTGCTCTGAAGCATTACTTACCATTTTACGTACTTCAAATTCAGTCATTTGACCAAATGCCGCGAGTGGCAGCAGAGTGAGCAGTACATTGAAAATTAGTAATCGCATAATTGAGTATTTTTTTAAATTTCTCGAGAGCCGTCAAATTGCTCTAGGTAATCGGCAACGCGTCGTACGAATTGTCCGCCCAATGCTCCATCCACCACGCGGTGATCATAGGAGTGAGAGAGGTACATTTTGTGTCGGATTCCAATGAAATCACCTTCCGGCGTTTCAATGACTGCTGGAACTTTTCGGATTGCGCCGAGTGCTAAAATGGCTACCTGCGGTTGATTGATGATGGGCGTTCCCATGACGTTTCCAAATGTTCCGACGTTTGTTATGGTGTAAGTTCCACCTTGAATATCTTCTGGCTTCAACTTATTGTTCCGGGCATTGTTTGCCAACTCATTCACCGATTTTGTTAAGCCAATCAAGTTGAGTCGGTCCGCTTGTTTGATCACGGGAACAATCAAATTTCCAGATGGAAGTGCTGTTGCCATTCCAATGTTGATATCTTTTCGCTTGATGATCGTATTTCCAGAAACCGAAACGTTGACCATTGGAAAATCCTTGATAGCTTTAACGACTGCTTCCATGATGATCGGAGTGAAGGTAATATTTTCGCCTTCGCGCGCAGCAAATCCTTTCTTAACGCGGTTTCTCCATTCCACGATTTCGGTCATATCGGCCTCTACATAGCTCGTGACATGCGGCGAAACGTGCACAGACATCACCATGTGATCAGCAATCAGCTTACGCATTCGGTCCATTTCAATGATTTCATCACCTGGATTTGGTGTTACGGACATTGGTTTTATCTGAGACAAGAATCCTGCTTCCGCTGCTGGAGCGAGAGCTGGGGTAATCACACCTGCTGTGGATGCGATCGCAGGCTCAATTCCTTGAACACGTGCGGTAGTTTCGCGACCACCATCAATGTATGCTAAAATATCTTTTTTGGTCACACGACCAGATTGACCTGAACCGCCAAGCGATTCCAACTCTGCCATCGTGATCCCTTCTTTGCTTGCAATGCTGCGTACTAAAGGAGAATAGAATTTCCCTGTGGGGCCTGTCTTTTCAACGCCATTCGAAGAACCATTTACGTGTTCTAGCGTGGTTGAGATCGCACCAGCGATTTCTGATTCAACTGTTTCTGCTGGTTTTACTGCCTCCAGAACTGGAGCTGCACTGCCACCGTCCGTAGAAATAATGGCGATTACATCACCCACTTGTGCTACCTGATCTTTGGCGAATAACTGCTGAATCAAAACTCCCTCCGCTTCAGAAGGAAGTTCATTGTCAACCTTATCAGTTGCCACTTCCACAAGCGGTTCGTCCATGTTCACCGTGTCACCCACATTTTTCAACCAATTTGTAATTGTTGCTTCTGTAACACTCTCTCCCATTTTTGGAAGTCTGATTTCGATTTGAGCCATATATTTAAATGATCAAGTTCCTTGTTTAGTACGGCGACAAAATTAAGGTATTTTTCGGTTTTATCAAACCTTTGGAACGTCCAGTTTTTGCCACGATTTCATTAAAAGGGCGAAGTCCTTGCGCATTGAGTAATCGCGGGCATAGAGCAAATTCAGTTTTTCGCGCAAGGATTCGTTCGATGAATCGAGTAGTTCGCTTGGCGAAATCAAGCCTTCTTTCATTTTTGGGAGCCTCACGTCCGTTTTCATCTCTGTGTCGA
>CALFOS010000283.1 GCA_937919725.1 uncultured Fluviicola sp. | reverse complement strand
TTCCTTACGATTTCAAAATGAACTTAACCACTACAAAGTTCATACTTTCAAAAGTACTTCGCGTGCAATTCAAAGAATTAAAGCATGGATTAAACTCCCCTGCTCGCGCCTTTCCAATAAAACCAAGGACCTATTTGTATCCAAAAGGTGGAGCTATTGATGTGCATTCACGCTTATTAGAAAAAATTAAATCGGAAGATCTCAATGTGAGATTAAACGCAAAAGTGAAATCCATTGAAGTACTTAAGGATCGGACTGTAATTCATCTGACAAGTGGCAAACAATATAGTTGTGATCTGCTTGTGCTGACTTCTCTTTCAACAATGGATGAAATTAAATTTGTGGATGGGACTCACCTCAAACCGCAAACAACACAATTCGATTACATACACGTACATTTACTAATGAAAACGACTATCCCACGAAAGTTTTCGTGTGAACGGTAGATGAACGATGAAATTATTCATCGTGTAAGCAACATGACCTCACATGTAACGAAGAAGATTCTACCAACCGAAAAATTAATCTGTGTTGGAATCCATGCCGATAAATACCATTCTACAGACCAGCAAGTTATATTGAATGAGGTGATTGGCCGTTTGAAAAATAGAAAACTCATCGAGGAAAATGCAGATTTGATTCAATCGGAATTCAATGTATACCCCTCTTATTATACGGATCCAAATCATCTCACGGAAATTAACGCGCGATCACAAGGGAGGATTCAAGTTCTTCGATCAACAAATTTCACTTATTCCTTTTATAACCAGAAAACCCGATATCGTGAATTGCTCACTTCCGACACGCAGAAAGCATAATATAGCGCCACGATTTTGGCATTAATGGGACGAAGACTCGATCAATTTTCGATAAAAAAGCCCGTTGCTTTTCACTTCGCCCAAAGGTTGCTAAAAATCCAATTGACCTCTTCTCCGTAGAGACGAACTTTGAGAGCATTTGATCCATTTCTTTCCATTTCAAATACCTCCAACGATTTCCCCAATTCGTAAACTTTCTGCGTGCGAATCGATGCATTGATGTCCCTTCAAGATTCTCTGCGAACAATAAATAGCCTCCCGGTTTGAGAATTCGGTGTAATTCGTCCAATGCCAGCTGCTGACGTTCTTTTGTCCCTAATGTCCCAATCACAGACTTAAATAGGACGAAATCGAACGCATTATCCGGAAATGAGGTAGAAGTTATGTCTTGCTGAGAATAAGAAATAAGCCCTGTTACGTCGTGTTTTGAATGAATTTCTAAAGGAGTTGTTTCAAATTGCGTGTAATCCGAACATTCCACGCTGAACTCATTCATCGCCAACCAAAGTGACAAACCTCCTTCTCGTTCGCCAAATGCGGCTGCCAGTCCCTTGGGCACCTGATCTATGTATGGCTGCCAAAAAGGGATTGCCTTGGCCCAATTTTCAACATCCCATTGGACGAAATCTCGTAATTCTTCGTTTGAGTAATTTTTCACAATTCAGCTAAAATAATAATTCGCATTGATCAGACGGTATTTTTAGCGATTTCCACCAAATTAAGGTGCCGATAGAATTGAGATTCATCACTCC
>CALFOS010000282.1 GCA_937919725.1 uncultured Fluviicola sp. | reverse complement strand
GGTTTTTTCGAAACTACCGCAAAGCGAACCAGAAATTCAAGGTCAAGTACAATTCACCTCGAAGTAAACTCTTGGCAGGCGAGTACAAGGAGTTTCCAAAAGTCAATCTTCCGCACACACTCATGGATGCAGGACGCGATTTATTGGTGGCAGTTCTGATCGTTCAACTTTTCACAAAGTCGGATTTCGGTTTTTTCAATCTCTCCTACGCGATGCTTCGAATGCCGCTCATGTTAGCAGGATTAGCAATTAGTCAAGTGTTTTTTCAACGATGCTCCGACAAATTCAACAAAGGCGAAGATATTCTTCCGCTCGTTTTGAAGTCAGTGAAAATTCTTGCACTCGTTTCCATTGTTCCGTTTGGTTTCATCTTCCTTTTTGGAGATGAATTATTCGTGCTCGTCTTTTCCGAAAAATGGCGTGGATCAGGCGAATATTCTCAAATTATGGCGCCGTGGTTCATGCTCAACTTCATCGCATCACCCATTTCCTTTCTGCCGCTCATCCTCAACAAGCAAAAAGAATTTTTTAAACTCGCACTTTTCGGCGGCATCATAATGATACTCGGCTTCTGGGTTCCCGACTATTTTTTCCAAGCAAGCATTAGCACTACCTTGTGGATCGTGAGTTTATCGCAGGTCGCCTACTATCTTTTCATTATCTTTAAGACATTCCAATACATAAAGCAGGTGAAACCATCATGAGTATCTTCAATTTTTTCTCGTCAAAACGAAAGTTGAGAGCAGCAAAGAACAATGCGCCTCAGATGATTTATGGCTACGAGCAAGATGGAGTGCTCTTAAAGGATACGCGCATCGGTAGCACAACCGCGTTTATTGGCAAAGAAGGATTGACGCTTGAAGACAATATTTTCATCGGTCAGTTCCTATTCATTGAAGCAACGAACGGAGTCCACATCGAAGAAGGATGTCAGATGGCGAGTTTTACCGCGATCATTTCCCACAGTAGCCACATTTCGATTCGATTGTACGGAGATCAATACAGAAAATCTAAAGACCTCGTTGGCTACAAAAAAGGATCGGTGAGAATTGGGAAATATTCATTCGTTGGACCTCACGTAACGATCATGCCGAATACGGATATTGGGAAAGGAAGTATTATCGCGGCCTATTCGATGGTAAAAGGAACATTTCCAGACTTTTCAATTATTAGCGGAAACCCAGCAACAGTGATTGGTGACACCCGCGAACTAGACGAGCCTTATTTGAGCGAACACCCAGAATTACGAATGAACTACGAAAATTGGACGAAAAAATGAGAATATTAATTGTTGGACTTCCTCTTTTTGCCGAACGCTTGTGCAATGCTCTCAAAGAGTACGATCATGAAAATTCCTACTTTCACCTCGATACATATTATAGTAAAATGGATCAAATTAAGGCGCTTTATCAAATTCGAAGAGCCGATTGCATTGTTTCCATCAACGGTTCTATCATTACCAGTCGCGTGTTCGATTTGGCCTTCAAAAAGAAAGTGCCGCTCATTATGAATTGGGTGGGAACGGATGTAGTGAAGTCGACCAAAGCATTCATAGAAGGGAATTTTCATCAAAATTATATCGACAACGCCATTCATTTTTGTGAAGTCGAATGGATTCAGGAGGAACTCAAAGAAATTGGGATCGATGCTAAAATTGTGAATTTTGCGGTATTCAAAAAGACCTACGAATTGAAAAAGGCGAGCAGTGATCAACTCACTGTATTGTCCTACATTCCCAACAAACGCTCCAATTTTTACGGCATGAAAACCATGATCCGTATGGCGGAAGAATTGCCCTCGATCCAATTTTTGATTGCAGGAAACAAGGGTGAAGAATATGCGCCGCTGCCTCCCAACATGAAAGCATTGGGTTGGGTGGAAAAGATGGACGAGATCTACGAACAAACTCACGTCTGCGTACGCTATACGGAACACGACGGTTTATCTAATTTTATATTGGAATCACTCGCACGCGGAAAACAAGTCGCCTACAAAAATGACTTCAATTATTGCGCACACTGTCCGAACGAAGCAGCATTAAAATTAACGCTTCTCGATTTCCAAGAACGATTCAAAAGTGGAAACGATTTACTCAATCCTGCCGGCGCGAAATTCATTCAGGACGAATTCAACGAAAACGTAATTCTCGGTGGATTTATTCAAAAAATAACGTCGGCCGTTGAAAAAAGCTAAGCGAAATATCTGGATCAT
>CALFOS010000281.1 GCA_937919725.1 uncultured Fluviicola sp. | reverse complement strand
CGTTTTACTTCGGATCGATGGACGCTGGAGTGATCAAACGCCTGCGTGATGGTAGCACAGAATTGATCGATGTCGGCGTTTCCACCATTTGGGCATCGCAAGCAAATGTAGACGGATTGAATTGGTTCGGAACACAAGCATCATTGGTTTCCATCGATGATAAAGATCATATCAAAACGTATTCAGAAGAAGACGGATTGCCCGGACACAAAATAACAGCATTCTACAAAGTTGGACCCAGCGAAATGTACGTGGGAGGTAGTGCGGGCGTTTCTCATTACAAAAATGGGGTGTTCACACATCTTACTCCCCCAAACATGTTGGAAATTGGCACGGTTCGCGATTTTGTGATGGTAGATGGCGCCCTGGTTTTTGCCACCAATTTGGGATTGTTCAAGTATAAAAATAGAAAAATTAGTTCCTACCTCGCAGTAGACAATGTAACGTACAATCTCGAAAAGGACGATTTTGGGAATGTGTGGTTCGGAACCGAAGAAGGACTTTTTCGGATCATGAAGGGAAAGATTAAGCGTATTGAGTTGCGCAGAAATCCCGGATCGAATTTCATCAATTTTATGAATCACCGAGATGGAAAATTGTACATAGGGTCGAATAATGGGTTGTTCATTCTAACGAATTTGAACGATGCTCAACCCAAAATAAAGCGCTACGGTCTTGGCGAAGGAATCGTGAATTTGGAAACGAATCTCAATTCGAGCTTTTTCGATCGGAAAGGCAATTTCTGGTTCGGAACGGCAGCTGGAATTGTCTGCTACAACACTACAGCGAAGGTGGTGAGTGCTGGGCTTCCAATAGTTCAGATTAAGTCGATTTTATTGAACTATCAAGCTTTCGACTACACCAGTTTTAGTAAGGAACTCGACGAAAAAGGCTTTCCAAAACACTTGGATCTGCCCTATTCTAAAAACAATTTGATTTTCGAATTGGACGGAGTTTCACTGGAAAATCACCGCGGATTGAATTATCAATTCTTACTCGAAGGATTGAACGAAACGTGGTCACCATTAACAACTAATTCCACCATCACCTTTACAAGTTTACCTGCAGGGGATTACACCTTGCGCATGCGTTCAGTGGATGTGGATGGTAGAACCTCCAAAGACATTGTGATTCCTTTCACCATTCGTCCGGCATTTTACCGAACATGGTGGTTCATCGGTTTGGGTGGTTTGGCAATCGGAGGATTGGTGGTCGTGTTCTTTCGCTTCCGCGTTCGCCGGATCAATGAGGCCAATGAAAAAGAAAAATTGGAGTTCAAGTCGCGGCTACTCAGTCTCGAGCAACAATCGATGAACGCGAGCATGAACCGACACTTCGTGTTCAATTCACTTAATTCGATTCAATATTTCATCAACACTAGCGACCGCATATCAGCCAATAAATACCTCACGAACTTCGCCAAATTGATTCGGAAAAACCTCGACACGGCAACCGTAGATGGCAACATGATCACGCTCGATGAAGAACTCGAACGCTTGGAATTATACCTCTCACTCGAATCTATGCGTTTCAAAGATCGATTCGATTACCACATTAATGCGGAGGGAATTGAAACCGACGCCATTCTGATTCCAGCGATGATTTTACAGCCATTTGTAGAAAACAGCATCATCCACGGAATTTTGCCCAATCAAGATAAAAAAGGCTTGATCACGCTCGATGTGGTGGTAGAGAATGGTTATTTGCTCATGACCGTTGAAGATAATGGAATTGGAGTGGACCATAGCATGACCAAAAAAGGCGATATAGAAGGCGATCACCGATCAAAAGGCATGGAAATTACGACCAAACGAATTGCACTCATTCAGAAAATTTCGAACGATGATATTTCGCTTGATGGACCCTACGAAATCTATAACGATGACCGTTCAATCAAAGGAACACGCGTTTTACTCAAAATACCACTAAATAATTTGGATAATTAAAGTTGTTCATGTATATTTGTTAGTAAACCCGATTTAATAACGGTAATGAAAAGAGTAATTTACATAGGTATCGCAGTTTTCGCCCTCGGTTTGGCATCTTGTTCTAAGCAGGATTTTCAACCGAATACGGCAACTTCTGACCCTGTAGTTCCAGTTTGGAAATCGGGTGATGGCGGCATTACTGATCCAGAACTAGGAGGTTCCGGTGGCGAAGTGATTACAGATCCAAACAGCGATCCAGAATTAGAATCTTCAGGTTCATAAACAGAACCGATCAACATACTAAAACTTCGATGCACATCGAAGTTTTTTTTGTGCCCAATTTTCGCCCGATCACTAAATGAAATATACAGTTCAAATCTTATTCTAAAATTGCGTTTATCCTTTGCTTATATTCGATTAACTACTTGGTTAACCTAAACGTAATATACATGTCTAGCAAAGTAAATAACGCACTTTTTGATCTCATCAAATCGATGTCGAAATCAGAGAAACGGTACTTCAAATTGATGTCATCTCGTCACACAATTGGTGGTGAAAATAACTACGTTCGCTTATTCGATTATATGGATAAGCAGGATGAGTACGACGAAGACGAAATTTTCAGAGTATTCAAAACAGAAGCATTCATCAATCGCTTTTCGATCACCAAAAAACGCTTGTACGATCACATTCTGTCTGCACTCGATTCGTTTCACGCAGCAGGTTCTATCGAAGCACAATTGCACAAACAGTTGCATGCTTTCGATATTCTTTTCGAAAAGTCTTTGTACGATCAATGCCGAAGAATTCTCCACAGTGCTGAGAAAGTGGCAGAGAAAAATGACTTCCGCGCGATTTTGTTGATGATTTCCTATAAAAAGAAACGACTTTCTGAAACAATGGGCTCGCTCAAAGTAACGGATGTTGAAATAGAAGAAACCTTGCAATGCGATTTGGAGTTTTCGAAATCCATCGAAGCATACAATCAGTTGTGGGCGATAAAAAGTCATGTGTTTGCTCAACTTGCTAAGAAAGGCGTCGCACGATCGAATGCAGAAATTGACGTGTACACGAAAATGTGCGCGTTGATCCTCTCGAAAAACTATTCTACCGAAAAACTCACTTTCGAATCGCGGCACATGTATCATCACGTGCTGAGTGCGTATTACTACGCAACGGGAAAATTGGTGAAATCATTGGAAGAATTGGAAATGAACCTCAACGCTACTGATCAAACGGTGCTTGGCAAGAAAATGGAGGCGAACAAATACATTTCTGCACTCACCAATGCCATTTACATCGCTGATAAAATTGGAGACCACCGAAAATCGACATACTATTTGAACGTACTCAAGAAATTTGGTGCAACGATGGAATCCAATGAGGATTTGTCCATCAAGCTGTTTTCCAGTGTGAGCAGCATCGAACTGAGTCTCTTCCTACGCAAAGGAGATTTTCAAGCAGCGACCAATTCCATTCAAACGATTGAAGAAGAATTGGTGCACTACGATGAGAAAATTGTTCCGATACGCCGAGCTTTCCTCGAATTTAAATTGGCCGTAGTCAATATCGGAACGGGAAATTATTCCGAATCACTCAAGTGGATCAACCGCATTTTGAACGACTCGAACCTCGACAAGACGGAAGATATTATCGGTTTCACGCAATTGCTCGAATTGCTGGTTCACCTCGAACTCAACCACAATAATTTGCTCCCGTACTCGTTAAAGAATACACAGCGTTTTTTCAAGACCCGCAACCGAATGTATGGTTTCGAGAAAGTGTTGCTGCAATTTATAAGTAAGTTGATTAAATGTGAAGATCACTTCGATCGACAAAATTTGTGGGAAGAAATGTACAAAGAGCTTGCTAAAATCACCAATGATGACGTGTTTGAAAGCGTAGCACTCGATTACTTCGACTTCGAATCGTGGGCAGAATCCAAACTAAAAGGAAAATCCTTCGACGCGATTGTGAGAGAAAAATACAATAGACGCATGAGCGTTGCATAAAATACTATGAGTTGAGAACGAAGACGCACAGGGATTCGCTAATACTACTGACGTCTTCAACTTTGCTTATGGAAACCGAAAATTGCTAGTTACCGAAATGATCCCAACCTTGTGCGCGCAGCTCAATCACCGATCCACTGCTCCCCACTAGGTAGGCACCCTCAGATACATCCGTGATGTTGCCAATTGCCGTCATGTGTGGATTTCCCTTGATTTTATCGTAATCGGATTGAGCAATCGTGAAGAGCAACTCGTAATCTTCGCCGCCATTGAGTGCACATGTTGCTGGATCGAGGTTGAATTCGAGCGCTGTCATGGACGTTTGTGTGTCAATCGGAATTTTTTCATCGTACAAACGACAGCCTACCTTACTCGATTTGCACAAATGCAGAATTTCTGAAGCCAACCCATCCGAAATATCGATCATCGAAGTGGGAACAACATCTAATTCTTTCAAAAATTTAATCACGTCTACCCGTGCTTCAGGTTTCAATTGTCGCTGAATGATGTAATCGTGTCCATCCAAATCAGGTTGAATATCTGGATTCGCTTGAAATACTTGCTTTTCACGTTCCAAGACCTGCAAACCAACGTATGCTCCACCCAAATCACCCGATGTCACCAAAATATCGTTTTCTTTTGCCCCCGATCGGTAGGCAATTTTTGCGGTTTCCGCGCGACCGATCGCCGTTACGCTCAAGGTCAACCCAGAATACGAAGCCGTTGTATCTCCACCTACGAGATCTACGCCATATGCCTTACACGCCGCGTGAATTCCCTCGTACAATTCTTCTAAAGCCTCCACCGGAAACTTGCTCGAAACGGCCATCGAAACAGTGACTTGTTCCGCCTTTCCGTTCATCGCACAGATGTCCGACACATTCACCGCCACAGCTTTGTAGCCAAGGTGTTTGAGCGGCATGTACATCAAATTGAAATGCACACCTTCGATCAAAAAGTCTGTAGAAACGAGCATACTTTCTGTATCTGAAATGGAAATCACCGCAGCATCATCGCCCACACCCAACTTCGTGGAAGCATTGGTAGGTTTAAATTTTTTGGTGAGGTGATCGATCAATCCAAATTCTCCTAATCGATCCAATTCTGTGCGTTGCTCGTCCATGCAATTATTGTTTTGGCAAAGGTACGGTTTTGGATGTTTGGATTAGTTGGATTTTTAGATTGTTGGATTTACTTTTTGTGTATCGTTGAATTTTCGAGGCAAATTGAATTAATGTCGATCTACGAGAATTAAATCCAAGCGCCTTGCGCTCCATCAATCCATCAATCCATCAATCCAGCATTCCACGAGCGAAGCGAATCCAAAAAACTATCTTTGTAAAAAAACGAAAGAATGAAACTCCAAACCAGAGAATTTGGCGACGGAAAACCCATGATGATTTTGCACGGACTGTTCGGTTATTCGGACAACTGGCAGACGCACGCGAAGAAATTATCGGAATATTACCGAGTTATTTTGGTCGATTTGCGCAATCACGGACATTCGGACTGGTCGAATGAATTTTCATACGACCTCATGGCGGAAGATATTTGGGAGTTGGTGCAGGAGTTGAAGCTGGAAGACCTCATTCTCGTTGGACATTCGATGGGCGGAAAAGTGGCGATTCGCTTTGCGCAAGAACACCAAGAAGTACTCGAAAAATTGGTCGTGGTGGACATGGGTACCAAGGAATATCCGATGCATCACGAGCATATTTTGGCAGGAATCCATTCGGTAGATGTCGATTCGATCAAAGTAAGGAGTGAGGCGGAAACTCAAATGAGAAAACACATAGATTCTGAAGGAACGCTACAGTTCTTGCTGAAAAATCTCTATTGGAAAGAAAAGGGAAAACTTGCTTGGCGAATGAACACCGCAGTTTTGGAACGAGAAATGCCCGAAATATTGAAAGCCTTGCCCGAAGAAGAAGTGCGCATACCCACACTTTTTATTCGAGGTGAATTATCGAATTATATTTTGGATGATGATTTTGCGTCGCTCGAAAATCAATTTTTGGATTCCCTTTTTGTGACAATTGAAGGGGCTGGACATTGGGTTCATGCCGAAGCACCTGAGGAATTCTTGGACGCTCTTTTGTCCTTTTGTTTGCGCTAATTCGTAACATCTTGCACTTCGGTGCGTTTCTTGATTAAGAACTTGTATGAAACAACTGATTCTCTTCTTGTCGATTTTCACCGCCCTTTCCAGCTTTGGACAAGTGTCATTCAATACCACGAGTCACGATTTTGGTGATTTGGAACCCTATTCTGCGCGCTACGTGGACATAAAACTCTCGAACGTCGGACAGAAACAAGAGTGGTTATTGACCGTGAAGAAGACCGTTGAAGTGACATACATCGTGTCGAAGTCAATCATCGAGCGAGATAGTTCCATCATCATTCGCTTGCATGTCAATCCTCCGAAAAAAGGAAGATTCGTTTACACTGTAGAGGTATTCACGAGCGATCGCGCCGAAGCGACAAAAATAAAATTGACTGGAAACATGTCCGAACTGCCTCAAGATGGATCGAATATGTTTACGCAATGCCCGAATTTCTCCGATCGTCCGGGTGGAGGAAATCCAAATGGCTTCGATTTAACGGTCGTCACCATCGACAAAGAATCCAAAGAACCGCTGAGCAAATCGAACGTAACGCTCTTGCAAAATGGTGAAGCGGTTTGGGTGAAATCCACGGATAAGAAAGGGAAAATCGTGAAATCGGCCACGCTTGGGCTGAGTTACTTCTACGCTTCGCACGAAGGTTATTATCCAGCGGAATTGGGGGCATACATCAATTTCAAGCGCAATTACATCGTGGTGGAATTGGACAGAGATCCGAAGTTTGATGTTCCCGAAGAAATCGTTGTGGTTGACCCTCCAATCGACATCGCCGTGGTCGATCCGCCCGAAGAAATTGAAATCATCATAGAAATTGACAAACCGAAGGAAGTGGAAACGCATTTGGAAGAGGAATTGGCGAAAATCGAAGAAACGTCGATCAGCACCGAAACTCCGCCCGAATTCAATCAGCTCGACCCTGAAGATTTTGACGTCTCGAACTTTAAGCCGATCAACGTGGTGTTTGTTCTCGATGTATCCTCGTCAATGAGTCAAGCAGACAAAATGGAGTTGATGAAATATTCGCTGTATCAATTGACCGACATGCTCCGACCGCAAGATCAAATAGGCATTGTGACCTACTCATCCAACGCGACAGTCTTGTTGAAATCGACCTCAGGCGAAGAAAAAGAAGCCATCAAAGAAGTGGTTCGAAAGCTGCGACCAGGAGGATTTACGTCTGGTGGGGCAGGAATCAAAGCGGGCTACAAACTCGCCGACAAAGCATTTCTAGCCGATGGGGTGAACCACGTGATCATCATCACCGACGGTGCCTTCAACCGCAATTCCGATGATTACAAGAAATCGGTCAAGAAGTACAAGAAAAAGGGCATCAACTTTTCGGTGGTCGGCATTCAAAACAAGGAAAAAGACGAAGTGGAAATGCGCGAAGCAGCGGATTTGGGTGGAGGAAACTACATTCCCATCTTCAAATTGGCGGATGCTCAACACAATCTCAAGCAAGAAATTCGCGCCTTGGCATTCAAGCACAGTGTGCACTAAACCCAACCATGACATAAGTTTGGTCGTTCGAGAAGGGATCAATATCTTTGTACTTCTTCTTACAATAGAAACGAATTCAAATCAATCAAACTTATGAAGCGAATGACGACACGATTTTTGATGCTAGGAATGGCGCTCACGGTACTTTTTGGATGTAAAAAAGGTGGAGGAATCACGAACTTTAACATGGATTACGAAGCGACCTTCGTGATTCAAAACGGAACAGGAGTTAGTGTACCGGTGAGTGTCCTTACCCCTGATATCGAGTCAAATTCAGAGTCCGAGTTTGCCGTGAACGACACCCGAAAAGATAAAATTGAGCACATCACATTAACATCGCTCTCTCTTGAAATCGTAACACCTCCAGGACAAGAATTCGACTTTTTGGAAGACATCGAATTGTTTATTTCTGCCGATGGTTTGGATGAAATATTGTTGGCATACCGCTACAACATGGACAATTCCGTAGGAACGAGTGTTGTATTAACCTGCTCACAAAGCGATTTTCAGGAGTATATCAAGATGGACAAGTTCAAGTTACGCGTTCGAACTGTTTCTGATGAATTCAATTTGAACGATGTGGAGATTAAAATTTTGAGCACGTTTAAAGTGGATGCTAAGTTGATTGGGAAGGGGTAGTTTTTACGCTTCTGCTTCCTCGATCACACTCATTTCTATTAAGTCTTTACGACTTGATGTCCCCAGTTTTTTTCACCTATCTCGTTGTTGCCCTACTAATTGAATTGAAGATTTTCCTTTTCAATGGAAACTAATTGCGGATTTCCGCAATAAAATTCGTATTTTCCAGACTTGACTTGCATACGTTCTTCTCGTATATTGCTCGCATAATCTAAACACAACTTCTATGAAAAAGACCCTTCTTATCTTATCTTATCTTATCTTATCATAAGCACTGCTTACGCACAAGAAAACACGCTTCCAACTACGGGAAATATTGGAATTGGAACGCTCACTCCTTCCGCCCGTCTAGACGTGAATGGCACAATGAAAGTCGATTCCTGTCTTATCGTAAAAGACACCTTAATCACCTTGCACGATGCACGCATTGGCGAAACCTTAAAAGTAGACGGGGCCATTGTCGCTCCAAACCTCGGCGAAGTAACTAATTACAATCTCTCAAAACTTGTGTTCGTTGATGAACAAGGATTTATTTTGAAAGGAAATTCGGATGAGGCAACAGATTACCTCACGAACATTATTTACTCGAAACAATGTCCAAGCGATCCTTTCGCCAATGTGCCGAAACCAGTTTGGGTCAGTGACACGAATAAAATTATCATCGATTGTCCTCCTGTGCGTGTAGGAATTGGCAACAACCAGCCAAGAACGCGTCTTGATGTGACAGGAGGAATTTATGGTGGAGTGGTGATGATTGGTCAAAATCCGGCGACTGCAGAAGGTCGTTTACACATAAATACTCAGCTACCCTCAACTGTTTCTAGCAATGTGATAATAGTTCAAAACAACGACAGACGCATCATGCAACTGGACAATTCTGGCTTGCTGCGCACCCGAGAGGTGAAAGTGGATGCACAAGTATGGCCCGATTATGTGTTCGATAAAGAGTACGTTTTAATGCCACTTAACGAAGTGGAAGCATTTATCCAAGCGAACGGACATTTGCCGAATGTACCGAGTGCAGAAGAAGTGGTGGTCGATGGACAAGATTTGGGTGAAATGAATCGAATTTTGCTCGAAAAAATTGAGGAGTTGACCCTGCACATGATCGAACAGCAGAAGCAGATTGATGCGTTGAGAGTGGAAATTTCAAATAAGTAGGCGATGAGAAAATATATCCTTTCGAGCTTATTCTTGCTAAGTTCTTTAATTTCTGTGTCTCAAATGTCGCAAGTCCAATTTAATCCAGACCCGGTACCTCAAACCATGAATCAATGTATTTTGGTGAATGAGTCTAATTTAAGCACTTACATTCCGAATGTTTCCGCGCTTGAATGTTTGGAATTCAATAATGCGGCCCCGACCAATGTCGTCATTGAAACAGCACCAAATGTATTTGATGCCAAAGCTGGAAAAAGTATTCATCTATTACCAAACGTACACATAAAGGCAAATGCACATTTGAAAATAGACTCTGATCCAGACTTTACATTAGCATGGTACGCACCTAATACTGTTGGGGTGGCTTCGCATCACGAGAAAATGGAAATAGGTTTGCGTTTATCCGACCAACTTCAAGCGGAGATAGACAACTTTTTCGACAATGATTCTACAAATGGAGGTGGTATCAACCCGTATAATCGACATGCGCTTGATCTACAAATGACATTTTATATAAATGGAAACCCGATAGATCGTGTTGATGCCTTTTACTATATTCCGCAGAAAATTGATACGCTTTCAAATGGTTTTGTGGATGATACAACTACGTATAATTTTCGATTCAGACATTCTCCCAGAGAGTTGGCAAATTATACTGCGGAAATTGAATTGTTTGTAAATGGAGTTCTCTGGAGTACAATGGACTTTGGTTTTACGGTGATTCCTAGTACCAATAAGGGTTACCTAGAACAAGGTAAATATGGTAAGCACATGCGATACGCTAAAACAAAGGAGAGTTTCTTTGGCGTTGGACAAGTGATTCCTTGGGCACGCTATCCTAATTGGTACAATTGGAATGAGCCAGCAGGCTTGGATTTATTGACGGAAGATATGACCATTCCTTTTGAAGTTTTAAATGATGCTGGAGGAAATTTTTCCAGAATTGTTTCAGCAACCTGGTCGTTGGATTTTGAAGCAGAAGTTTTAGGGAATTATACTCCGAAACGAGGCCAGGCATGGTACTTGGATAAGTTAACCGATTTTTGCACAGAGGAGGAAGTTTATTTTATCTACTGTATGAAGGTTCACTCTCCCTTTGAAGTAAAATACGATTCACTAGGTAACCTCGCCAACTCGAACCAATCAGGATGGGGCTATAATCCGTACAACGATAGTACCGCTTTATCTAATCAGTACGCATCGGAGCCTGCCATAGGAATTACAAATGTGAATGAATTCTATTCCAACCCATTGGCGATGAGCCACTATCAAAATTATATTCGATACATCGTTTCTCGTTGGGGGTACGCATCAAGTATTGCAGGATGGCAAGTAATGAGTGAAATTGATAATACGACTGACTATCGAGACAACGAAGCAACCCAGATAGTTGTCAAAGACTGGGTACATGAAATGCTCAAATTCATTGCAACCGATCAGTACGATAGACATCTTAGGAGCGTGAGCACGATGGGCAGACCAGGTGGAGCGTATACAAATTTGAATAACATCAACATCTATGAAAGCGAATACTTAAATTTTGGAGGGCTGCACCAGTATACGATCCAAGATATAATTACTAATCCTATTGATGGTTATGGAAACTTTAGAAACAGAAGTGTGTTAGGCACTTATGAAGCCACAAGAAACATAGCTACTGGATCAAATGGAGATAAAAACCTAAAGGAAGTCGATGTTGATCCTAATATTCGCAACAACGTTTGCATCTTCGATGAACATGGAATTAGCGCAAATCGTTATGTGGAAGGAGGAGACAATTCAAATGTAGGAGATGCAACAACTGGAATCAATAGATGTCAACAATTCAATTTTCACAACGATCTTTGGGCGACCATTTGCAGTGGAGCGGCCGTAGCAGGATTGGAATGGACTTTGGCGCAAGACACTATCCGTCAAGCGCAATGGTACAATGATTTTCCATATCTACAACAGTTTTTTGCAACAATCGATTTTGAGAACGTAGAATACACCAAGCTGCACTACCAGAAAAACCGAGGTGGTTTATATATTGCCAATCGCTGGCCGTGGAAGAGAAAAGATATAGATGTGTCTAATCATACTAATAAACCAGCTAAAGATTATGATAAAGAGACACTACTAGAGGCAATTACAACGGTCTCTGCAGACCGAACTCAGGGTTTTGGTTGGTGTCACAACCGCAGCCACTACTGGTGGAACCTCAAGGAAGAGAGCAGCTCTTGCATTCATAACATGGTGTACCCAGATTTTGACCCCAATGATGAGTGGCAATCGCAGCATTTATTCCGTCCAAAAGATGACGATTTGGTGGATGTTCCTCAAATAGTATTTCCTGGGTTTCATTACTTCAAAATTCAAGATGTGAAGCCTCTTACAACCTATGTAATTAGGTTCTATGATACCAGGACAGGGAATTGGCTTCCAGAGCAAGAGAAAATATCGTCAGCCGATAAAGAATTGAAAGTATTCCCCTTATTCATGCTTAATCATCCAGACTTAGCCTATACCATTCGCCAAAAAGGAACGACTTGGAATTCTCCGCAAGTTCCACTATCCCAAAACAATAGTAGCTCGATTCGGACAAATGGAGAAACACCCATCCAAAAAAACAGTATCTTCGTAGTGTACCCCAACCCAAACAACGGCAATTTCGTTATTCAATCGAGCGGTGAAGCCATGCAAGAAATTTTCATTGCAGATGAACTAGGTAAAGAAATCGCGCGCATCTCGAATGTGAACCAAATGGAATACCTGTGCGATTTGAATTTAGCAGAAGGGGCTTACCTCGTGAGCGTGAGAACGGGGGAAAAAGTGGAAGTTGTACATGTAATTGTTGTAAAATGAAAAAATTAGCAATTGTTTTCGTATTAGTTAGCTCGCTGTCGTTTTCACAGAAAATAGAGCTCGGCGTGTCGTATGATGTGGGAATCAACTTTACTGGAAAAGATCGGACAATTCAGCAACTGTATGAATTCCAGTCCTATCCTACTGAATCTCACCTAATCCGACCGCATTCAATTTGGACTACGCATCAAATCCAATTTGACGTCTATCCCACTCAGATCAGAGGATTTTCTGCTTCACTAGGATTGAGGATGTTCACTTTCGGTTGGGAAACAGATTCTGTATCGGCGGGATATGTTACTATTCCACCTGGTGGGGGAATGACATTCTATGGAAGAAGGGAGTCTCAATTCGGTTATTTCACGCCAACAATAGGAATAAGTTACCAGCATACTCTATATCAACGATTCAAGTTAAAGTATGCTGTTTCATTCGGAATGTTCGGTTTTATGGACAAACGAAAGCAATATTCATTTACCTACGATCCGAGTGGAGAAAATCAATTTGAGATAGAGGACGATTATTTGAGAGAATGGACCTTCTATTCAGGGTTTTATGCGGATGTACACGACCTCCAAATTAGTTCGGAATGTGTGTACTCGTTTAAAGGTTTCTCTTTGAGTGTTGGTC
>CALFOS010000280.1 GCA_937919725.1 uncultured Fluviicola sp. | reverse complement strand
ATACTGCACTTTTTGAACTATTAAAGAAGTACTGAAATTAATTAGATTTTCTAAACGAAAAAGCCCCTTTTTGAGGGGCTTTTGGGAGGAGTGGTCCCACATGGGCTCGAACCATGGACCCCCTGATTATGAGTCAGGTGCTCTAACCAGCTGAGCTATAGGACCAACTACTTTCGCAGTTATTTCTTCGCGCACTTCAATCTCCATCCATGCGCGAGCCTGCAAAGTTAGCATACTAATGGATATTGTCAAATTAATTCGAGCGAACTTTTCTGTACCTCGCCCACACTGAATTTTAATCCAATCTGCACCCCAATCATAGCCGAACTCATATTCCCAATCGCCATACCCTAGAACAAAGCTCCATAGAAATAAGGTGCCTATTCAACGAATTCATTTTCATCCCTCATTTATCTTTGCTATCCTTACAGTACCATAGCCCTCGAAACCGAGTGCCTTAAAAAACGATACCGATGAATCTCGATACCAAACGCATTTTTATCCTCGACGATGAAGCAATTTTTGCATTATCAGTGCAACATTATCTAAAAAAAGAGGGCTATTCGGATGTCCACCGTTTTGAAACTTCGGACGATCTGTTGGATCAAATGCACCAAGAACCGAACGTGTTGATTCTCGATCATTTCTTGACAGACGAAATTGGATTGGACGTGCTTAAGCGTGTCAAAAAGTTGAGTCCTGACCTTACGGTAATTTATTTGTCGGCTCAAAAAACGGCCGCTATTGCCATCAAAGCAGTCAAATTGGGAGCTTTTGCTTACCTCGAAAAGGACATCACAGACATTCAAGAAATCGTTGAAATCATCAAGGCTGGAAATGAGTCAAATTCGACGTTTTTGCTTAAGTAGCCTGCTGATCGCAATTTGTCAGAAACCCAAACTTTCTTCACAAACGTAGCCTCTAATTGATCGAAATGATCCGTGAGCACTACCTCGTGTACAGGTAGTTGGAAACGTTTCACTCCTTGAAAAGGATTTTTATGGAATCCGATTTAACTTGCATATTTCGCACCGGCGTGAGTCAGCAGCGCATCTAATATGGCGAAATGGAAATTACGCAAAATACCTTCCCGATTTCCTGTAAAAAACCTAGTTTTCGATTCAGCGGAAAATCAACTTCTGAAACAGAATCCCGAGGGCTACGCTGATCAATATAAAACTGAATACGCGTCGCAACAATTTTCCCGAAAAATACTTTTGTAAGTACGTTCCAACGAGCACTCCGAGAACAGTTAAGAGCGTAATTATAGAAACCAGCTTCCAATCGATTCCTCCTTCAGCGGCAATTTGTGGGTTGAACAGATCTCCCGAGAGCGCAACAGCCGATTGAATCGAAATGATGAACATCGACGTGCCTACCGCTTTACGCATTTCCATTCCTAGTCGGAGTAAAATGGGAACGATAATGAATCCGCCTCCTGCACCAATAAATCCGCTAAGCATTCCTGTGAGCACCCCGAAAAGTAAGATCGTAAGGACGGTTGCTGGTTCGGTGGATGGCGTTCGTTTGGAGACCAAGGTTCGAATGGCGGTGAAGAGCATTACACCGATCAACAAGAAAGTGATGATGATTTCAAGCGACAAGTGCATGCCAAGAAATTCGAAGGATTCCGGAATTGCAGGAAGGAGATAGCGACGAATGAGAAAGGCGACCGTCATGCTAGGGAGCACGAAAATAATGCCTTGTTTGAAGTCGAAAAGTTTGGGTTTGATGCGTTGAACGGTTCCAATTCCTGACGCAACCGCCACCACAATCAGCGAATATGTAGTTGCCAGGAGCATCGACGTTCCAAAGAGGTAATGCACGAGAGGCACAGTCAAAATCGATCCACCTCCGCCCAAAAGTCCGAGGACAATTCCGATCAAAAATGAAATAAATGCACCGATTGCAATCATACTACAAAGTTAATGGGATGATCGAGAGTTCTACGTAACCTGGGTTGCAGATTTTCCGCGGATCACACACATTGCCATGATTCCAAAGAGAATCGTTGCGAAAATAAGGTGTGATGTTTGCACGAGTCCGGGCATGTTGGCGTATGCGAGTAGAACGCCCGAAAGCAACTCTAGCGCGAGCACAGCGTACAAAATACGGATGACTAAGAGTTTTTCTCCGCGTTCGTTTTTCCACGCCATCACGGTCAGTAAAACCAACACCAACCAGGAGAAACTTCGGTGAATGTAAAACGGCATTCCGAGCATTTCTGTCCACGATTCGCGCCCATAGTCCATGCGTGTGAGCTCGTCGATGGCTTCGCGGACTTGCGTTCCCAAAAACATCTGATAAATCGTAATTCCAAAACAAATCCAGAGGAGGTAAAGCGTCCATTTTGGGAGTTTGAGCGAACTTTTCATCGCTGGACTGACACTTCGGATGAGGTAGATTTGCAAGCCGATGATGACCAGTGCAAGCAACATATGGACCGTGATCGTCCACGGAACGAGGTTGGTGGCAACCACAATCGACCCAAACCATGCTTGAAAGGCCATGAGGACGAGGTTGAATCCTGCCAAGAGCAACAATTTCCGTTTTCGGTAGAACAGCAGCATCCAGAAAAATGCAAGGAGCATGGCGTTCCCAGCCAAGAATCCAAACAGACGATTGATGTATTCCGTCCACGTTCGCGTCGCATTGAAATCTTCTTCTTTGAGTAAATCTGGATCATTTTGCAGCTTTTTCGCCGTCGATTCCATGCCCAGCGCGTTCAGCAATTTCGAAAATTTGATCACTTTATTCTCGCGACCTTCGGTGTATTTTTCCTTGTAATCACTCGGAAGCTGATCTGCGTTGGTTGGTGGAATCCACTGCCCGAAGCATTTTGGCCAATCGGGACATCCCATTCCGCTGCCAGTGATTCGCACGAAACTTCCTGCTACCACTACTAAGTAGATCAAAACGAGCGTGATCCAGTTGAAGCGAACGAATGACTTCGAATAATTCATAGTGCAAAATTAATCATTCGTACCTTAGTGCCTATGAAAACAAACAATTTGTCGGTAACAATTATAGGATGTGGATGGTTAGGCATGCCGCTAGCACAACTGCTCATCGAGCAAAAAAATACCGTTTTTGGATCTGTTCGAAACTCCGAACGCATCGAAGAACTCCGCTTGGTGGGAATTGAACCCTTTATAATCGATCTCGAAAAAAGTACTGAAATTCCTACGGAAATTGCCAAATCGACCTCAACGCTCATCATCACACTTCCTCCAATCGACAGAAAAAATCCTGCTCGCTATGCGCGAATATTAGAAGATCTCTTAAGGCAATTTTCAGATGACACGCATGTTGTTTTCACTAGCTCTACAGGAATCTACCCAGAGGAGACGGGAAATTTTGAAGAAAGTTTTCAATTCTCGTCAGAACAGGAATCCACGGTACTTCATCGCGCCGAAGATGCGATTCGTGGATCTGGAAAAGCACACACCATCTTTCGATTGGGCGGATTGATCGGTCCCAAACGTCACCCGATTCGCTTTCTACAAGGGAGAAGAAGATTGAAAAACCCAAAGGGTTCAATCAATTTTGTGCACCAAGGAGACTGTCTGAGCGCTATAATGCAAGCAATTGATGACCGGCAACTTATTGGTACTTTCAACCTTGTTTTTCCAAGTCATCCGAGCAGAGAATCGTACTATGACGATGCAGCCAAACACTACGGCTTCCAAGCTCCCGAATTCGAGGCGAATGAGAAGATTGATCGCATCATTTCATCCGAAAAAGTTCAGGCGGATTTCAACTTTCAATTTGAGTTTCGCATAGATTGTTTTCCTGAACTTTAAAAGATTTATCTTTGCTTTACAATAGTAATCGGAAAAAGCGAAAATCTTGGAATAACTTTTGCTCTAAATGTTCGTCTACTCAATACAATGATAAAATACATTCTCTCCATCAGTTTAATTCTAAGTGCATTTTGCTCGCAAGCTTCGCATATTGTTGGAGGTGATATTTATTACGACTACCTCGGAAATAACACCTACCGATTCTACATTTCCATTTACCGAGATTGCAATTCTACTGGGGCTCAATTCGATAACCCTTTGTACTTGGCGGTTTACAACGTGGACAATTTTTTAATTCAGAACATATCAGTCCCTTTCCCAGGCAGCGCGAATGTGCCTGTGGTTTTCAATAATCCGTGTGTTACTCCACCGACCAACATTTGTACGGAAAATGCCATTTACACAACCGATATTTTCCTTCCTCCAGCTGTTGGTGGCTATACTATTTCTTATCAACGCTGTTGCCGCGGACCCAATATTTCGAATCTCATTAACCCGGATGACACGGGATTTACATTAACGTGCCAGGTCCCTGGGTCCAACACAGGAGCATGGGTGAATAGCAGTCCACGCTTCACGAATTATCCTCCGCAATTGCTGTGCAACAACGACGACTTGATTTTCGACCATAGCGCAACCGATCCCGACGGCGATCAACTTGTTTATTCCTTGGTGACGCCAAACAACGGTTCGTCTGGAACTGCGCCTCAACCTATTCCTGCACCACCTCCACCCTACGGACCTGTTCAATGGGCTGCGGGACATAGTGCCACGGTTCCACTGGGGCCTGGTTCGAGCATCAACATTAATCCTACAACTGGATTGCTTACCGCTTCGCCAAATTTAATTGGACTCTACGTGGTCGGAATTCGTGTGCAAGAATTGCGTAATGGTGTGGTGATCAATTCCACGACTCGCGACTTTTTGTTCCGCGTGTTCAATTGCAACCTCCAACTTGAGAGTATTTTACCGACACAGGAACAACTTCCGAGCTTCATCAATTATTGTCAAGGTTTAACGGTCAATTTCGTCAACAACTCCTACGGAGGAACGAATTATTTATGGGATTTTGGAGTGAGTGGAATCACCTCAGATGTGAGTTCAGCGTTTCAACCTTCTTACACTTACCCAGCGCCTGGAAATTATCAATTGATGTTGGTCGTGAATCCAGGATGGCCATGCACCGACACAAGCTACATGAACATTATTGTAAACGACCCAATTGTGGTGGGATATACGTCGAATGATTCGCTCTGCATTATTGGGAACAGTTTCAATTTTGTGGCCGCGAGCACTGCCCCAGGTGGTGCGGTTTACACGTGGGATTTTGGAGCAAACGCCACGAGTCCTTCCACTACTGGAAATGTAGTAAATGGCGTCAATTTTTCGGTCGCTGGCAACATTCCTATCACCGTATCAGTAGAAAGTAATTCATGTGTAGCTACATATACAAGCTCTGTTTTTGTGTTCGCAGAGCCTACCGCTGCTATCATTTTACCTCCTGAAGTTGAGTGCGCAGGATTGGACGTCACGTTTGGAAATGGTTCAGCGAACGCCAATGTCTATGCGTGGGATTTTGGCGTGGCTGGAACAGGTTCTGACGTGAGCTCCGATTTTGCTCCAACCTTCAATTTTCCATCTGCCGGAACGTATACCATTACGCTAAGCGCCAGTTTGAGTGCTGTTTGCAGCAACACAACAACCGAAACGATCACCCTCAACGAGCCTTTGGTGGTGTCGTTTACCTCGCAAGATTCTATGTGCATTGCTGGTAATAGTTTCGATTTTGACGGAACCGTGAGTGGACCAGCTGGCTCTGTGTTTACGTGGAATTTTGGTATAAATGCATCGATTTCAAGTTCCACTGCGGAGGATGTTTCCAATGTGAGCTTCAACATCGCAGGTTCTATTCCTATTACGCTCACAGGTACGCATGAATCGTGTGTAGAAACTGTGACACAAAACATTTATCTTTTCCGGGAACCGACGATTGATTTTGCGCTTCTTCCAGGATTGCAATGTGTGCCTTTCGACGCACATTTCGTGAATTTATCGGATGCAGAAACTTCAATTTACTATTCGTGGGACTTTGGCGACGGAACTTCATCGACCCTTGAAAATCCAACACATTTATACACAACCGTGGGCAACTTCCCTATCACGTTAACCATACGAACAGACGCTGGTTGTGTGGATACTCTCACCCTCTTGCAAGCCGATCTTGTGAACGTACGTCCATCGCCCGAAGCTGGTTTTTCAGTAACGCCCGATTATACGGATATTTGCAATTCAACAATTGCCTTTACTGATCAATCTGTCGGTGCTGCGCAGTGGTTTTATTTGTTCGACGATAGTACATCAAGCAGCAGTGGAGTAGCATCTCCTTATTATACATACATGTTTGCAGGTGGACATTACCCGATTCAAATTGTGACGAATCAATACGGCTGTAAAGACACGGCGAGAAATTATTTGTTCATTGAGCCTTTCACGTTATACGCCCCGAACACGTTTACTCCAGATGGCAATCAGTTCAACAATACTTTTGTTCCAATTGCTTATTTGCCGGTAGAAGAATGGAAATTAGAAATTTTCAATCGCTGGGGAGAGCGCGTTTTTATCACCTGGGATATTTACGATTCGTGGGATGGAACGATGTCAAATGGACAGATGTCACCCGATGGATCCTATGTTTGGAAAGCGACATTCGTTACTTGCGAACCGCTCAATCTGGAGCAAGTGGAAACGGGTCATGTAAATTTACTCCGTTAATCAATCAGAAGCGAGAATACAATTTTTGGAACGATGTTTTGTTTCCAATCCGAGCTCGAATAATAGCCGTAGCGGTAAAATCCACCTAGTCCGATAGAAAGCGTTGATGTGGTCAACATTCCATCAAAAATAAATCCTGCTTCAAAATACCCTTTGTCCATCGTTTGGAAAGTCCAAGCATGATCTTGTCGGTTAATAAAATTTCCAAATCCCATCGCATGGTGAAGTCCGAAGTGTGGTTCGTTCCATTTCGCCTTCGTGTGGATTGCTCGGAACATGAAACGGGTAAACACACTCACTTGTTCGGTCGTATAGAATTCTCCAGCCAGCATCGTTTCGAAGGTGTTTTCTACCGAAATATTCCAAAATTGATTCGTTCCAATTCCAGTGTGAGTAAGTGTGAGAGGAACATCTCCAATTACCTTTGCTGCAGCCACTTTCCAGTGGAATTTCCCGATTGTACTCATTCGGGTGATATGACTGATTTCCGCGTTTAAGCGTAGGTAATCGAAATCACTTTCGGCTATTCCCTTCCAACCTTTCACGACCTTGAAGCGCACTTGGGGGTATTTTTTTCCGATAGGAACTTTTTGCGAACCTAGGATCATCGACTTCTGCAAAATATTCCATGTCAACTCAATTCCCGATTCGGCTAGATCAAACTCGTTCGTGCTCAATTTTGAGTATGTGTAACCTTGTGTGAGCCAAATTCGTTGGTAATTTCCAATCAGTTTTAGTTCGAGATTCGATTTCAAATCCCAGGAAAACAACAGCTCCCCTAGTCGTTGTCGATCCATTTGATTAATGAAAAGCTGTCGGTACAAATTATTTGAAAGTAGTGGAGAACTTGTATGGAAGGAGTATCCTCCCCGCTCAATGATATCTTGTTCATAGCGTAAGTCGAAGCGAATCCCTTTTTTCCTATTGAGATGAATGGTGCTGTGTCCGCCATATTTCCATTCCTTATCACGGGTTCCCCATCCAAAATAGCCCCCAAATTGCACGCTTTTGATCAATTTTGTTGATGTCTCTAATCCTGTTCCAAGTCGATAACCTTCGTAATTGCTAAACATTAATGTTCTTTGCAAATCGAGGTTGATGTATTTCCCGAGTGGCACTTTTCCTTCGGCCAAAATTTTGAAAACACTGAGCCACCGATCGAAATTCATGGCCTCGCCCATGCTGTCGACCACGCGATACGTTTCTTGTTCTTTTTCTGTGATGCCGTATTTCCTGAGCTTATCCCATTCAGCATCGTCAATTTCACCTGCATCTTCGGCAGTTTCTACGGAGACATTATCATTCATTCCACGTTTATCAATTTCTGGATTGATCTGTAAATCATCGATATAGGTGCTTCCACGACCAATGACGTAGGTTTCTTTTAGATCAGAGTCCAGCATTATGCCCTTCATGTCCATCTCGGTTATCAATTTCGATGGAAACCATTTTTTCCCATTTTCAAAACTGTATTCTTGCACGATTCGAAGTGTAATTCCCGTTGTATCGTTGTACGGTTCGGCGATCACTTTTTCAATCGCGTAGCCATTCGTGTTGATGTACATTCGCCCTGTCATTCCGTCGAAGTTCTTTCCTTTTCGGGGTCGATAGAAGATGGTGTACGTCGTGTCTAAATTCACAACGGTCGTATCTTCCAAAATGAACAAATAGCGATCAATTCCTCCCCGAGCAATGGGGTTTACATATTGTTTTCCGAGTAAATCGAACTGATTTTCGTAAAAACTGAAGGATTGAAAACTATTGGCAAAGGTGGAAAATATTGGGTCAGAAATCCCCGAAACTTTGTAGGCGATAATTTCTTCTTTGTCTCGATACGGCGGAATAAAGGTGCGTTTTGACGTGCTTTCCATCATGAAAAGATGCTGATTTCCAAAGAAATCACGCATGCTGATTAAGTTCGTATCGGTCGTATTCTCAGGAATTGAAGCAAGTCCTTCCGGATTCAAATCGAACTTAAATTTGCTATAACTTTTGTAGGTAAACGCATCATTCTTGAGCGGATGATTGTCTTTTCGGCGATCGATCACCTGTCGCATGATTCGGTGTGCAGGATTTTCGCCAGCTACCACGACCACTTCTTCCACCTCCTGCGTGCGCAGCGCCATGCGCAAAACCGTTCCGTTTACGCTCGCCAAACGATACGTTGTATCGCGGTAATCGGAATAGCTGAGTCGAACTTCAGTAACGGATTCACTAATGGAAATCCAGCCGTCCAAATCGCTCAAAAACGGTGCTCCAGCATTCGGATAAATCTTCACAAACGGAATTGGAGCATTGGAACCCAACTCTTGAATTTGGTAACGCGATTGAGCCAAAGTAGCGAAACTCATCCAAGCAAAAAGAAATAGAAGCAATTTTTTCATCGGCTAAAATAACGCAGAAATGGTTCATTTAGTTCGAAATAGGTGTTAAACCTTTTACTTTTTTCGATCCAATCCTATTCTTAAAAAATAGAATCGTTCAATTCTCCGTATTTTTAGTGGATCGGAAAGACCGCGGACCATATCAATATTGTGAAACACCTTACGCTTCGGCGTATCGGGCACGCTGTGCTTTTGAAAGGAAGTTATTGGATCTCGCGCATGCGGAAAAAAGCTGTTCATCGTGGCATGCCGATCAGTTTGAGCATTGAGCCAACAACGGCTTGCAACTTGGGCTGTCCCGAATGTCCGAGTGGTTTGAAGCAATTCACACGACCCACAGGGAAACTCGACCTCGACTTGCACGAAAAAATGCTGAGTGACGTCCGAAAATCGGTATTCTACATCAACTACTATTTTCAGGGCGAGCCGTTTTTACATCCGCAGTTTTTGGATTTAATTCGAAGTGCGAAGCGACAGAAAATTTACACCGCAACATCGACCAATGCCCACTTTATCGATGCAGAAAAAGCCCGCGAAATTGTGAAGTCAGGTTTGGATCGATTAATTATTTCCATAGACGGCCTAACGCAAGAAACATACGAAAACTACCGCATACACGGACGATTGGACAAAGTGATTTCTGGGACAAAACACCTCATCGAAGCAAAAAAAGCGTTGAAATCGAAGACGCCACACCTTATTTTTCAGTTTTTAGCTGTAAAACCAAACGAGCACGAAATTCCAGCAGTTTTTCACCTTGGAAAAGAAATGGGAGTGGATGAAGTCCGGATCAAGACTGCGCAATTGTACGATTACAAAAATGGGAATGAACTCATGCCTGAAAACGAAACGTATGCGCGTTACAAGAAAAACCCCGACGGGACTTACTCCTTGAAATACAAAACGGGAAATCATTGTTGGAGAATGTGGTCGTCTTCTGTGCTCACGTGGGACGGGAAGGTTGTTCCTTGTTGTTTCGATAAAGATGCACAGCACGTTCTAGGGACATTGGAAAATGCTTCGTTTGAAGAAATTTGGAACAGTGCGAGTTACAGGAGTTTTAGAAATGCCGTGTTGACGGGGCGGAATGAGATTGACATTTGCCAGAACTGCTCTGAGGGGGCGAAGGTGTGGGCGTGAGTTTGGAAGAATGACGGTTTATCCGCTGCACCAGCGATAGAAGCGGCATCCTTTTTTCTCAGCTTGTCTGAGGGGAAAAGATAGAGCGGATAGCGCGCTCGGGGCCACAAAAAAAATGATCGGTCAAAAACGACCAACGAAGACTTTGATAGAAAAAAGTACTTAAAACGGCAAAGTCAATCCCAAATCAAACGCAATCAAATTTCGAAATTGGTAACTCCGAATTTCACGTGCAAGCTCTCGATTTAACTCAAATGGAATTGTCCCTAGATCAATCGTATAGCGGAATCCGTAATTAAACATCAAGGATTTACCAAGCGGTGTTCGCATCTTTAGACCGTACATCAGCTGGATCATTTTCATCGACTTGTCGAGGTCGTATGTTTTAAATAAATCAGCCTGATCGGAAGCCTCACCATTTGGTCCACCAGATCTACTACCATCATTGTAAAGAACCAAATAGTTCTGTTTGGCTAATGAATTGATCGTCAAGCCAAAGCCAATTTGATGCACCAAACCATTAGGAAGCAAGCCATTCGGCCCGCTAATTTCTACTCGAGGCATCACAAGAATTGAATTTACACGGAATCTTTCGTGATCGATTATGCCCTTAGTTTGATTGTAATTATAACTGGAAGGAAGCACTTGCCTACCTAGCGTGAATTTATCGTATCCGAATTCAATGGCAAGGCCAACATTTGATTTGATTGCCCTTCCAACACTTACGCGCGCACCTGAGTTGAACCAATCTTCCGAAGATTGAAGGGAATTTCCAGAGGGCGATAGCTCCGATCCTGCTCCAGACGTCGTTAAATTATAAAGTATCGGGAAATAGGAACTCGATGAGAAGTCTATGAAAGTCTTTTTTCCATAGTATCCGTAGTTATCTTGCCCGAAAACTAAACTTGTGGTTAGGAGAAGTCCAAGCGCTAAACCAATAATTTTTTTCATGCTTTTCTAGTTATTGTGCTGAACTAATGTGTTTGAATAGGCTGTACATTCGTGCCCCGATGTTGTGCTTCGATACACGTTCGTGAAAGAGGAAAACGCTGCCTGTTTTGAATTCACCGGAATCGACGTCCATAATTAATACCGTCAAATTAGTTTGGTTTCCGGACATGAGTTTAATGGGGAGATACAAGGTTAAGGTGAAAGGCAGGGTTGGATAAATCAATGCGGAAAGTCCGATCGACCAAAAACTAATGTCGGGGCGAAAGGTATGATCCACCATCGTAAACATCACATCCGACGTTCCATATTGCGTAGCAATTTCCTTCAATTGTAGATAATCCATCGGGAAGGGTTTTACATCATCGTCTTCCACCAATTGAGATAAAAATCCGATCAGCGTTGAGCGTTCGTTGTATGTGTCGGTGCTGAGATTTCGCTTGTCAACATTATGTACAACCGTTCCTGCCTGATCGGCGGCACTCACAATAGCTTCCGAAAACATGTTCTCGAGTCGTTCACTCTTCACTAAGTTGATTCCATCCTTTCCGTAGTCGATTACGCGCGGTTCCACCACAATCAGGTTATCCGATGCAATCTTCAAGTTGTCATAAGATCGCGTTTGGGAAGAGTTAATTCCCCTACCACTCGAAGATGCTTCAATGGGTGGAGAATTGTCGATCACGGGTGCGTACTTAGCGTATTCCGCCTTGAAACTCGAATCGGCGATCAAATCCGATAAGCCATATAAATAGTACTTCAACGAATCAACCGATGATTCTATCGCATCGGGCGAACTGCTCTTCTTGATTCGGTCGTATTTCGATTTTTTCGTTTTCGGGTCCGCAATGACCGTGTCCTTCACTTCCACTTTGAGCGTATCGGCTAATAATCGCATATTCTTGGCATCTACAGAATCTACGTATTGACTGAATCGCATGGCAGAATAGTCGTTCAAATTGAATTTAGTGTCTTGATTAAACAAACGCAAAGAGTACGCATAAATCGCATTCATCTCGATGTCGGTGGGATTCATTTTATGAAGATCGCAGATGTTGCGTAGAGCAACAGTAGTGAGTGAGCTTCGGTTCAATTTTCGAACGAAATAGTGCACTGACGCCGATTCTCCTTCCAAATCTTTGTCTCTTCGAATGGCGTTATTTGTTTTCGCCGCCGCTTCATATTGGTATAAACCGAGCCACGTGTGCATTTTCATCCGTTGCAAAAAAGTGGACGTCGGAAATTCGCGCTCCAAAATATAAATCGAATAAAGCGCATCACCAAAATTGGCCTCCATCACATCGGTGCGCACTGATTCAAATCGCGCAATGTTGCGTATTTCGTAAAATTTGGCATCGCCTTGAGCGTTGATGGTTGTTCCCCATATGGCTAAAATTTCGGACATCCGTTTTTCAACAGCTACTTTTCGTTTCGATACGTTCGGATGCGAACTTTGTGAATCGTCTTCATCTGGATCAGCTTTAATTTCATATACTTTAGTAGGAAACAAAAACGGTGGCAGGTAGAGTTGATCTGAGGCGAAATAATCCAAGCTGATCGCTACCTCGTCAAATGGCAAATAAGAATACAAAAGCACGTCGAAGGTCGACAAGATCTCCGTTTTCGCATAGCCTGCTTCCCGGTAAATGTCCACTGCGAGATAATCTGCTGAAAATTCTTTGTCTTTCGAGTAAACACTCATTCGATCGACCCAGTCGTTACCATAGCGGTTGTCTTTTTTCCACGTGAAGGTTTCCACTACGTGTTTTTCGGTGTAATGGGCAATTTCGTGCGCGAGAATGAATGCCAATTGTGCCTCGCTCGAAAGCTGACTGATCAAGCCAGTCGTCACAAAAATGATCCCTTGATCGGTGGAGAAGGCATTCGTCGCATTGAGCTTTAGGGTGTAAAAGCGCAATTTCGACCGTAATTCTGGATTTCCAGCGAGCAATTTATCCGCAATTTCAGAGACATAGTTGGAAACCTCATCGCCATAAACCACCAAGCCAGAGTGCAACAATTCGTCGATGGCATAGCCTGTTTTTTCAAGAAATTCGCGTTGGTCAATCTCCGACCCAATCTCTCTTCGGCGTTCGGTCATTCCTTCTTCAATCTTTTCGGAAGTCTGTGCCGAAAAATCTAAGGGAATCAAGCCTTTAGAATTTAGCGTTGTATACTGATTGAAATCAACTTGAGCAGTAAGCGAAAATGACAGGAGCGTCAGCAGTACAAGTGAAAAGTGTAGATTCATAATATGATTTGAAGTCGAAATATAGTAATTCAGCAAAAAATATGTGCAAAAAAAAGTCCATTATTGTTCAATAATGGACACAATTATATCTTTTTCACGATTTATTCTTCCTCGTCT
>CALFOS010000279.1 GCA_937919725.1 uncultured Fluviicola sp. | reverse complement strand
ACTGAATACTACACTGGATTAGGTAAAAAACCTATTTTGAAAATTGTACAACAATCAAGCACAGGAGCAGGAACAAACATCATCGCTGGTTTAGCAACTGGAATGATTTCTACTTTCCCAACAGTATTATTATTCGCTGGTGCGATCTGGGGATCATATGCATTCGCAGGATTCTACGGAGTGGCTATGGCAGCATCAGCAATGATGGCGACTACAGCTATGCAGTTAGCGATTGACGCTTTCGGACCAATTGCGGATAACGCTGGAGGTATTGCTGAAATGAGTGAGCAGGAACCGATCGTTCGTGAAAGAACGGATATTTTGGATTCAGTTGGTAACACAACGGCTGCAACAGGAAAAGGATTTGCGATTGCATCTGCAGCCTTGACTTCTTTGGCTTTGTTTGCTGCCTACGTAACATTCACTGGAATTGATGGAATCAACATCTTTAAAGCTCCTGTATTAGCAATGCTATTTGTTGGAGGTATGGTTCCGGTTGTATTCTCTGCATTGGCAATGAACGCGGTAGGTAAAGCTGCTATGGAAATGGTACAGGAAGTTCGTCGTCAGTTTAGAGAAATTCCTGGAATCATGGAAGGAACTGGAAAGCCAGAATACGACAAATGTGTTGCCATCTCTACAAAAGCATCTTTGAAACAAATGATGTTACCCGGATTGTTGACAATCGGTTTCCCATTAGTAATTGCTTTCCTTCCACTTGCATTTGGAATGAACAACTTGATCGTTGCTGAAATGCTTGGTGGTTACATGGCTGGCGTTACTGTATCTGGTGTTCTTTGGGCAATCTTCCAAAACAACGCTGGTGGTGCTTGGGACAACGCTAAGAAGTCTTTCGAAGCAGGAGTTATGGTTGACGGTGAAATGACATTCAAAGGTTCTGATGCTCACAAAGCGGCAGTAACTGGAGATACAGTTGGAGATCCATTCAAAGATACTTCAGGTCCTTCAATGAACATCTTGATTAAATTGACATGTTTGATCGGTTTGGTGATTGCTCCAATTATAGGAAACGGACACGATAATGGAGACAATAATGGTGCTGGTCATCATGCTAAAATGGAATGTGCTTCTCACCACGGTGGTCATGGAGGAGATCAAGGGTGTACAATGGGTGGTTGCGACATGTCGAAGTGTTCAACAATGAGCAAAGAAGAATGTGCTAAAATGTGTGATGATAAAGGATGTACTCCTGAGATGAAAGAAGCATGTTTGGCTCATTATGATGCAAACGGAAAATTCTCATCGTGCGATATGCCTTGCTGTAATAAAGATGTAAAAGCATGTTGCAAGAAGGACGAATCAAAAGCATGTTGCAAGAAAGACGGACACAAAGCGGAACACGCTCATTAAATTTCCGATCAAAAATAGATTTAAAGGCTTCCAAATTGGGAGCCTTTTTTTGTACCTTCATCCTCATGAAAATAACCGTAGAAATTAGTAACTATCCCCTTACGGAAGATTACGAGCCACAAATCGTAGATTTCATTGATCGCTGCATAGCGACGGGAATGAAAGTTAAGGTAAATGCGACGAGCACACATCTTCAAGGACATTACGACGAGGTGATGGACACCCTTCAAAAAGAGATAAAAATCTCCTACGAGCGCTATGGGCAAATGATTTTCGTTGTGAAAATTCTCAAAGGTGAATTGAATTTAGAATACCAACACGAAGAAATGTGAGGAAAGCCTATTTCTGGTTCAGACGAGATCTTCGATTAGAAGATAATACTGCATTGTTCAATGCCCTAACCGAAAATAAGCAGGTGCAATGCCTCTTTATTTTCGATAACAATATTCTAGAAGAACTTCCTAGAGACGATGCCCGCGTGACGTTCATTCATCTTGAACTAGCGAAAATCAATACTCAACTTCAGCGCTACGGATCTTCTCTTCAAGTGAAAATCGGCAGACCAGCTGAGGTCTGGAAAAAGCTTATCGCTTCAGACGAAGTCTCTGCGATCTACACCAATAAAGATTATGAACCCTACGCTCGACAACGCGATGGTGAAATTCGCGATCTAGCCGAGTCAAACCACATCGATTTCAAACGGTATAAGGATCAAGTAATCTATGAAGAAAACGATGTCCTCAAAGCAGATGGCAAACCATATACAATTTATACTCCCTTCAAAAATCTTTGGAGAAAGCAGTTTGTTGCTGATGAACATTTACCCTATTCCATTGAAAAAATAACAGAGCATTTCGCCGCTTCGAGTTATGAGTTCCCGATGTTGAGTACCTTTGGAATGGAAAAATCATTCGTTTGCGTGAAGCCCTTTTCATTAGATGACTTAGCCGACTATCCGCAAATGCGTGATCTTCCTGCAGAAGATAAAACCAGCTATTTGAGTCCGCACTTGCGGTTCGGAACTATCGGGATTCGCTCTTTAGTTCAAAAGGTAAAGCATCACGAAGTATTTCTCAACGAGCTGATTTGGAGAGAGTTTTTCATGCAGATTTTGTATCATTTTCCAAAAGTGGTTCATCAATCATTCAAAATAAAATACGACGCGATTCCTTGGCGAAATAACGAAGTGGAATTTGAGGCCTGGTGCAAAGGTGAAACTGGATATCCAATGGTCGACGCAGGCATGCGACAACTGAACGAAACCGGCTACATGCACAACCGAGTTCGAATGGTCGTAGCAAGCTTTCTCTGCAAACATTTGCTAATTGATTGGCGTTGGGGTGAGGCCTATTTTGCGCAGAAATTGTTGGACTACGATCTCTCGGCCAACAATGGAAATTGGCAATGGGCGGCTGGAACGGGCTGCGATTCTGCACCGTATTTTCGGGTCTTTAATCCGACGGCACAGCTCGAGAAATTCGACAAAAAAGGCATCTACGTGCGCACGTGGGTGAAAGATTTGGATGAATTGAGCTATCCGCAGCCGATTGTAGAACACAAAATGGCCCGTGAACGCGCGATTGCGACGTATAAATTGGCCCTGTCAGAACGTTAAAGAAAACCACCACTGTAACAAAATCGTGTTGCCAAATGTTTTAACTTCCAAACCGACATCATGAAACAGCTTCTTACATTTTCGATCATTATTCAGCGCATTTTGCTCACACGCTCAAAACTCGATGTTTTGGAACAATTATTCCAACTTCAATTCAGCCATGAGCGGATTTGAATACCAACAACACGCTGCAGCAACCTATATCAATTATTATCCTGCGCTTTATGGGAGTTACCATGGTGTGCATGCCAACGGAGGTATGCAGCTTGCAGAAAAGCATGGCGTGGGAATTGTTTATTCGGGAGATATCATACCTGTGATGACGAATACCGTTTTGGTGAATTACAACTACCAATTCGATCTAAAAAAAGCAGGGAAGTTATCCACTGGAGTTGGTCTTGGCGTGGGAAGAGTGCAGATTCGAAAAGGATACGAAGATGACTACCTCTTCGCAATTCCCGAACCACAAAACACCTTTCAACTTGCGTTTGGCGCTGCCTACAAATGGAAAAAATTACTCCTTGGAGTGGCTTCCACCAACTTAAATCAACCAAAAAACCCTTCCACAGGTTCGTATTATGGTCCTGGTATCGGAATCAATGCGCATGCCTCGTACGACTTTAACATCGGTGAAAAATTCCAACTTACCCCGCGCGCACTGTTCTCCTCGCGCGGTGGATTCCAGAACCTACAGTTGAATGTGACCACCACCTATGACGAAAGATTTGCCCTTGGATTTTCGCTACACTCTAGGGACAATTATGGGGTGAACATCGGTTGGGATATCAAGCGAAAATTTCGTGTAGCGTATAGTTACAATGTGACTGTTTCTAAATTGAACAACGGCGCAAGTGGTGGTGTGCATGAATTCTCCATTGGGTATCTACTCAAAAACTAACCAATTTAACCTCGCTATTTATATGAAATTACCTCTCTTAATCGTTTTCATATCCAGTTGCCTTTTTTCCTTTGGACAAACGAATATGTTTTGGAACAACTACTCGAACTCCAACCCAGCGATGAGTGGATTCGAGTTTCAGCGACACGGTGCGTTAACAGCAATACAGAATTCGAAATGGTTTGAAGGAGTTGATCTTTTTCAGGCAAATTACAGCCAACGGATTTACGGTCAACACGGAGTTGGAATCAATTTCAATGGCTACTATCAGTTATTCTCAGGACAATCAATAACATTGAATTACAACTATCAATTCGATTTCAATAAAGCAGGGAAATTATCAGCAGGAATTGGGATTGGAGCTTCACATGTTCGCATTCGCGATAAGTACAGCGACTTTCTCGATTCTGGACAAGTTTTCACACCACGGAATAATTTTTTACTCACCATTGGCGCCACTTATTCATGGAAAAATTTACTCGTTGGCATCTCAACATCAGATTTAACGGTTTCGAAACCTCCAAATTACAGTTCGGTCTACTACCCTCTGATACGTCTAAACGCTTTTATTTCATACGATTTTCAAGTCACCCAAAATTTTGAACTCACACCACGGATCAAATACCAACAATACAATAATGGTTTCAATCCGTTCATATCCAACCTAACGGCGACGTTCTACGAAAAGTACGCCGTTGGTATATCATTTTACCCCAACAATCAATTAGGCTTGAACCTTGGCTGGGATATTTCAAACAAATTCAGAGTGGCTTACATGGTTAGTCAGACCGTGTTTAAAGATTTTCCGTGGACCTATGCAGGTTACTATCGAACACATGAATTCTCCATTGGATATATCATTAAAAATCCGAAACAACCTTTTCATTGCGGAAGCAGTCCGCGATAATAATTTCATCTCAATTTGGTTTTATCAAAAAAAAATCGATAGTTTTACACCAACAAAGAAACAACAATGATTTTTACACAATTGCATCATCATCATTTTCATCCTTGCACTCAGGCGAGCGGAAAATGATATGTGGTAATTGAACCAACTATATTTAAACCGTCTGAGTAAATCAGACGGTTTTTTTGTTTCCAACTTCTAGCAAAAACTTCCGAAAGATCTACTCAGACATAATAATTAACCAATGAGTACATTAAAAATAGCCATCCAAAAAAACGGTCGGCTCAGCGAAAAATCGCTCGAATTGCTAAAAAATTGCGGAATCAAAGTCCCAAATGGCGGGCGTATTTTGAAAGCGACCGCTTCCAACTTTCCAATCGAAGTACTATTTCTTCGAGATGACGATATCCCGCAGTATGTTGAACAGGGAATCGCGGACGTTGGAATTCTCGGTCAGAATGAGGTCTGGGAAAAAGCGAAAGATGTTGTAGAGGTAAGAACCCTCGGCTTCGCTGCTTGTCGATTGTCACTTGCCATTCCAAGGGAGCAAAAGTATACTGGAATTAATTATTTCGAAGGAAAACGAATTGCAACCAGTTATCCAAACATCCTATCCCGCTTTTTTGCTGCTCAAAAGATCAACGTAATAATTGAGGAGATTGGTGGAAGCGTTGAAATTGCTCCTGGAATTGGACTCTCAGATGGGATAATGGATATCGTATCGACGGGTAGTACTTTGTTGATGAATGGATTAACAGAAGTGGAAACGGTTGCTAAAAGTGAAGCTGTTTTAATTGCCAACCGCAATCTGTCTTCTGCAAAATCGGAAATTCTTGAGCAACTTCTTTTCAGAAATGACGCTGTTCTGCAAGCCCGGGAGAACAAGTACATCTTATTGAATGCTCCAAATGATCGCCTCGATACAATAACTGAAATTTTACCAGGAATGAAAAGTCCAACGGTTCTTCCTCTTGCCAAGGAGGGTTGGTCTAGCCTTCACTCAGTTATTCAAGAAGATGACTTTTGGAACATCATCGGACGACTTAAAAATGCTGGAGCGGAAGGAATTCTCGTAGTGCCAATCGAAAAAATGATTTTATGAAAACGTACATTAATCCGTCTAAAAGTGAATGGTCGAACCTCATTAAACGACCAGAATTAAAGGCACAAGAACTCAGCGACGTAGTATCCACAATATTCCGAACAGTCGAAAAGATGGGCGATTCTGCCGTGCGCGGATACACCAAGCAATTTGATAAGGTTGAAATCATCGATTCAAGAGTAAGCCCAGCTGAAATTGAAGAAGCTTGTCAACTCATTACTCAGGACCTCAAAGATGCTATGGAACTTGCATCAACAAATATTCGCACCTTTCACGCTGCACAAACTGAAAAGACCACTGTCATAGAAACCCAAATTGGCGTTCGATGCTGGAGAGAATCCCGCGCGATCGAAAAAGTTGGACTCTATATTCCCGGAGGCACAGCACCACTCTTCTCAACAGTATTAATGCTTGGAATTCCTGCTCAATTGGCAGGCTGTTTACGGGTCGTATTGTGCTCTCCTCCTTCGGTTGACGGGAAAATCAATCCTGCCATTTTATATGCTGCTCAACTAGTTGGAATCACTGAAATATACAAAGCTGGAGGCGTTCAGGCGATCGCAGCACTTGCTCAAGGAACGGAAACAATCCCTAAGGTGGATAAGATATTCGGCCCAGGAAATCAGTACGTAACAGCCGCAAAATCGTATGCACTGACCAAAGGAATCGCCATCGATATGCCTGCTGGTCCAAGCGAAGTGCTCGTTATTGCCGATGAAACGTCAAATCCAGCATTCGTTGCGGCCGATCTATTATCGCAAGCCGAACACGGAGCGGATAGTCAAGTAATTTTGCTTTCCACAAGTCAATTAATCCTATCCCAAGTTCAAACGGAAATCCAGACTCAATTAGCCGAGCTTCCCAGAATGGACATTGCCATAGATGCTTTAAACAATAGCTCTCTTATTCAACTCGATTCACTAGAAGAATGTATTCAATTGAGCAATGAATATGCGCCGGAACACCTGATCCTTGCATTTGACTCCGCTCAACAGTTCATTCCTAACATTTCCAATGCCGGATCAGTGTTTATAGGGAAATACAGCTGTGAAAGTGCCGGAGATTACGCCAGCGGGACCAATCACACACTGCCTACGAATGGTTATGCACGCAATTACAGTGGGGTCTCTTTAGACAGTTTTGTAAAAAAAATTACCTTCCAGGAACTCAACGAACAGGGAATTCAAACCATTGGACCTGCAATTGAAATAATGGCTGAAGCCGAGCAACTAATTGCACACAAAAATGCGGTTTCAATCCGACTCAAAACTTTGAACAATGTTTAGCCTAGAAAATCTTATTCGCCCGAACGTCCTGAAACTATCCCCATATTCATCCGCGCGCGATGAATTTACAGGTGAAGCCTCAATTTGGTTGGATGCAAACGAGAATCCTTATGGGACACTAAATCGTTATCCTGATCCGTATCAGACAGAGTTGAAACAATTAATCTCAGAACAGAAGGAGATCAAGGAAGATCGAATCTTCATCGGCAATGGAAGCGATGAGGTAATCGATTTGCTTTTTCGCGTATTCACGCAACCTGTTTTGGATAAGGCACTGACGTTCTCTCCAACCTATGGAATGTATAAGGTTTCAGCTGAGATAAATGATGTTGAATTGATTGAGATGCCTCTTGATGAAAATTTTCAAATTAACATCGATGCGACCATTCCCTATTTAGATGACCCTCAACTCAAATTGATCTTTATTTGTTCACCGAACAATCCGACTGGGAATTTGATTAGCTCCGAGAAAATCGAATCAGTATTGGGGCGTTTCAATGGGATTGTGGCCATCGATGAAGCATACATTGACTTCGCCAATTCCACCTCATGGAAGAGCAAGCTCGACGAATATCCAAACTTGATCGTTCTACAAACCTTCAGTAAGGCACGTGGCTTGGCAGCAGCACGATTGGGAATTGCCTACTCGAATCCTGAAATTATCTCATTTCTCAACAAGGTGAAACCACCCTACAATGTGAGCTTGTTAAATCAGCAAGCTGGAATAGAATCGATGAGAAACGAAGCAGAAATAGCTGCGCAAATCGAAACCATAAAATTTGAACGGGCCCGACTAGTCATGGAATTACAGGAGATCGAACAAGTGCAGTGTATTTACCCTTCAGATGCCAATTTCATACTGATTGAAATCGAACATGCTAATGATGTTTATCTCTCACTAATACGAATCGGAATTATCGTTCGAAATCGCAGTAAAATTATCCCAAACACACTTCGAATTAGCATTGGAACAGAAAAAGAAAACAACAAACTCCTGGAAGAACTAAAAAAACTCAACTCATGAAAAAAGCACTATTTATAGATCGCGATGGCACGCTCGTTATCGAACCACCCGTTGATTTTCAACTCGATTCACTCGAAAAATTGGAGTTCTACCCTAAAGTATTTCAGTACTTATCGAAAATTGCTATTGAACTATCGTATGAACTCGTTATGGTAACAAATCAAGACGGTCTTGGAACAGCATCATTTCCCGAAGAAACATTTTGGCCCGCTCAGAATAAGATTATTCAGGCTTTTCAAAACGAAGGTATTCTATTCGAAGAGATACTTGTTGATCGATCTTTTCCAGAAGACAATGCACTAACGAGAAAACCTCGTACTGGATTATTGACTCACTACCTTAAAGGCGATTACGATCTGGAAAACTCCTTTGTCATTGGAGATCGAGAAACGGATATCGAATTGGCAAAAAACCTTGGGTCACAAAGTATTTTTATTGGAGAATCGAACCGTAATGCGAATCTATCTACCACCTCTTGGAAGGAAATTTATCAATTTTTGAAAGGTCAAGATCGCACTGCACGCGTCGAACGAAATACCTCAGAGACTAAAATCATGGTTGAAATCAACTTAGATGGAGAAGGAAAATCAGTAATTTCAACAGGAATTGGCTTTTTTGATCACATGCTGGAGCAAATATCCAAGCACGGAGGAGTTGATTTAAACATCAATGTGAATGGCGATTTATATGTCGATGAACACCACACGATGGAGGATGTTGCGATTGCTCTGGGTGAAGCTTTTCGTGCAGCTCTTGGTCAGAAAAAAGGCATCGCCCGCTATGGGTTTTTATTACCGATGGATGATTGTTTGGCTCAAGTTGCACTAGATTTTGGAGGGCGTTCTTGGCTGGTCTGGGAGGCTGATTTCAAGCGTGAAATGATCGGAGGAATGCCAACGGAAATGTTCATGCACTTTTTCAAATCGTTTTCGGACGGAGCACAATGCAACTTAAACATCAAGGCTGAAGGTACGAACGAGCACCACAAAATTGAGGCAATTTTCAAAGGGTTTGCGCGTGCTGTTCGAATGGCAATTGCTCAAACAACAGATTTTTCAATCCCAAGTACAAAAGGAATATTATGATCGCACTGATTGATTACGGAGCTGGAAATATCCGATCCGTCCAAAATGCATTGAAACGATTAGGGGTTGAATCCATCCTAACAAATCGACCCGATGAATTGCGCTCCGCAGAGAAGGTAATTTTACCTGGTGTTGGAGAAGCATCATTCGCTATGAATCAGCTGCGTGAAAATGAGTTGGATCAATTGATACCAAGCCTGACACAACCTGTTTTGGGGATTTGTCTTGGTATGCAGTTGCTTTGTACATCGTCTGAAGAGGGAGATACACAAGCCCTGGGTATTTTTGATACCGTAGTGCGAGAGTTTGAACCTGTTTTGAACGTGCCGCACACCGGATGGAATTCTTGTTCGATAAAATCATCTCCTCTCTTTGACGGAATAAGCTCATATGATGATTTCTACTTTGTACACAGCTATTATGCCGAGTTGTGCTCGAACACCATCGCAACATGTGATTACATTCAACCCTTTTCTGCCGCGCTTCAAAAGGACAACTTCTTTGGTGTTCAATTTCACCCTGAGAAATCGGCTGAAATCGGCGCCAAACTCATTCAAAACTTTTTAGCATTATGAAAATCATCCCTGCAATTGACCTCATCGATGGAAAATGTGTTCGTCTGACGAAAGGAGATTATTCGACGCAAAAAATCTATTCAGAAAATCCTGTCGAAATCGCAAAAGAATATGAAGCTAATGGAATACAGTATCTCCACCTCGTAGATCTTGACGGTGCAAAAGCATCCAAAATCGTCAACTATCCTGTGCTCGAAAAAATCACACGAGAAACGAATCTGATCGTCGATTTTGGTGGAGGATTGAAGAGTGATGAAGACCTTAAAATTGCCTTTGAATCCGGTGCACAAAAAATAACTGGAGGAAGCATCGCGGTAAAAAATCCATCCGTTTTTAGAGGATGGATCGAACAATACGGAAGCAAAATCATTCTAGGAGCAGATTGCTTAAATCGAAAGATCGCAACACAAGGGTGGACAGAACTCGCCGATCTAGACATTCTAGATTTTATTGAGAACTATCAAAATCAAGGTGTCTCAGAAGTCATCTGCACCGATATTTCCAAAGACGGGATGCTGAACGGACCATCCATAGAACTTTATAAAGAGATTCTGAGGGAAACATCCGTTCACTTAATTGCCAGTGGAGGTGTATCATCAATACAAGATTTAATCGACCTCCGAGAGATTGGATGTTCTGGCGCTATCATAGGAAAAGCGCTTTATGAAGGAAAAATTTCACTCGATGAACTCAAAAAACTATGTTGAAAAAACGAATCATTGCCTGTCTAGACATTCAAGATGGACGGACCGTTAAAGGAGTTAATTTTGAAGGAATACGCGACGCTGGTGATCCAATTGAGCTGGCAAAACGATACGTTGATGAAGGCGCGGACGAATTGGTTTTCTTGGATATTACCGCGACGAACGACAAACGAAAAACCATCTGCAGTCTTGTCGAACAAATTTCCAGAGAAATCACCATTCCATTCACCGTAGGAGGAGGAATTACCACACTTGAAGACGCTCAAGCAGTTATTGAGGCCGGAGCCGACAAAATCAGTATCAATTCTGCCGCATTACGTCGGCCTGAACTGATTCAAGAAATATCCAATTGCTTTGGAAAACAATGCGTTGTTGTGGCAGTAGACATTAAAAAAATAGACGATGAATGGATCGTTTTTTCGAATGGTGGTCGGGTTTCAACTGGACGACGCGCCATTGACTGGTGTATAGAGATTGTAACACTAGGTGGCGGCGAAATTCTATTGACATCCATGAACAACGACGGAACCAAGGCAGGATTTGCACTTGATATTAGTCAGTCCATCTCCCAGCTTGTAACCATTCCCGTCATTGCCTCTGGAGGAGCTGGATCTATCCAGCACTTCAAGGAGCTTTTCACTCAAACGGACGCTAGCGCAGGACTTGCTGCAAGTATCTTCCATTACCAAGAAATTGCAATACCTGACCTTAAAAATGAATTAAAAAAATCTCAAATTCCAATACGATGAACCTAATTTACAATCAAACTGACGGGCTAATTCCTGTTATTATTCAAAATGCGACGAACAATAATGTGCTCATGCTAGGATATATGAACGAAGAGGCATTTGATAAAACGAAGCGTGAAAACAAAGTCACTTTTTTCAGTCGGTCGAAACAACGATTATGGACGAAGGGTGAAACTTCAGGCAATTTCCTTCAAGTCGTTTCGATTGAATCTGATTGCGATTCTGATGCCTTGCTTATAAAAGTGAATCCTGCTGGACCAACCTGTCACACAGGTACAACAACGTGTTTTGGCGAACCCGATTCGAAAGGATTTCTTTACGAACTTGAGCGAACTATTGACGAGCGTATTTCTTCGGATGATCAAAATTCCTACACCAATCAGCTCTTCAAACGTGGAATCAACAAGGTTGCCCAAAAAGTTGGCGAGGAGGCTATTGAAGTTGTAATTGAGGCGAAAGATGACAATCGTGATTTGTTCCTGAATGAATCTGCTGATTTACTCTATCACTTCTTGATTTTACTCAAAGCAAAAAACGTGCTACTTTCAGATGTCGAGGAGGTTTTACTTGGAAGAAAATAGCTGTTTGAATTAAGTGGTATTCCGAACCACGATTCTTCATTCTAAAGGCATATATAGTATTCGGTTTTTCGTTTAAACTCTATTTTTTTGCACCTTTAAATCAATTAATTGGGCATGAATAGAGTTTTTCACAACGCACGTCATTGGCAACTATTCGTTTTAACAACGGGCCAGTTAGTTGTCAGCCTCATTGTTGGCATATTGCACACCGCGTGGATCGTTAAGATTAACTATGAGCACTCGCGTGAGGACGCATTAACAATCAATATCATTCTTGAGGCGTTTCAGTTTTTTGTTGATCTCGTACTATTTGGTTGGTTTTGGTCGATTGGTATTGGGCTGAAAAATAAGCTTCCATCCCATGTACAGCTAAATCATACACTTTTTATAACGTTCTTCTTCCTCGCACTCGCCTACTCAGTTTACGATTTCATCGGAGCGATCTATTATGAATATTTCTGGGATGATTTTAAAAATAAGGGTGGCAGTCGCCAAATGAGTACCTACATTTTAAGCTTCTCCAATTTGAATCCATTTGTCCTACTCTTAACACTACTTGCCACTTTCTGCAATTTTTATCTCTTCTATTTTTGCGCCAAAACACTAAAAAGTAGCGAAATAGGAAGGGAGGCTGATTTTTCTGAATCGATCGGTTATTTCTTTCTGATCTGGTTTCATTTTATCGGACTTTGGATCATTCAACCGAGTGTTAATAGAATAACTTCGGGAGATTGGGAACCACCTGCTGCGCCCACACCAATTAATCGAATTGTCACACCAACACCAATTATTGATCCAGAGCCGAAGAAAGAGATTGTTCCGCCTGGAGAGCGATTAAAGACAATAAATCACTCCGCTTTTGAGCACGACGACGATTTTGAAGGGTTGCTTTAAACTGACAAAACATCCTGCGTCTGAGCATTAATTAAGGGCGAATTCCACATCTTAAATGAACGTGATTGCGAATAGGCTGTACTAGTTTCCAAAATACAGCACATGAAATCAATATTGATCCTCGCTACAGCACTTTTAACAAGTCAATTCGCTTTTTGTGGCGATACACTGAGCAGCAACATTCACAAAGCAACCGTGTTTTTGAGCGGTGCGCAAGTCTTTCGTCAAACAGGAACCGTTCCCATCAAGAAAGGAGTGAACGAGGTCATCATCAAAGACGTTTCGCCTTACATCACTCAGCAACAATTGCAAGCTACCGCGGTCGGTAATTTCTTGATTTTGGATGTTCAGTTGCAAACAGAATACGTGGCTCCAACGAATTATCAGATCATCATCCTTCCCGAAAAAATTCAGAAGGAAATCAACCAATTGGAGGATACGCTTCTGTTTTTGACCTTCGAATTGGAACGTATCACTGAAAAATTAAACAATTTGGCAGGGGAGAAAAACATGATCTTGCAAAGTCAACTCGTGAAAGCAGGAGGAATGAGTGACACCTTACCCGAGTTCAAGGAAATTGTATCCTACTACCGCGTAAAATTAGATGACATCAACGAACTGATCGTGGCTTGGAAGAAGAAAAAACACTTGGCAACGATGCGCGATACGAAGCACAAAGTGCGCATGCAAGAGCTCCGAAACTATACGCAAAACACCAAACAACCCAACGAACCAGCGAAAACGCGCTACCACATTGTAGTAACAACCTATTCGGATTTAGGATCGAGCGGCAAAATTGAAGTGAATTACTTCATCAACAATGCAGGCTGGATTCCAGCGTACGATTTGCGCGCGAATGCAACCAACGAACCAATCAACATTACGTACAAGGCTCATGTGTTTCAAAATTCTGGCGAAGATTGGGACAATGTACAATTGGTGCTTTCCACCTACGACAGAACGTATTCCATAGAGAAACCTTTAGCTGGCGTGTGGCGATTGGACTACACCGTCAACAAACCGCAACCCGTATATGGCAATCGGAATAATGAAGTGTATTACAGCCAAAACATGTCCTCGCCCGTGCAAGCGCAAAGTATGAAGGAGAAAATGACGAAGGATTCGCAATACAGTGATGTTAACTTGACGTATGTTCCTGGACAAAGCTTATCCGAGATAAGTCAAAATTTCTCAAATGTTGAATTTGAGGTAAAATTACCTTACTCGATCAAGGCAGATGGAAGTCAAAAATTGATGGTAGTGATGAATGAGAAAGTAGATGCGAAGTTTTTCTACTACATGCTTCCACGAATGAATAATGCCGGATTCTTGCAAGCTAAAATTGGCGATTGGGAAAACCTCAGTCTACTTCCTGGAAAAGCGAACATTTATTTCCAGCAAACGATCGTTGGCAGCTTGATGATCGATCCTGCAGCGATGTCGGACACGATGGAATTGACACTTGGACGCGATCAAGGGATCGTTTCAACCCGCAAGAAAATCAGCGAAGAAGAGCGAAAAATTGGATTGAGCAAACGCGTTTTGAAAGAATATACCTTCGAGATTGAAGTTAGAAATAACACCCGTGCAGCAGTCGATTTAACCTTGGAAGATTTGATTCCGATCACGGCGAATGAAGACATTAAAATTAAAATCGTGAGTGGCAATGGTGCATACCTCAATGATATGACAGGAATGCTGACCTGGAAACTGAAGATGAAACCAGGCGAAAAACAAATCATTCGATTTACGTATTCCATCGAAAGTGAAAAAGACAAGCCCGTGTCATAAAGTATTTTGATCCAATATGAGGAGCGTGTAACATTTAGCAGCATTGAGTTGTTTTAAATGTTACACGCTTTTTCGTTCGTTAACCTTGAAACCAAAAATTATAGAACTCTCAAGAAATGACCGGTAATTATGCAAGTATATTTGAGCTAGCTGCGTTAACTTCATGAACACATATTTTATGAAACCCCTTTTAGTCATTTTTATTCTCTCTTCTTCGGCCGTTTTCGGTCAACAAGAACCACTCAGTGGAATGTACTGGAACAACTATTCGTATTTCAATCCTGCAATGAGTGGTGTGGTGTACAAGTATGAAGCCAACGCAAGCTGGAGGAACCAGTGGGACAAGGTGAACGGCGCACCGAACACCTTGTTTCTTAATTATGGGATGAATCTCGCAGATAAACATGGACTTGGTTCAAATTACGTATACGAAACGATTGGGTTTTCTCGGATTAATCGGGCGAAGGTGAATTACAATTATCAACTTAAGTTTAAGGAAGATCGGAAGTTGGTGTTTGGAACTGCATTGAGCTTTAATCATATTCAATGGGTGCATGAGTGGATAACACCCACTTCCACAATTGACCCCTCCATTCCAAGCCAGTCGCAGCAGCTGAATTTGAACCTTGACCTCGGATTGGCGTATTATTCAAAAAACCTCACTGCTGGACTCTCTGCAACACAATTTCCTGTTTATCGATCCTCAGGGAATTTTAAGACTGCTCCTCATTTTTTTGGAAATTTTAGATTTGAAGGACCAATTTTACCCTCTTCCGAGATTGTGCTCGAAACCAAATTCCGCACTGATTTGATCAAATACAGCCAGGATTTCAACCTTGGTTTCAACTTTAGAAAAATCCTCGAAATTAGTGTCGGATACCGAACTTCGGACGCGATTCTTTTCAACCTCACTGGGATCATTGCAAAGAACTACCGCATTGGATATCAATACGAATTTACCGTAAACAAGTTGAGTAGCATCTCACGAGGGACACACGAAATTGCAATTGGGCTTCATATTCCGAATTAATGTGGATTGTTGGATTTAGTCTTTGGCAACGAATGGACTAAATCCAACAATCCAAAGCACAGCTTCCAACTAATCTAATCCTTATACAACTTAACAGCAAACGTCCCAATCTGAACGAAATAAACGCCGCTACTCAACTTCGAACAGTCCATGTGCCACTCTTGATCCGAAACCTGCGATGCAAAAACCTGATCCGTCACGTCCTTGCCCGACAATGAAAAAATGCGCATAGCATCCAATTCGATGTACTCAGAAGTAAGCGTTACCAAGCCATCCGTAGGGTTTGGAGTTAATTGTACACTCGTATCCAAATTTGCTTCTCCAATGTTGAGTGGTTCGAGTCCATTCAGCTGATCCACCACCAATTTAGCATTGCCCAACTCCACAAAATCCACGGTGACAAAGTTCGGGAATTTGGCTTTTTCTTGCTGACATTGAAGTGCGCGATTAATGAAAAATGGATTCGCATTTGCGATCGCTGCCTGCGCTGCAACGCCCGTTCCTAGTACTGAATTGGTGATAAAATGATTGAGAATAAACAAATCGTTGATCGAATCGCCTCGGTTGAAATCACAATTAAAATCAACAATATCATTGATGGAATAATGCGTTTCTACCATATTCGTCCACATGTAGTGGTACCACGGTTGACTTGCAGAAGCGTCATCCACATCCGAAAAAACGACACAGCGCGTGTTGTTTGAAATCATGGTTTCCAACGTTGGCCAAGGCGTGCCAAGCTGATGCGCGTAGGCGTAATTCATCAATCCTGTGCTATTCATCCGCGTTTCGATATCAGTTGCACTCACGTAGCATTCCAAAATAACGGTGACCACCTCCGACGGATTATTGTCCAAAAACACCTTTATTTTCGTCAATTCCTCCGCTAAGGTATTCGAGCCAAGTGCTGCCGACCCATGATAGACGACTGTATTCCCGAAGAAATTGTACACATCGAGCATGAACGCCCGAACTCCAAGGTTGAGTTGACCCGTGATGTCATACGTTTGATTGGGAAGATTGAAATTATCCTGAGCCGAATTGAACGCGTTGTGTGTCGTGAGATAAGCCACTTCGTTGTACTTCTTAGAACAGAGCGCAAACGCACCATTACACTGAGATCGACCCTGAAATCCGAAGGTGAAAACAAAACCAAAAAGCAAACCGACAACTTTCATTCCATGGTGTTAGCAAGAGCAATTTACAAAATCTATGCGTATCTTGCGCACACGAATTCTTAAGAACATACAATGATCAAACTAATATCAAGCCTACTCCTCTTGTTGACTGCCTTTGTTGCCTACTCTCAAACGGGAATTACACCTCAACAATTAATCGAACTCAACCGTGTTCATCCACTCGGAGTTTCCAAAGATGGGACAAAAGTAGTGTATGAAGTGAGCAAGGTAGATGTTGCAACTAACTCAAAGACGAAAAAATATTACACGATTGGTTTTGACGGCGGACGACCAATAGAAATTAAAGATCCAACAGAATACCTGGTCGATCACGACATTTCACCCGACGGTCGCTACAAAATCACGGCTCAAGATGTGAAATTGAAAAACGTTTTTGGAACCGATTTCTACCCTGAAATGAAACAATCAAACGTGATGGTTTACGACCAATTAAACTACCGGCACTGGGATAATTGGGAGGACGGCGCTTATAGTCATTTGTTTATCGAACCAACTACAGGACGCGAAAAAAGCATAGATATCATGGTCGACGAGCTCTATGACTGTCCAACGAAGCCATTTGGAGGATCGGAAGATTACCTCTGGTGCCCTGAAAGCAAGAAAGTGATCTATGTTTCAAAGAAAAAATACGGAACTCAGTACGCTATCAGCACGAACACCGATATCTACGAGTATGACATAGAAACAGGGAAAACGCGCAACATGACCGAAGCAAATTTGGGTTATGATTTGTCACCGCAGCTATCTTCGACAGGCAGATTAGCTTGGTTGCAAATGAAGCGTGATGGATACGAATCAGACAAGAACGACATCATCATATTCATCGATTCAATGCCGGTGAACCTCACGGAAAAATGGGATGGAACAGTCGGTGAATTCAAGTGGAGTAATGACGGTAAAATGATCCATTTCGCAGCAGCTGTGAACGGCACCGTGCAATTGTTCGAAGTAGCATTGCCAAAATCAGCGAGTACGATTCCCGCACCACGACAAATCACGAGCGGTCAGTTCGATATTCGTGGGATTATAGGTCACGAGAAAAACAGCATGGTGGTGATGCGCGGCGATATGAACCATGCAACGGAACTCTACAACGTCGATTTGAAAACAGGCGAAATGCGTCAATTGACTCAGGCCAACACAGAATTCTACGACAACATCACACTGAGTAAAGTTGAAAAACGCATGGTGAAAACGACCGACGGAAAAGACATGCTTTGCTGGGTGATTTATCCTCCCGATTTCGATCCAGCGAAAAAATATCCGACATTATTGTACTGCCAAGGTGGACCGCAAGGAGCGTTGAGTCAGTTTTATTCCTACCGATGGAATTTCCAATTGATGGCATCACAAGGTTACATCGTCATCGCACCAAACCGACGCGGAATGCCAGGATTTGGAGTGGAATGGAACGAGCAAATTTCGAAAGATTACGGCGGACAAAACATGGACGATTACCTTTCTGCGATTGACGATATTTCAAAAGAAAGCTACGTCGATAAAAAACGATTGGGCTGCATTGGAGCTAGTTATGGTGGATATTCAGCATTCTATTTGGCTTCGCACCACGAAAATCGATTCAAAACATTTGTTGCACACGATGGAATTTTCAACTGGAAAAGTATGTATGGAACGACCGAAGAATTGTTCTTCGTGAATTGGGACTTAGGTGGTCCTTACTGGGATAAAGATAATAAAGACGCAAAGAACGCCTATGGTCCTTTCAATCCAGTTGAACACGTGGATAAATGGAATACTCCTATCTTGGTGATTCAAGGTGGGAAGGATTTCCGTGTTCCGATCGGACAAGGATTAGAAGCATTTCAAGCAGCTCAATTGAAAGGATTGCGTAGCAAATTGTTGTATTTCCCTGAAGAAAATCACTGGGTGTCCGATTACCAAAACAGCTGGATTTGGCACACGGAATTCTTTAAATGGTTGGGCGAAACATTGCCACCAATGGATCGATAGAAGAATGAATCGACCGAAAAAAATACTAATTACCGGCGCAACAGGTAACATTGGAATTGAACTTCTCCAACAGCTCAAAACGACTAAACAACTGGAGGGTGTCTCCATTTTTTTGCGCGATTCGAAGAAGAATCGGAAGATGATTCGTCCATACGAAGACGCCATCTCGGTGTTTTGGGGAGATTTATTGAACCCGCAAAGTTTGATTCCCGCTTGCACCGATCAAGAAGTAGTGATTCACTTGGCAGGAGTTATTCCACCAGCATTTCATGATAATCCTGAACGTTCACTAAACATCAACGTAGGAGGAACGCGAAATGTGATCGACGTGCTCGAAAAGCACAATCCAACAGCATTTTTAATCTTCAGTTCATCCGTTGCCGTATACGGTGATCGACTTAAAAACCCAGAAATTCGAGTTGGTGATCCGCTAGACAGAACAATGGACGATCAATACGGAATTGGGAAAATTCAGAGTGAAGAACTTATTCAAAACAGCCAACTCAACTGGTCGATCTTGCGTTTGAGCGCGATCATGGGATTTGGAAATCACAAAGTGTCGGGCATTATTTTTCAAGTACCACTCGATACGCCGATGGAAATTTGCACCGTCCGCGATTGCGCGCGCGCATTCGTTCACGCACCCGATCACGTGAGGGAACTCAGCAAACGCATTTTTAATTTGGGGGGAGGAGAAACGTGTAGAATCAGCTACCGCGATTATTTGTCTCGTGCATTTCTCAGTTTCGGGATGGGCAAGTTGACCTTTCCTGAGCACAGTTTCGCCACGTGCAATTTCCACTGTGGAGATTATGCAGACGGCGACGATTTAGAAGAAATTTTGCGCTTTCAGGAAGACAACATCGACTCGTATTTTGAAGAATTTCACGCAAATGTGCATCCCGTACAGCGCTTTTTCACCCGACCCTTTGCTGGAATTGCGAAGTGGTATCTGAGAACACTATCTGAACCTTACAAAGCCTTTAAATCTCAAAATAAAGAGGAAATGATCCGTTTTTTCGGCACTACAAACATCAACTAACATGACGCTTTTCTACTTCAACCTCATCAACTACGTTTGGATTGCCGTTGCGGTGATCACCTTGCTCTCATTAATCGTCATGAAAATTCGCGCGCCGTACGGTCGACATGCGAATGAGAAATGGGGGAAGATGATTGATAACCGATGGGGTTGGTTTTTGATGGAACTTCCCGCTTTTTTATTGTGCCCACTTTTGGCGATTTTCGGTCCGAGTGAAAAAGACACCGTGGAGTGGCTACTCATCGGACTTTGGTCGTTTCATTACTTTAATAGAACAATCATTTTTCCACTTAGATTGAAGACAACAGGTAAAAAAATGCCTTTGGCAATCGTTTTCAGTGCCGTTTTCTTCAACGGCGTGAACGGTTTTTTGAATGGCTATTTCATCGGTTTTATGGACATGGCGGGCGGAGAATTGTTGTCGATTAATGTCGTAATTGGATTGGGACTTTTCTTTGGTGGAATGCTCATCAATCAAATTACAGACAGCAAACTTATCGCGCTTCGGAAAGAACAAAAAGGATATCAAATTCCTCGAAAATGGCTGTTTGAGTACATTTCTTGTCCGAATCACTTTGGCGAAATTGTGGAATGGATTGGCTTCGCGATCATTGCATGTACCTTGCCCGCACTCACCTTTGCGGTATGGACGTTCAGCAATCTCATTCCGCGTGCGCTGAATCACCACACATGGTATCAAGAAGAATTTGAAGATTATCCGAAGAAACGGAAAGCCGTCATTCCTTGGTTGTGGTAAGAAAATTTGCGGTCATTTTTTCCACACGAATTGTATTTTTCTCAACAATTTAATGGCGCATCCAACTATTTCGTACTTTCATTCCGAATATTAATCCCTTTATATGCGAGCACTTCTATTTGTCGGTGTTTTGATTTCCATTTTCATTTTTCCAGCGTGCGAAAAAGAAGTGTTTCCGCTAAGCGAAGAAGTTGCAATTGGCTTCAACTCGACTATTTTTATTCAAATTTCGCATGAAAAATTAGAGGTGAAATTCGTCGAGCTAATGGCAGAATCACGTTGTGCTCCAGGAACAACATGCGTTTGGGCTGGCTTCGTGAAAGTGAAATTGAAACTTGACGGCAATCAGTTTGCCGAGCTCGGTTTGGGAGAAGGCGCCGTAGATTCAGTTGTTTACAACAATCATGTAATCAAACTTCTGGCGGTTAACTACGACAGCGACGACGATTTTGGCAAGGAGAATAAATCTTCAGTTGTAATTCGCGTCGATTAAGTCCCGACTAACTTTCTCTCAACACAAGCAATGGCACATCCGTAAGCATGCTCAATTGTCGTGAAGTGGTTCGGTGGATTAACCGCTCGAAAAAGCCATAGTGTCGCGCGACAACCACAGCCAAATCAGCTTTTATTTCAGTTGCGAAATCCAAATATCGTCCTCCGTTTGAATTAATGGTCGGACCGTAAAATTGTGGGGCAAGTCCGAAAAAGCCGTGTCGAGTAGCAAGGATTCTCGCTCTTCGTCTACGGGCACATCATCAGTGTCTTCAAGGTGTAGAATTTCGAGGATTGCTCCTGTCTTTTTAACAATTTGACGCAAAGGCTTCAAGGATTCGAGTCCTTTTACGTGTTTCAAATCTGTTGCAAAAAGGATCCTTTTCATCGTAACAACGTCGTAGTCGTTTGGAACCAAGAGCACGGGCACAATAGCATGTTTCACGATAGCCGCTGCATTGCTTCCCATGATAACTCCTTTCGAACCTGTTGCGCCGGTTGTTCCATTACAATCATTTCGATGAATTCGTTCTTCACGATTTTGGAGATCACATCCACAAAAAGGCTCTGAACGTCTTGATCTTTGATGGTGAGGTTCGAATAACTTTGACGTGCAGTATTCAGTTGATCTTTCAACTCATCTTCACGGTCCTTTTTCAATAAATCGGTGAGATCCATCAATACAACAGCGCCCGAATACGGGATGCCGCAGACGTCGATTTAACCAAAAACACGTATCGGGAGCGTTGAAATTACGGATGCACAATTGAGGTTGACTCTAAGAAATCGTGTGAAGCAACGCTAGCTTATTTGCTTTCGATCAATATAGTTCAACGAGACGTGCCGCGAGGCGAGGATTATAGTAACTTCGCAAGGAATTATTTGAATCTTCTATGTCAGCAAAGAAAAAGTCAACCGAAAAAACACGATTGCATCCGCGAAACAAGCACCGAGATCAGTACGATTTGACGGTGCTCACAGAGCTAGTACCTGAATTGTCGGGATTCATCGCGAAAAACAAGTATGGCAACGACACCGTCGATTTCTTCAATCCATCTGCGGTAACAGCCTTGAACAAAGCATTGCTTCTCCGCCATTATGGACTTAAAAATTGGAGTATTCCCGCTGGATATTTGTGTCCGCCAATTCCTGGTCGAGCAGATTACATCCATCACATGGCGGATATTTTGACGGGACGCAATTTTGGGAACATTCCCACGGGAGCAAAAATAAACGTTTTGGACCTTGGAGTCGGCGCGAATAATGTGTATCCAATTATCGGAAACGCCGAGTACGGTTGGTCATTCGTTGGAAGTGATATCGATCCCGTCGCTCTTTCTTCTGCTGAGGCAATCGTGCAATCGAATCCACATTTGGGAGGGAAAATTGAGCTTCGACTTCAAGCGAAAAAATCAGAAACATTCTTTGGCATCATAAAAAAGGACGAGCGTTTTGACCTCACAATTTGCAATCCACCGTTTCATGCTTCTGCGGAAGATGCCCAGGCTGGAAGTGAGCGCAAAGCAAAAAACTTGAAAGGGAAAAAGAACACAAAAGTTGTTCTGAATTTTGGTGGTACCTCCGACGAATTGTGGACCGAGGGTGGCGAAAAGGCCTTTATTGTTCGAATGATTAAGCAGAGCTCACAGTTCGCGAAATCGTGTTGTTGGTTTTCTACGCTCGTTTCGAAACAATCGAACGTGGCCCACATTCAGAGTGCTTTGGAAAAAATTGGGGTGATGGATCAGCGTGTGATTCCAATGGGACAAGGAAATAAGACGAGTCGGATTGTAGCTTGGACTTTTTTGAAGAAATTCGAGCAAAAGGAATGGGCACTGGAACGATGGGCAGAGAAAACAGAACCTTCCGTTGAGCCTTCCGAAGATAATGTGAAATCACCCAAGAAAGCGAAAGTAGGCACTGCGAAGGAAAAAACGCCAGCGACAGAGAAGAAAGTAACTGTGGTGAAAGCAAAAGCAGCTCCAAAGGCAAAAACTGCGGCGAAGAAAGAAAAAACTCCTGTTGTCGAAAAGAAAGCGACTGCGGCGAAAGCTGTTCCACAAACAAAAGTGACAGTGAAGAAAGAGCCAGTTGCGAAAGTGAAAACGCCAGTAGCAAAGAAAAAAGCTGCCGTTCCGAAGGTAAAGATTCCTGTTGAGAAGAAGAAAGCAAGTCCTGCAAAGGAGAAAAAGGCTGTTGAGAAGAAAGCGGTTGTTGCCAAGGTGAAAGCGCCAGTTAGCGAAAAGAAAGTAGCCGTTTCGAAGGAAAAAGCACCTGTTTCAAAGAAGAAAGAGCCAGTTGCGAAAGTGAAAACTGCAGCGGCAAAGAAGAAAGCGGCTGTTCCAAAGGAAAAGAAAAAATAAGCTTCGATTGAGCTTTCGCGCTATCGAATTCGGTTCCGTCCGATATAGTCTGGGTAGAAATGAGCGCGTCGTCTCCCACTTTTTTTGTCGAAACCCCTTTCGATCATCAATCCATTGTTGCCAAACCCCACTGCGGCGAACCAGATATTGGTTTCGAACTTCGCGTCCCTGATTGCTTTCATGACACGTTTGGAGTGCTTCGAGCCTTTCACAGTGTACTTATGCGAACCCACTTGGATGAAAATTTTGTCGACTGTATACGATTTCAAAAGGAAATAAATCGACGTGTCGTATTTCACATAGAAGTCTGGGAGTGTGAATAAATCTTCCTCTCTGAGCACGCTCAAGTCGGTGTCGGAAATTTTTTGGGTGCCGATGTACACCGAGGGATCACCAAGCGTAAATACATTGTAAGCGTGTGTATAAATAAACTTGCTCTTTCCTTTGGACCAGCCCAAAAAGGAAAGGTGCACGACATCGGGAGCAGAAGCATTCACCGAAAGCTTCAACAACCAAGATTTTGGCGCCGTTTTGGATATAGACCAGGACAAATCGTTGTTGCTAGCGATGGGCTGAATGGAATCGTAATCGAAATAAGCAAGAACGGTGAGTTGGTGCGTATATTCGCGGTAGAGCACATCTCGCGTTGTTTCTGCATCGCTGATCCGCAGTTGATTGCTCCGCACAGCATCATTGAAGGCCCCAATTCCCACAATTTCAAGTTCGGTTCGGTCGTTGAGCGATCTCAGTTCATTTTGCTTCTTCGGATCATTTGCCAATTCGTCTAGGATAATTTTTGGAATGAGTGGACGTCGATCTTCAAATCCTTTCGCCGAGATGCGCGTGTTGGAAACACTGAAGGTAGATATCAGCTTATTCATGAGCACCATGGCGCGTTCTGTAGAAAGGCGTGCACCGATCTGTGCTTCCATGGCCTGCGAATGCACAGAAAGTTGAAACTTCACGCCGGGGTGACACAAAACGAAGGCCGCGAGTGAAGCATATTTGTCGCGTTCTTGTTCAAAATGGAGCAGTTCGGTTGAGTTCGGCTTGAATTTCACAAAATCGAGTCGGAAACGGTCGCCTAAGTTGAGCATTCCGTCCTCTTCGAGTTGGTAATATCTGAGCAGTTCTTCGTTGTCCGTTGTTCGGTATGCACAATCCATGTTTTGGGCCACATCTTCGATCACCAAAATAACGCGTTCATTGATGCGGTGGATGGAGTCCCATGTGCTCCGATTTGCATCGCTGTATTTTGTCACTTGCTGTTCTTCCGAGATGATTGGTTTGTGCTCTCCCCAGCCCTTTCCTGTGAAGCGAGATACGCTAAAACCTTCGTCTTTCGTCAACCATTCGATGTAGGATTGAGCGACAATTTCCGTTGTTTCTAGGTTCTTTTTATCGGTCCCTCGGGTATCCGAATACACATTAATTCCAATGGAAAGCCGAGGATTTTTTTCGAGAAAACCCACTAATCGGTCTTTGTCGGCGCCCTGAATGTTCCATTCGCGGTAATACGGTCCACCCACAATTTCGATTTGCGCCCGAATGGAATCGCCAATTTCGAAGTAATCGCTATCAAAGGTTTTGTAGCTCTGCGAGAAGGAAACTCCCGTCAGAAAAATGAAACCAAGAAGTGTAATTACTGCGCGCATCGACGGAATTAGCTATTTGGTGTAAATATACAAAGTATGAAGGAATATAGATTTTTGGTTTAGTTTGATTGGAACTTCCTAACTGGCATCAAGCCTACTCCATTCCCTCCAAAAAATCAATGCGTTTCTTGATCGGCGGATGCGTAGAAAACAAGCCTCCAATAGCTGAGAACAACCCTGCTTCGTTTTCCTTCGGTCCGTTTTCGATGTACATTTGTTTCACCTCGTCGCTGCGTGCTTCCAAGTCGGAATTTCCACTAATTTTCCGAAGAGCACTCGCAAGCGCGCCGGGATTTCGCGTCATGTCTGCGGCACCAGCATCTGCCATGTATTCTCGTTTACGGGACAAGGCTAATTTGAACAGGATGGAAAGTAAGTAGACCGCGGCGGCAATTAGAAGTGCAACAATCATTACTCGACCATCAATCTTACTGTCCTTACTCCTACGTCGTCCGCCGCCATAGATCAAACTTCGGAATAACATGTTAACCAGAAAGCCTAAAATTCCCACAAAAATGATCGAGACAATAAGCAAACGAACATCCTTGTTGCGTATGTGCATTAGTTCGTGTGCAATCACTCCTTCGAGTTCTGAATCGTCGAGCGTTTCAATAATTCCCTTCGTGAGTGTTACCGTAAAGGTTTTCTCGTTAATTCCAGAGGCAAAGGCATTGAGCGCAGGTGAATCAATCACACGCAATTTCGGCATGGTCATCCCAACAGAAATGCACAAATTCTCGCTCAGGTTGTAGACCCGCATGTTCTCTTTCCGTTCGAGTGTTGTGGAACCTGTTGCCAAGGTAATCAGCTTCGAGTGGAAAGTAAAGGCAATAAGAAACCAGACGACAACGCCTCCAATAACGAAGGGCATTACCATCATAAAATTATCGAGTGTAGCTTCAGAATTGCCCATGTTGACGTACAGCAGAAATGCGAACATGCCTGCAAAAATCAAAAATGGAAATCCAAGAAGCAACAGAATCGAATTTCGATTATTCCGACGAATCTGCTTATCAAGACCTACGTATGCCATGAAAGGTGTTAGAATTTAATCTCTGGAGCCACATCCATCACTTTGCGTTGAGTCTCTCCCAAATCAAACATCGGTTGCACCATCATTTTTTTGAATCCAGCGACAATGTTCGAAGGAATCGATTGAATGGCATCGTTCAATTCACGCGTAGCTGAGTTGAAGAAACGACGCACGGCAGCCAATTTATTTTCGATATCCGCGATTTCCTCTTGCAATTGCATAAAGTTTGCGCTTGCTTTGAGGTCTGGATAAGCTTCCACTTGAATTTGAAATGCGCTCATTGCAGATCCCAATTCATTTTCAGCAGAAATTTTATCGTTAATATTTCCAGTACCCATCGC
>CALFOS010000278.1 GCA_937919725.1 uncultured Fluviicola sp. | reverse complement strand
GATAGTGTACTCTCACTCGGAAAACTATATTATTTATGAAGAGAAGACTTTTACTTTTTTCATCGCTTTTTATGCTTTCTACTGGGGTTTCCTTCAGTCAGCAGGATAAATTGATTACTCATTTTATCTTTGATAAGATGAGTTTGAATCCTGGTGCTGCAGGAATTAACGATGGTATTTGCGGAACTTCTATTTATCGTAACCAATGGGATAAGGTAAATGGCGCGCCAAACTCGGCATTACTTAATGTAGAGGCAAATCTTATGCCTGTCATCAAGCAAGACCTAGGAGTTGGGATTTCATTCTATCACGACGCGATCGGCTTCACGCGTCAAAACAATGTTTCGTTGAATGCTTCTTACCGTTTCGATATCGCGGGTGCTGGTCGCCTTGGAGTTGGCGTTGGTTTGGGAATCATCAATATTGGAATGACACCTGATTGGGTGCCACCAGTTACGCCAATCGATCCATCATTACCCGTTGGTTTTTCTGCAATGAAGTTTGATCTGAACGGAGGATTGTACTGGAAAGGAACACAAGATTACTACGTTGGAATTTCATCGACTCATCTTACTGCACCTGTTTTAACTGACAGCACAGCTGTAGGTACGGGGACTGTTGCAAATGTAACGTATAACTCTGCACGACATTATTACCTTATGGGAGGAAAAACATTTATGAACGCATTTGGATCATATGGTCACCTGGATGTAAACGTGCTCATGAGAACAGATATGGTGAAATTATCTTCGGATATCAACATTCGCTACATGTGGTTCGATAAATTGTATGCCGGCTTAACTTATCGTACATCGGATGCCGTTGCGATCATGGCTGGAGCACGTCCATTTTTAATGATGAACCCAGGCACAGCAATGGATCACCTATTAATTGGTTATTCGTATGATATTACCACAAATAAACTTTCAAGCATTTCGCGAGGTTCTCACGAAATGCTTATTAAGTATTGTTATTACCTTCCACCGGTTCCGATTCAGACATCGAATCACCCGCGTTGGTTGTGAAATTGATTTTTTTTTAAATATTTGTAACCATATCTAGGAAAGTTCCGTTATATCAAAGATTAAGTTTGATCCTGTAAGTTGTTAATTGAGATATCCGGAAGATAAAAAAGAGGTAGAATGAAGAAACTTTTGTTATTTGCTTTAGTCGGTGTAGTATTGGCGTCATGTACGTCGAGAACAGGTCACCTAACGGGTTCTCTCGGTAGACGTGTCTACCACCCGCAAATTCCACTCGGAATGGTGTATATTCCTGCGGGATCATACCAGATGGGTGAGAATGATGGAGATGTTCCTTTCTTACATCAGACATCACCAAAATCAGTGTCCATTCAAGCGTTCTATATGGACCAAACGGAAATCTCGAACAACGAGTATCGCCAATTCGTAGAGTGGGTGCGTGACTCAATCGCTCGTGAAAAAATCTATGAAGGAATAGATGAAGATGATGAGGCGGAACGTTATATCAACTATCAGGATCGCTACTTCGATGAAGGAGCGCTCGAGTATGTTGATTACGATCCATCCGATCGACAATTGAACCGCGAGGTTTTTAATTTGAACTGGGATCGTCGTTTTTACTACGATGATCCAGATTTGGTTCCATTGTTGGCGGATATGTACTATCCTCAACCACAACGTTACTACAAACGCCGTGAAATTGACACGCGTAAACTCATGTTCCGTTATTTCTGGATCGATTACGTGGAAGCTGCACGTCGTGGAAGAATTGATATCACACCAGATGGGTATGATTATCAAGGGAACAAAATTGTGAACGAGCACCGTGAATTGGAAACTCCTCCGCATCCATTTACTACAGAGCCTCAAGGGCAAGACCTCGACTTGAGTAATGGGATCAACAAAATTGGACAGAACAACGCGATTCGTGGACACGCTAACCGTCAACGATTCATTATCGACGAAATTATTAATGTGTATCCTGATACATTGTGTTGGGTTCGTGACTTTACGTATTCGTTCCACGATCCGATGACGAACATGTACTTTTGGCATCCAGCCTACGACAACTACCCGGTTGTAGGTGTTACATGGGTGCAAGCGAAAGCATTCTCGGTTTGGAGAACACAATTACTGAACAACTGGTTGGTTTCTATGGGCGATTTGTTTGTACAGGATTTCCGTTTGCCGACAGAAGCAGAATGGGAAAGAGCATCGCGTGGAGATTTGGAAATGTCGCAATATCCTTGGGGAGGGCCTTATATCAGAAATGAATCAGGTTGTTTCCTTGGAAACTTTAAACCAATGCGCGGTCGTTACTTTGAAGATGGAGGTTTCCATACGGTTAAAGTTTTCTCGTACAATCCAAACGGATGGGGACTTTACTGCATGGCAGGAAACGTTGCGGAGTGGTGTGAAACTGCTTACGACGAGTCGATGTACGAATTCTCTCACGATTTGAATACTGAGTACCGATATAACGCAATGGATTGGGATCCACCATCGATGAAACGTAAAGTTATCCGTGGAGGTTCTTGGAAAGACATTGGGTACTATCTCCGAAATGCAACTCGCACGTATGAATACCAGGATACTGCGAAGTCTTATGTAGGATATAGAAATGTAATGACACACCTCGGACGTGGAGGCAAGGATTTCACGAAAGAAGGTGGTGAAGAAATTCGAAGCGATATTCAACTTCGCTAGAATCAACAACAACAACAAACAATAAATTAAACCTAAAACAAGGAAAACTATGAAACCAGGAAGTAAAGGATGGAAAAAGTTTATGGCGAAACTCTATGGATTTGGAGCGGCTGTCGTAATTGTAGGAGCATTATTTAAAATTCAACACTGGCCATTTGCCAGCGAAATGTTGATTGTCGGTTTGAGTACGGAAGCATTAATCTTTATCTTCTCTGCATTTGAACCAATTCACGAGGATCCAAACTGGGAATTAGTTTATCCAGAATTGGCACTAGGTCACGCAGACGATCTCGACCATGAGAATTTACCTGCTGCAGGTGGACGAAAAGGTTTTGGTGGTGGATCAGGAATCACTGATCAATTGGACAAAATGCTTGAAGAAGCAAAAATAGATGGTGAGCTACTTGAGCGTCTTGGTGACGGTATGAGAGCTTTGGGAGACAACGCTGCTCAATTGAAAGGTATCACTTCTGCTGCTGCTGCAACAGGATCTTATGTGGATAGCCTTCAAGCTGCATCCGATAAAGTATCGAAACTTTCTGAGGCATATGAAAGAGCATCAGTTTCTATTTCTGGAATGACTTCTTCTGCTGCTGAAGGTGAATCATTCGGAGAGCAAATGCAAAAAGTATCTAAGAATTTGTCTGCATTGAACAATGTATACGAATTGCAATTAAAAGGTTCTTCTGCACACCTCGAAGCAACTGAGAAATTCCAAGGTCAAGTAACAGACATGATGCAAAATCTTTCTGATTCGGCTGAGGATACGCGTCTCTACAAAGAAAATATGGCAATGTTGTCTAAAAACTTGACTGATTTGAATTCGGTTTATGGTAACATGTTGAAAGCGATGACAATTACCCGAGCATAATTTTCTCGGATAAGTGTTACTTATCGTTTTTAATGAATTACATGTAGTATTAACCAAATGAAAATTAATTAATCATGGCAGGAGGAAAAGAAACCCCTAGACAGAAGATGATCGGGATGATGTACTTGGTACTGACCGCGCTTCTGGCCCTAAACGTATCTAAATCTATTCTTGATGCTTTCGTAGCTATTGAGGAGAACATTCAGAAGGCGAATATTGTTCAAGTTGACCGTGGAGATGGTTTCATCGGAGATATTAAATCTGAAGATGCAGGAACGAAGAACGATGCTGAGAACAAAGCAAAGAAAGAAAAGCTGAAATATGTTCTAAGCAGAATGGAAGAAATTGACAAGATCACTGGTAAAATGATCGAGGAAATTGATGCTATTAAAGTGAATATCCTAGAGAAATCTGGTGAAGATGTTTCTAAGGTAAAGGACAAGGATAACGAGTCGATTTACTGGAAAAAGTATGATAAGGCGAAGCCCGTACTACCAGCGCGTATGCACCTAGATGCAGTTCAAGCGAAGGATCAATACGATATTCCAATGCATGAAATTATTGGTGAAGAAATCACAAAACCAACGGGTTCTGGGATTAAACTTTGGGATAATTTCAACAATTACCGCACAGAGCTTGTGAAGTTGATGGGAAGCTACAAATGGGGTGAGAAAACGTTCTCTATCAACCCAAAGGCTATCAATGAGTTTAATGATAACAAGGACTTAACGGAAAAAGTGAAGAAGATGGTAATGTCATCTTCAAACAAACTGAACAAGGAGGATGAAAATGCTTTGCAAGTTCTTTATATTATGTTGACGAAGGCGGAGCGAGCTGAAGTACACGATATAAAGGATGTTCATTGGATTGGATCAACATTCGATCATGCACCTTTGGTTGCAGCATTGGCATCGTTATCTTCATTGCAACAAGACGTTTTGTCTGCTCGAGCGTATGCTTTAGCGCACTGGAAGAGTAAGGTATCAACTGGTGAGTATAGCTTCAATAAGATTGTACCTCTTGCGTATGGTCCTGCTGTTGCAAATGCGAATGACGATGTTGAGCTTAAAGTAATGATGGCGGCTTTCGATTCTGATAACAATCCAGTTGTAACTTCATCTCAAGGTAGTATTGAATACCCTAAAGAAGGTGGTTACGGAATTGTTAAAGTGAGAGCTGGTGGTTCAACAATGACTGTTTCAGGAACGGTTTCTATTAAGAACAAATCAGGTGTTATTAAGAAGCAAGATTGGAAGCATGAAATTACAGTAATGAAACCAGCAGGTTCGATTGAATTACCTGAGTTGAATGTATTGTACCGTGGTTATCCGAACAAAGTAGATCCTACAGCGTCTGGTTATCCATTTACAATTCTTACAGGAACAAACTGTTCAGTATCAAAATCAGGAGATGTGTACATCGCGTCACCAGGTGCTGGACGACAAGCTTTTCTTACTGTATCTGGTAAAACAGCTGACGGGAAAACAGTTCAATTGAAAAAAGTAGAATACAGAGTAAGTGCGCTTCCAGATCCAGAATTGTACTGGGGAGGTGTGAAAAATGGAGGTCAAGGTTCCAAATCACAAACGCAATTATTCGCAAAATATCCACCGGAAATTCCGTTGAATGCTTCATTTAATATCATTAATTGGGAATGTCAAGTTCCTGGAGCACAAGGAAGACCACCAAGTGGTCCTGGTTCGAACATCTCAGCCGCGTCAAACTTGTTGAGAGCAGCTCCATCAGGAAGCCTAGTAAGTTTTATATGTACAGTAGTCGGTCCGGACGGTATTCAGCGTAAAAAAGCTGGAGCATTTAAAATTTAATATTAAAATTAAGGATTATGAAAAGTCTATTCATGAGTGCAGTTGGGGTGATCCTGTTCACAGGAACATCGTTAGGCCAAGTTGAGGGAATCAATGGTGGGCCAGTGAACGTGCCAACAGAAGGAATTATTGATGGTGTGTACATTCAAGAACACATTCCGACTAAACGCATGATTCCGTATACAAACGTTCGAGAAGCAGATGCGATCTGGAGCAGACGTGTATGGGAATACATAGACTTGCGCGAGAAAATTAATCATCCAATGTATTATCCGCTGGACGAAATCAAACCGTATGGTTGGGTTCGAAATGCGTCGCGTTGGAGTCTTTGGACGATCATCAGACAACATGTTATGAATGGTGATTTGCGCGTGTTCTCGCCGTTTAATCCTGCTGGATATGGATTCGGTGTATGGGATGGTGACCAGTTGAAATATGCGTTGGATCCTGAACCGGGAATGAACTTCTACACAGATTCCAATTTTAGAGCGATAATGAGTGATTATCTCGGTTATCTCGGTGCGCAAAGCGATATTCCGCACGTGGATGAGTATGGTGAAAACATCATCATTACAAGCGCTGACGGAACGCAATCGTTTGAATATGACGCGCCAGATACCATGTGGTACAACTCGTCAGACATCGTTCAATACAGAATGAAAGAGGATTGGTTCCTTGATAAACAACGTTCAATCTTGGACGTACGTATCATTGCAATCGCTCCAGTTCGATACAAAACGACTCCTGATGCAAACGGAAATCGTACAATTAGTGGTCTCCAAGAGATGTTCTGGTTATACTTCCCGCACTGCCGATTTGTATTGAACAATTACTTTGTATACAATGAGAACAATGATGCACAGTGGATGAGCTTCGATGACCTTTTCTGGAAACGTCGCTTCAATGCTGTAATCTATAAAGAAAGCAATGTACACGATCGAGAAATCGATAGTTACCGCTCTGGATTGGATGCGTTATATGAGTCTGATCAAATTAAAAATGAAATTAGAAATATCGAACACGACGTTTGGTCGTTCTAATTTTTCAATAACGTTCAAAATCCCCCAGTCGATATCGATTGGGGGATTTTTTTTGTCCTAGAGTAACGTTTTAGCATCCGGGAGTTATGATCCTAAGAACTCAAACCTTAGAACAATGAAATTCCTTCTCTCCATTTTCGTTTTCTTTCCAATACTTGCGCATGCGCAAGGACCTATTCCCGAACTTGGGGGTATTCCAAATGGTCCGTGGATTCAAGAAAATATTCCCACCAAAAAATTAATTTCATACCCGCACGTAGCTGAACGCGATGTGCTGTGGAGCAAACGTGTGTGGCGTGCGATCGACATGCGCGAACGAATCAATCAACCGATCTACTATCCGCTTGACGAGGTGAAGTCCTACGAGTGGATTACGAACTCCCAGAGGTGGAGCCTATGGACAATCATCCGAAAGCACGTAATGAACGGTGATTTGCGCGTTTTCTCACCCTACAATCCAGTTAGCTATGGACTCGGTGTGTGGGATGGAGACCAACTCAAATATCCGATCGATCCAACACCAGGTGAAAATTATTATTCCGATGCCAATTTCCGTTCAGATTTGCTCTACTATATGGGCCGATTAGGGCTGCCGGGCGATATTCCCCAAGTTGATCCTTACGGTGATCCGATTATTATCACGGATGAGTTGGGTAACGAAACATACAAGTACGACGAGCCAGATACGCTGTGGTACAACTCAAAAGACATAGTAGAATACCGGTTGAAAGAAGATTGGTTTTTTGACAAGCAACGTTCTGAAATGGATGTACGCATCATCGCAATTGCACCAGTTGTATACGACATCGCTCTCGACGCCGAAGGAAACGAAGAAATTCGAGGAAAAAAAGAACTCTTTTGGCTCTATTTCCCGCATTGCAGATTCGTGTTCAACAATTATTTTGTGTACAACGATCAAAACGATACGCAGTGGATGAGCTTCGATGATTTATTCTGGAAACGACGGTTCAGTAGCTACATCTACAAGGAAAGTAGTGTGCAAGACCGAACAATTGATGGATACGCCCATGGAGTAGAAGCACTTTACGAATCTGAACGCATCACGAGCGAAATGCGTACGTTTGAGCACGATTTGTGGTCGTATTGATTGCCGTGCAAGCTGACTAGCTAATCGGACTCTAGTGCGCCGCAGTATGTCGGAATAACGAAGAGTTGGCGGTTTTGAAATGGTCTTCTACTTATTCAAATCCCAAGAATACTCCTGATAAGAAGTTTTCTGATTCGTCAACTGATCCGTTCGATATTTATTAATAAAGTCAAAAACCGTCGTTCCACCTTTCGTGAAATCTTCGCTGTACCAATCAAACAATTGCGATATTTTCACTTCCTTCTTACCAAAACTATTTTTAGACGTGTCGTTCAAAAAACGTTTCGTTTGTGTCGTCATTTGAGCATAAACCGTTCCTGGTAAATACGCCTTATTCAGTAGAACCGGACACGATTTACTTGCGCAATTCAGCGCAAAATGTACCCGTGGCTCATTAAACTGCTTGCGAATAATGTCGTTCTCAATCTGATTCAACGAATACGTTTTTCCATCCAACTTAATAAACGCTTTGTGCCAGGGCTTCGTGGTGATGCTCGTAATGGATGTTGTTGGATAATTGTCCACAATCAACTTAATCGTGTAAATATTGTACGCGTTGATCCAGTAAGTCAATTTTTGTGCAGACGTCCAGCCAGATCCTGGGAAATTCGATTCAAATTTCGTTAAAATATCATCCAATTCAGATTTGTTCGCCTTAATCGAAGCGTAATTTACATTTCCACTCGAACTCACATACGATGATAAAAAGGAATTCAATTTTACGTAGGCATGAAAATCGTAGGTTTCTTCCTCTTCTTTCTTGGCTTCAAGAACCACAACGGTAATCTCTGGCGTCGAAAACTTTTTATCGTCGTCCGAAAAATTACCATTTTCTTTGATCCGTTTTATTTCTGCAGCAGTTGCAGGAACAGTGCTCTTCACTTTTGAGCCGTCTGCTTTCGTTTCGATGGTGGTGATCACCTGATTTCCTTCGGCGTCTGTGGTAATAATTGCCTTAGTTTCTTGGTCGACCCACTTGCGGAGGTCGGGCTTTTTGGAATCAGAACCTGCATCGCTAGCGTCACCAGAGCACGACTGGAAAACAGGACTCAAAGCCAGTAGGATCGCGAAGGAAAAAATAAATTTGTTCATAGTTGTGTGACGATTATGTGGTGAAGAACTTACTCGAAGTTACTTCAATGATTTGTAATTTGCAATCCATATGGGATCAGTTACATCATTTAAGAGCAACCAAAAACTCGTGTCCAAGAAAAAATCACCGTCAATGTGGCTAATTCCATAACGATCTACCAAATATATTTCTTGCGCTGGCGACGGTTTATGGTACTTGTTGCTCCATCCTAACTCGTGTCTATTGCGGAAAGGGTAAACCGAAAAACGAATTTTCCAGAGTGAATCGAACGGCACGCAGCTCGGAAATTTCTCGAAAGTCGTGCTATCCTCAAACACATCACAATTCAGTCCGTTTACTTCAAATAAATTTTCACGTGTTGGATTGTAGATGCTCGGCCAATATCCCGAGACAATTTTAATGAACGACACCTCATCACATATACGCCTGTTTGTCAATGTTCTGCCCGTATTAATGTAACACACATACGTGGTCAGCATCGAATTCGCTCCTATGGATACGCGCACGCCAAATACCGCACGAGGTTCTGGACCGGATGGCATAATAGAGACGCAAATCCCCCAAATTGCGAGTACAAAAAAGCGCCAAGACACGCTCTAAGGTAATGAAAAACAGCGAATGATGTTTGATCAGGGAATTGTTTGGCTGCCCCCGTTAAGGAACGGGTCGGTCTACGTGCTGTAGTTGTCTTTTGCATCGCTAGTTCCACAGCCCACTGGGCGGGCTTTCAAGGTCGCCTCCCTCTGCGGGTTCCACTAAGCAATCCAATGCACCAAGCTGCCGCACTGCATCCTAACAGAAGCACTCCGATGTTCCAATTAATCCAATGATCCACGTGCCCGACGAGTGAGCGACCTCCGCTGAGCTGTCGAAGTAAGCCGGAGCCGACCTATTCTGAAGCTGAACTCAACCCGAAACGGTAAATCTTATTAGGAGTAATGCAAGACGTTAGCTTAATGTCATGAAAATCGATGCCATCAATTTTTCCCTCCAATTCATCAAAATGACTCAATCCAACAAACGTGCAGCGCGGTGAACACTTTTTCAAAAAGCGATCGTAAAAACCTTTGCCATATCCCACGCGATTGCCCATTGTATCTACCGCCAAAAGTGGCACGAACACATAGTCGAAATGTTCGGCAGCGATCACACGGCCCTTTTTCGGTTCGGGAATTCCATACGCCGAAATTTCTAGCTGATCTTCCGATTCAAAG
>CALFOS010000277.1 GCA_937919725.1 uncultured Fluviicola sp. | reverse complement strand
GATAGAATTTAACCTCTCCTCCAACATGTTGCAATTGAAGTCACTGTTTGCCTATAAAGGTGAAAATCACGTCCCTGAGGATTACCGCCATGAGGAATTTGATCAACTGAAAATTCACGGATACACTTATTTACATTATAGTGACGGACTAAAATCGATGGATTTAACAATTGACCAATTCGATGCGAAAATGAAGGTGCATCCGCTTCGATTCGAAAATTTTAACGGACGAGTTCATTACGAAGATGAACACCTAGTAGTCGAAGATTTTCATGGAAAACTCGGACATTCAAAATTTCAAACAACGCTCCATTACTATTTAGGCAATGATGAAAAGGTTAAAAAGCGCGAGAATCATTTTTCAATTAAAGCGACTAGACTGGATATTGATGAACTCATTAAATATAATCCGGCACCCGTGCTGGTAAAAAACAAAGCGGCAAAATCAGGAATACAAGCACCGGATCACGACTCTGGATTCAACCTGTACGAATTGCCCTTTACGCATATGACTTTTGATTTGGACATTGGCCATTTGAACTATCACCGCTACGACATCCGAAATTTAAAGGGAGCACTGTGTACAACTCCAAAGCACTATATCTATATCGAACACTTGGGCCTAGATGCCGCAGGTGGTCACTTTGATGTCGATGGATACTTCAATGGTTCTAACCCGGAAATGATCTATTTCAATCCAACTATAAAAGCCCGTAATGTAGATCTCGATAAGTTGATGTTTAAGTTCGAAAACTTCGGTCAGGATCATCTGGTCTCCGAAAACTTACACGGTAAATTTACTGGAATGATAACTGGTAAAATTCACATGCATACAGATCTGACACCGAACATTGACGATTCTGAAATTCATCTTGATCTGGACGTTACAGAAGGTCGCCTAGAAAAATTTGCCCTTCTCGCATATATGTCGGAATATTTCTCCGACAAAAACTTAACAAAAGTACTCTTCGATACGCTCAACAATCACATCGATCTGGTAAATGGCGTAATGACGATTCCAAAAATGACGATCAATTCATCCCTGGGTCATATGGAAATTTCAGGAAAGCAGGATCTAGAAGGAAAAATGGAATACTACTTGCGGATTCCTTGGAAAATGGTCACTGGTGCTGCCTCCTCAAAACTGTTTGGAAAGAAGAAAGAAGAAATCACCGAAGACCAAACGGATGAAATACTTTATGGTAAAGAGAAACAGCGCTATGTGAATGTCAAAATTGTAGGTGATGACGATGGATACAAGTTTACTTTAGGGAAGCCAAAGAAGGGCTGATTAGTCATCCCCACCACCATCGCCGCGCGAAGGACGTTTTTCCAATCTTGAATCTTGCTTACCAAAACGATAGCTCGCTGTCAGGTAAAATCTGCGCGTGAGCCATTTAAATTCTGAATGCTGCGAAATATTAACTTGATCCAATTGAAGCTCAAATCCACGTGTATTGAATACGTCTGTTACCCTTGCTCCCACCGACAACTTTTGATTCATTATTTGTTTTTCCATTGACACATCGACTCCAGCCCTTGGACGAACGATTCCCTGCGGCGAAACACGAGGAGCGTTATAGTTTCCATTGATCTGAAGTGTTGCTGTACGTTTCCAAAAATCGATGTTTACCGCGTATTTCATGCTCCAATTGAACCCACTATTGTTCCAATTGACCGTAGTATCTGAGTTCGTGTAGTCGATGTAATTTCCATTAAACGAAACCGTGCTTCTGATCCATTTCGTCGGTTTATAGATCAAGATTGTTTCCAATCCTGTGCTCACACTTTGATCGATATTGGCATAGGTTACGATCGACGAGTTATCCTCGAAATATTCCTTCACACGGTTAATCACTTCCACCGTTCTACGGTGAAAAACACTTGCTGAAAGAATCACTTTTTGTCCCGTACGAGAATAACCAAGGTCGTATGAATTAATGTATTCTGGCTGCAATGCTGGATTCCCTCTTCGAATGTTGAATGGATCTGCGTAACTCGCAAAGGGATTGAGTTGATCTGATTCCGCTCTATTGATCCGTCGGCTATAACTCAGACTTAACTCGGTCAGTTTATTCGGTTTGTACTTAACGTGTGCAGACGGAAAAAGATTCAGGTATTCATTGTTGTACTTCTCTCCTGTTGAAATGAGATTTGGCACCTGTTTGGCAAACTCTCCTCGAAGTCCACCTTGATAGCTGAATTTACCCAATTGCTGACCAAAAATCCCGTAGACACTGTAAATCTGAGCATCGTAGCGGTAATCGAAATTGGCAAGTGTGTCCGCCATGTAGGCATTAGAAATGGAATCGTAGGCTTCGGAGTATGTTGAAACGATTTCATTCGAAAGAATTGCCTTCGCGCCAGCTTCCATTCGCGCCTTGATTTTCTCAAAAACGTATTCGAAATCCGATTGAATCGTGCTCACTCCTTGGGAAGATGTATTGAAGAGTTGTTGATCGACCGCAGGTGTAAACATTGATCCGTCCAAACTGTATAATCGTTCGTCATAAAAACCAAAAGCACGTTGATTTCCAAGTGAATGAGTTGCGTTTGAGCTCCACTTTCCGTGTTTCAATTTGAGGGCGTGATTGATGTTGAAATCGGCATTTCTACTAGTTGATGGGTCGAAGGAACGTCGGGTCCACAAACGAAAAAGATCGTCATTTTGGTCGTAGAGCATGTTGGTGAGATCCCCTTCACGGTTTCGTGTACCGAGCGATCCTGTGATGGAAAATCCGATGGTGCTGTTGGAATCGAGTTGGAAATCGGTACCGAGAATGAGTGTGTTACTCATCTTGAGATCGGAACCTGTTCGGTCTTGATCGAAATAATTGGATGAATCGGACCCAAAAAGTTGCCTTAAATCGCTGAAATTGTTACGGTAACCCTCGTAATAGTTGAAAGAATAGTTGAGGTAAACGTTCGTTCCTTTGTTTCGGTAACTCAACCCAAGCGTGGCGTCGTACGAATTTCCCGTAGCGGCGGTTCCAGAAACAATGCCATTCATTCCGCGCTGACGGTTCTGCTTGAGTACGATGTTGATGATGCCCGAAGTTCCATCCGGATCGTATTTTGCCGATGGATTCGTCACCACTTCAATGCGCTCAATTGAATTCGCAGGAAGCGCATCGAGTAAGCTTTGTCCATTTCTAGATGTCAGTGTGCTTGGTCTGCCGTTGATGAGAATAGTCACATTTCCATCTCCGCGGAGGCTCACACGACCGTCTTGATCGACATCAATCGAAGGAATATTATTGAGCACATCGTTCGCAGATCCACCACGCACCGAAATATCTTGTTCTACGTTGTAGATTTTTTTATCAATCCCGGCTCTCAAATCGTCGAGCGATCCCGCTGCAATTACTTCGTCGAGGTCGAGCGAATTGTCCTTTTCCATCTTAATTTCGCCCAAGGAAGTTCTGTTACCTTCCTCGATTTTTACATTTGTAATGAACTGGATAAAGTGATCGATTACCAACACCTTCAGTAAATAATTGCCTGGAGTGATCATCGAAAATTCAAAATCTCCTGAAACATTGGTGAACTCCCCTACTATCACGGAAGAATCCGCAGGACTGCAGATTAATACCTTCGCCAATTCTACTGGGGCATCATCTGAATTCAAAATTTTACCACTGAGACTTCCAGACTGAGAAAAAGCCGAGTTCATGAAGAGCCCAACGGTAATCAATAATGCGAATTTCATACTAACCGCGGAGTTTATCCAGTAAATCGCTCAAGGTGTCCGCCTCTTTATCGGTGAGAGTTCGTGCGATCAAATTCGCTTCGTCATTGCCGAATTCGATATCAATTTGGGACAATAAGTTCAATCCACCTTCCGAAATTTTCACGAAAACCACTCTTCGATCTTCTTCGCAGCGCACTCTTTCTATCAAGCTCTTGTCGAACAATTTATCCATCAAGCGAGTTGCGTTGGGCGATTTCTCCACCATCCTTTCTTTCACATCGTTCACCGTAATTGATTTTTTCGCACCGCGGAGGATTCGAAGAATATTGTATTGCGGCATGCTTAGTCCGAAACTCGCCATGAATTTATTCTGTTTCGTCGAAAAAAAATTCGAGGTATAGCGAACGTTTACAATGGCTCGCTGCCCCGGAGATTGGAATTTACTTTGTATAACATCGTCGATTTTCATAGTGCAAAGATAACTACCTAGGTAATATCTACAGCGTTGACTATGATAAAACATTCAATTATTGCCACAGCATCTTAAAATCTTCCAAACTTGGTGCTTGGTCGTAGGTGATCACAAATGTGTGCTTCCCTGGCAACAAACTATTAAAATTTTGATCGAAACGCACGCCAAATTTATCGGAGCTGATCCAGAAATCTTTGAGGAATTCCGTTGTTTCAACGGTGAGAAGTGCGCTACCTGCGTCCAATACTCCACCAGAACTCAGTGATAACTTAAGGGCTGATTCAGGTGCTCGTTCGCGCTGTAATTTGAGGTTGTCGTACGTGCGCGTGTGCACGGATCCCGTATGATCTTTCCACGTAAACACAAGGTGTGCGTTCATTTTTTGAAGATCAGCCTTTACTGATTTTATGCAGAACTGCTGTGAGCCTTGTCCGTTTGCCTCTAGTGATCGTTCAACTGTCTTTTTTTTCTTCCCGGAAAGATCGTAGATGTCGCATGTCACTTCGCAGATGAAGGTATCGATTACATCCGAAACGAGGAAAAAGTCGATGTCGGACAAACTGTTGTATTTCGCTACCACCGCAACATCTGCGTAATCCTTCTTCATTTCGTACTGCAGCGCTTTCCAGTTGCCGAAGTAATCTATACTCGACCACGACGATACTTGCCAGCAGTCGTTCAATTGCCAAACAAGTGTTCCTCCACAGCGCGGAAAATCAATTCGGTGTCCTGCAATTGCCATGCTTACCGCTTTGGACTGCGTTAACTGCGAGAAGTAAACGAATTCCTCAAAATTTTTCGGTTCACCGTAAAGGTTTTTCGCGTGCTTGAGAATCATGTCGTTGCCCACGTAGCTTTTTTGGTGTTGCTTCATCACATCCGATTTCAAATCCCAATCTTTCGGTTCCGAAAACGTTTTGATGGTGCTAAATTCTGGGAAGCTTTGGAAACCATATTCGGCGTTGAATCGCCCGATTTTCTTCCCAAAATCTTCAATTGGATCTTTTCCATGCCAAACACCCCAGTAGTGTTGCGATCCGTGGTTGTAGAAGTCCGCCTTCCCCCAATTGCTGAGCGGAGATGTATGAATATAAGGAATCGACGTGAATTCTTTGACCACGTTCGGTGCCGTTAGTTTAAAAATACGATCGTACGCCGCTTCGATATCTTTGGCGCTTTTCCCGAACAATCCGTATTTGATTTGGAATCCCCAATTTCCCCATGCCACTTCTACTTCATTGTTTCCGTTGAATTGAACCACACTCGCGTGAGCCGCAATGCGTGGAACTTGGTATTGGAATTCTTCGGTGATATTGGCAATAAATTTATCATCTCCAGGATACATCGCACAAGCGAACATAAAATCTTCCCAGACCATGATTCCCAGTTCATCGCATGTTTCAAAGAAAATTTCGTCCGGATAGTATCCACCGCCCCAAACGCGCACCATGTTGAAGTTGCTTTCCGCCATGGTTTCCACCATTTCAGCAATATCAGCGTCCAACACTCTCGCCGGAAAGATATCTTGTGGAATGTAGTCGGCTCCCTTGCAAAAAATCGTGCGCCCGTTGATTTTAAAATAGTAACTCGTCCCCCATTTGTCCACTTCTTGGATCAATTCGGAGGTTTTTATGCCAAATTTGAAGGATTTTTGATCCACGAACAGATCTTTTGCGCTAAACGTCCACGTTTCATCGTACAAATACTGCTCACCTTGTCCGCGTGGCCACCACATTATTGGTTCACCAACGCTCACACTCCAGCTCGCGATTCCATGTTTCAGTTCGACCTCGAGTGCACCAAAACTTTCACTTTTCCAAGTGATTTCTTTGTCGTTTGGAACAGCAAATTGCACCATCATTTCGAGTTCAGCGCCATTTTCACCAATCTCCACTGTGTTTATGGAAGAGTTGATGATACGGTTGTGATCGTAGGCATGAATATATGCGACTTTATTGAAACCGATGGTGTTGAGTCGGAGCGACCAATCCCAACCAAATTGATACTGTGGTTTTCGCGTAAGCGGAGCGATTGCCGTTTTGTGAACATCATTCGGCGCGGGCAATTGATAGCCCATTTCCTCATATGTTTTTACGTGATAAATTACTGGAGGAGTTACAAATACATGAATTTCATTCAATCCTTCCTTGAGGTTACTTTTGATTTGAACGCGATGTGGAATGAAGGCATTTGCCGTTTCGAGCAGCAATGAATCGTTAACGTAAACGTTTCCATACGTATCGAGAGAAAGAAATTCCAACTCGACGTATTCCTTAGCAAGCTGCTCTGCGGTGATGAAAATAATCGCTTTAAATTCCCAGATATGATCCTCGAACCACGCGAATTTACTTTCGTTCATTCCATAAAATGGATCTGGCATTTCGCCTGATGCGATGAGTGCTTCTTGCACAGAACCCTTCTCTCCCAAATCTTGCCACGTTTTTTTGAGTGGATGAAAAAACGACCATTCGATTGGTGTTGATTCGATATTTCCGTTCTGACCTATTGCTTCAAATCCCATGAGTACACACGCTATAATGATCCACTTTTTCATTTTTTACCAATTACGATCGAATGTAGCATCGATCATTTCTTCTTGATTTGTTGTTTTAATGGCGTAGTTGAATCCGTTGTAAACCGAGTAACCACCATGATTTCCATATTTATCCAAGGCCAAAAATCCCACTTGTAATCCGGTCAAATCTTCGTGTTTTTGAATGATTCGTTCAACCGCCATTTCACATGCAACTTGCGGAGAGTGTCCTTGGCGCATCATCTCAACCACCGTGTGACTTCCCGCAATTCGAATCACCGCTTCGCCGAGTCCTGTTGCACATGCAGCACCAATTTCGTTGTCAACAAACAATCCAGCGCCAATAATCGGTGAATCACCCAAACGACCGTGCAATTTATACGCCCATCCGCTCGTTGTGCACGCACCACTCAAATTTCCATGCGCATCCAGCGCGAGCATTCCTATGGTGTCGTGGTTTTCGTGGTTGATGACTGGTTTTTCGAAAACCTCCTTATTTTCCTTTTTCCACTCCTTCCAGTCGTTCTTTACTTCCTTGATCGGCGTTTTTATAATTGCGTGACCGTAATCCAGCGCAAATTCTCGCGCGCCTTCGCCTACCAGCATCACATGAGGCGTGGAATCCATTACTTCTCTTGCGACGGAAATCGGATGCGCAATTCCCTCCAAACAACCTACCGCACCGCAGCGCGATTTATGGTCCATGATGCACGCATCGAGCGTAACATGTCCATCGCGATCAGGTCGACCACCAATTCCTACGCTTCTGTTCGTGAGATCTGCTTCGGTCACCATCACGCCTTTTTCAACAGCATCAAGTGAGGCTCCATTACCCGAAATGATTTCCCACGCCGCTTTGTTCGCAGCCAGACCATGCTCCCACGTGGAAACAACGATCATTTTTCGCCCTACACGAAATTGGCTTTCCGTCGATTTCTCGATCAACTCAGCTGCTTTCGAAGGTTTGATGAAACTCATCGCTGCACCTACCAATCCCAATTTGAAGAAGGTTCTTCGTTTTAAATCGCTCATTATTTATTCTTTAAATATTCTTTCAGCCACTTTTTGTAGATCGCCACATTTTTGTTGTGTTGTTCGTTCGTGGTTGCAAAATTGTGGTGTCCGGTTCCATCTCCACAGAGGAAAATATAGTTCACATCCGCAGGATTTAGTACTGCATCCACCACTTTGTAGGGCGGCAAGCAGATCGGTCCAGGTGGAATTCCACGGTAAATGTACGTGTTGTATGGACAGTCCTTATCGCGGTGTTTATCCATCAAACGCTCGACGCCTTTCAAACGATCGGGCCAACAAAATTTGAAGGTTGGATCGGCTTGCAAGGGAATTCCTTGCTTGATTCTATTTAGATACAATTTTGCGATAATCGGCCATTCCTCGGGCACACGCGATTGCTCCATGTACACAATACTAGCGAGTGTAACAGCTTGAGAAGGCGATGTGAGTCCAACTTTTCTTAGTTTTTCTCGACGTTCGGCTGTCCAGTAGGCACGAAATTCAGCCGCCATGATTTCCACGAATTCAGCAGGATCGGTATCGAAATACATTTCATATTCCTTCGGAATAAAGAGCGCGGGAATTTGCTCAGCGGTGAAATCGTATTTTTGAAGTGTTTTTGGGTCAAGGATATAATCGACGAGTGACGCGCTATCCGCGAGAATGCATTTGCTGATGTTGGAACCGATGTCTGCAATGACCTCGCACCGATTGAAGAGAACACGTACTTTCTGCTCCGCTTTTCCGTGACCATTTTCGCCCTTCATGAATCCATCAACGAGCTCGGGAATCTTCGTTCCTGTCAAAATAATGTACTTTCCAGCAGCAAATTTCGTTGAATCTACATTTCCGTCGGCAATCGCATCCAAAAACTGTTTTTCCGTCGATAAAATACCATTTTCAACCAGTGTTTTCGCCAAAAAGGTCGCCGAAGGATCTTCACGGAAGAGTAATTTCACTTCCATCCCATTAGTGGTGCGTGATCCACTTGAGAAAAACGCCTTTATTTTGTGCCGCCCCATGTATACTGCGATACCAACGAGTGCAACAAGTGCGATTATGATTCCTTTTTTACCCATTTTTCAATACTGATTATTTGCGCATCCTTCATTTTTTCATTCGAAACTATAAGGTAGCCCATTTTCCCGAAAAGGGCACAACTTTGTACGTTTTCGCTATGAATGCTTGCCGTTAATCGTTCGATCCCCAATTTTAGCGCTTCATTTTCGATCAAATCGAGTGCCATCGTGGCTGCTCCCTTTCTTCGAAACTCCTGTTCGGCGATCAAAATACCAATTGCCCCCGATTTATTTTCATAATTAATATCAAAAAGATCGACAGCGCCCAAAAGCAATTCTTCGGAATGAATGATAAATCGAATTTGCTCCGGTTTTTCGCTTGTTTGAAAAGACAGAATTAATTCAATGATATCTTCCAGAGAATAAGGGCTATCGTTGTCGCTCACGTGCCAGTTTTCACGATTATTCTCCCACGAAAGAATGGTTTCGGCATCACTTAGAATGGGAAGACGTAGCGTAATTTCCATCCGACTTATTTTGGCAGAGATTTCAGATGCGCGTGAATTTCTTCTACAGAATATTCGGGCAAATCGAGTGAGTTAACGGGTAGATTCCACGCTGTTTTTCGTAAAATTTGCTCTTTGGAATCCAGAATCTCGAGTAATTCAATCAATTTTGAAGGTGAGCTCTTGCCGAGTACTTCTTTGATTGGATTCAAGCACGTAATTTTGTGTGGGATTGTTTGCGAAAAATTGGAGAAAATCGAATAGCAATCAGTTGCAGTGAAACGCAGATCCAATTCCAACGCAATCACTGGAATTCTCTTACGTTCGATGCGCTGAATCATTTCCTTGAGATCAATTCCATTATCTAGGCCAGTTGATTTCAGGCTGAAATAAGCATTTTCAATTGAAAGCCCCATGTGTGGTGGGATTTCTGATGGATTCCAAATCCAGAGATATGCCGCGTTTAAGTTGAACAACGAACGATCGTACGCACTAATTTCGGTGAGCGTATGATTAGACTTCAATACTTCCATCAAACACTAAAATTGCTGGTCCACTCAACCAAATATTCGTAAACCCCTCGCCTTTTCGATCTGCCGTTACCGATAGATTTCCACCCTTTGTTTTCACGGAAACGTTTGAAATAGTATCGTTTAAACTCATATGAATCAATCCACACGCAGTAACGCCCGTTCCGCACGAAAGCGTTTCATCTTCCACTCCACGTTCGTAGGTTTCCACCTCAATTTCACACTTCGATAAAACAGTTAAGTAATTTACATTAACTCCCTCTTTTTGAAATTTTTCCGAGTATCGTATTAACCTACCGTAGGAAACAATGTCCTGATCGTTTTCCGCTTTCAAATGAATATAATGAGGCGATCCTGTTTGCACAAAAAAGTCATCGCTTATCTGATCAATTTTTGCCACATCGTGCATTTCAACGCGCACAATTCCGTTGGCTATTTCCGCCCGATGAAATCCATCAATCGCATTGAAACGCGTGGAAGAATCGATCAAGCCAATTTTCTCCGCGAATGCAGTGGAACAGCGTGCTCCATTTCCGCAAAAGCTCTGCGAACCATCTGCATTAAAGTAATCGACATAAAAATCGGCGTTTGGATCTTTCGAGATTTTGATCAATCCATCGGCACCAACCCCCAGCTTTCGATCGCACAAAAAGCGAATCTGCTCGATTGTCAGACTGTCAAATTTTCCTGTCATGTTGTCCAACATCACAAAATCGTTGCCCGTGCCCTGATATTTTACAAAATTGATCTTCATGCTCTGCAAATTTACAGAAAGAAATGAATCGAAGCGCGCAATCGCCCTAATCTACTTATCTAGCAAAAGATAAGGTCAATCAAACTCAAGTCTGACCATTCAAGACTTAACAATCTTTAACAGCACATTACTTGTGTCAAAGGCAAGATTGTCGTTATACTTGATAGAATTGAATAAACAACCAGATAAATATGAACAGTAAATTGACAAATTTTGGGCTAGGACTGCTGGGTGGAATGTTACCGCTTGCAGCCTTTTTTATTTTGAATGGCAGTGGAGCATCGCCTCAATCAGACACCATTTTGGATGGTCAATCGAACAATTTGGCCAAACGCACGAGTTGGGCCGGTGCTGTACCCTCGGAAGATTTCGTGATGGCATCAGAAAGCAGTTTGAACTCAGTTGTTCACGTAACGACGAAGGTGGAAACCACGCATTTTCAGCGCGATGTATTTTCTGAATTCTTCTACGGACCCGGCTCAGGCGGACGCGAGTACAAGCAATACGGTTCTGGCTCAGGATCGGGCGTGATCATTTCCGAAGAAGGATACATCGTGACAAACAACCACGTGATTGCTGAAGCGAAGGAAATTGAAGTCACCCTCAATGACAATAGAAAATACACAGCAACGGTTGTAGGAACCGATCCATCCACCGACATTGCCGTTTTGAAAATAGAAGCCAAAGATTTGAGCGCACTTCCATTGGGAAACAGCGACAACTTACACGTAGGCGAATGGGTCTTGGCAGTTGGGAATCCATTCAACCTCACCTCCACCGTTACCGCAGGAATTGTATCCGCGAAAGCACGTAACTTGAACATGATTGGCGGCGGAAAATCGAATGCGGGGATGGTTCCCATCGAATCATTTATTCAAACTGACGCAGCCGTGAACCCAGGAAACAGTGGCGGTGCATTGGTGAACACGAATGGAGAACTGATCGGAATTAATACTGCAATCGCATCGCAAACGGGAAGTTACTCCGGATATTCGTTCGCCGTACCAGTGAATTTGGTAAAGAAAGTGATGAAAGATTTGATCGCTTACGGAGTCGTTCAGCGCGGGTATTTAGGAATTCAGATGTCCGACATCACACAAGAATTGAAAGAACAAAAGAACTTGAAGAACCTCGATGGCGTTTACGTTACAAGTGTATTAGCGAGCAGTGGTGCCAAAGCAGCAGGAATTTTGGCAGGTGATGTGATTTTGAAAGTTGGAACCGAGCCTGTGACATCCGCAGCATCGCTCCAGGAAAAAATAGGAAGCCGACAACCCGGTGATAAGGTAGCTGTAACTGTTCGTAAAGCAAATGGATCCGTGGAAGTTACCGAAATCGTATTGCGTAACAAAGACGGAGAAACCACGTTAATCACTAAAGAAGAAATTCAAAAAAACACCGCACTCGGTGCAACATTTGGAGAATTAACGAGTAAAGAAAAAGAGGAACTTAAAATAACAAGCGGAGTGAAGATTGAAACTTTGGGCGCAGGTAAGCTAAAATCGGCTGGACTGCAACCGGGGATGATCGTCACGAAGATCAACAACCAAGCCGTATTGAGTGCGGAAGAATTAACAAATAAACTAAGAGGAAGCAACAAAGGAGTATTGCTTGAAGTAATGACGCAATCAGGGAAGAAAGACTACGTAGCAATTGGACTTTAAACGTTCAATGTTAATAGATTAAGTCCCTGTTAAGAAAATGTGAAAATAGTACCCATTTTTTTTGGAAAACGTTTGCATTTGGTCGTATCTTTGCAGCCATGCTTTCTATGCTTAAATTATAGAAGGATAAAACAACTATGAGACAACTAAAAATCACCAAGTCGATTACCAACCGCGAAAGCCAGTCACTCGACAAGTATTTGCAAGACATTGGTAAAGAAGAGTTGATTACTGCAGAGGAAGAAGTAGAATTGGCTAGAAGAATCAAGCAAGGAGACCAACAGGCCCTTGAAAAACTAACGAGAGCCAATCTTCGATTCGTAGTATCGGTAGCAAAACAATACCAAAATCAGGGTTTGACTTTGCCTGACCTCATTAACGAGGGAAATTTAGGTCTAATTAAAGCAGCACAGAAGTTTGATGAAACACGTGGATTCAAATTTATCTCTTATGCTGTATGGTGGATTCGTCAATCGATCTTGCAAGCTTTGGCTGAGCAAGCGCGAATTGTCCGTCTTCCATTGAATCAAGTTGGTTCATTAAACAAGATTAACAAGGCATTTTCACGCCTTGAACAAGAATTCGAACGACCACCATCGGCTGAGGAATTGGCAGAGGCATTGGAAGTTCCAGAAGACAAGATCAAAGAAAGCCTGAACGTTTCAGGACGTCACGTATCGATGGATGCTCCCCTATCTACTTCGGAAGATGGAGGAACATTGATGGATGTAATGGCAAATAATGATTCACCGAAAGCCGATCACGCCCTTATGGCAGAATCGCTTCAAAAAGAAATCGAACGCTCTTTGAGCACACTCACCGACAAAGAACGTGAGATCATTCGATTGTTTTTTGGAATAGGAATGAATCACGGTTTGACACTCGAAGAAATTGGAGCAAAATTTAACTTGACACGCGAGCGCGTTCGTCAGATTAAAGAAAAAGCAATCCGCCGACTTCGACATACATCGCGCAACAAACTGCTTAAGGCTTATCTCGGATAAGATTTGAAAGCTGCCCAAATGTGGGCAGCTTTTTTTTATGCATATCTTTTATTTTCAACACTTTACTTTTACAACACATGGAGACAGCGCTAGGTTATGAACAAGAATTGAAATCGCACATTGAACAAGAACGTGCGGCGGTAAAACTTTCAAGCAACGTAGGAGAATTATTGTATGACAAAGGAGTAGAACTGGTTTTCTTCCGAAATCATCTAAACGACATCACGGTATCGCAAGTATTAAAATTGCACGTGTATTCGCACATGGTGATTAAAAAACCAGTCGATATTTTCACGACCTCAGATTTGTCCACAGAATTGTTGCGCATGGATTTGGCTCCAGCAAAATTGGACATTGGGAAATTGGCCAGCGAATGGTTGAAGGAACAAAAAAAGTACACCACAAAGCGCGATTTTTTAAAAGATAAGCTAGCGGCATTCGGTTTGGATAACGCACAACCCTTTCAACCACGCGATGTGGTCTTGTACGGATTCGGTCGGATCGGTCGATTGGCAGCCCGCGAATTGATCAAACAAGCAGGGAAAGGTCAGCAGTTGCGATTGCGCGCCATCGTTACCCGAGGAAATTCGGAAGCGGAAATGGAAAAACGTGCTTCACTCTTGAAAAACGATTCGGTACACGGCGCATTTGACGGAACGGTAACGGTAGATGTTGCCAACGAAGCATTGGTGATCAACGGACAAATCGTGAAAATGATTTCAGCGAAAAATCCAGAAGATATTGATTACACAGCTTATGGAATTGACAATGCATTGATCATCGACAATACTGGAGTTTTCGAAAACCGTGAAGCACTTTCTCGTCACTTGAAAGGAAAAGGAGCATCGCGCGTATTGTTGACAGCACCAGGGAAAGAAATTCCGAACATCGTTTACGGCATCAACCAAGGAGATTTAGATTTGGATACGGAGACGATTTATTCGGCAGCATCGTGCACAACGAATGCGATTTCACCGGTATTGAAAGTAGTGAACGATGCATACGGAGTGGTGAAAGGTCACATTGAGACAGTGCACGCATATACGAACGACCAGAACTTGTTGGACAACATGCACGACAAACCGCGACGTGGGCGCTCGGCAGCCATCAACATGGTGATCACCTCAACTGGAGCAGGCGCTGCGGTGACAAAAGTGATTCCAGATTTGAAAGACAAATTGACGGCCAACGCGGTGCGAGTGCCAACTCCAAACGGATCTTTAGCGATTTTGAGCTTGGAATTGAAGAAAGAAACGTCGGTAGCAGAAATCAACGAAACATTGCGCAAAGCAGCCTTGGACGGTGAATTGGTGAACCAAATTTATTACGCAACTGATCCAGAGTTAGTATCTAGCGATATCATTGGAAACACCTGTTGTTCCGTATTTGATTCGAATGCGACGATTGTTTCTATTGACGGTAAAAACGTTGTATTGTATGCTTGGTACGACAACGAATTTGGTTACACGAAGCAAGTGATCCGCATGGCGAAATACATTACGAAGGTAAGAAGAGCGATTTATTATTGAGATTGGAAAGTTGGAAAATTGGATTGCTGGACGCTTCGATCTTTGGATGAAGTAGACAGTAGGTTTAACTTCACACTAATTTAAATCCCCTTTGTTTATTCAGAGGGGATTTTTTTTTAGCTGCGCTGGTGCCTTTTTCGGTGGACGCTATTTCCGTCTTCAGGCTTTAGTGCTCTGCATAAAAACGGTGATTCAGTTGCTTGCCTTCTCCCGATAGATTCTGTGTTAAATTCCTAGTCATTTTGTTTCTTATTTTATAAATTTGTTTTTCAAGACGGCTTTAAGCTAGTTTCTAAAGAGCATCAACCATATTTGTGTTGCATGCTCTTTTTTCTTGCTCATAATTGGTTTGAAAAGTTGTTTTGTTTTTATAAATCACATAAATCAGCTCTAACATTTTTCTTTGTACTGCTACTAAAGCTTTCATTTTAAGCCCGCTTTCCGATACGATCCTGATGTATAGATCTTTGTGAGCCTCATTGTATTTTACTGCTGATAATGATGGTAGATATAGGGGCTTTCCTTAAATGTCTATTACCGCGTTTTGAAATTTTAGATTTACCTTTTACGGAGGTTCCTGATATTTTTTATGCTTACGTATTCAAGTTGAATAGAAGATACTTTAACAACCTGTTTGACAGAGT
>CALFOS010000276.1 GCA_937919725.1 uncultured Fluviicola sp. | reverse complement strand
TGGAAGACACCAAAACGAAGGTTTTGAATTTTCTATTTTTATTTCTGATTCTATTTTACATCTATCCATTAAAATTTTTATTTAATATTCTAGAGACCTCTTTAATACTCCAGATAAGGTCAGCTTTTGGCGATAAATCTTCCACACTTAACTCAAAAATTGATGAGTTTAATGGTGCCATGTTAAGTGAACCGCAATGGTTTGAACTCTTTTTTTATTATGCATTCGGTCTTATTCTAATTTATTTCGTCTTCTTTTTTTTCTACTTGAACGCACTGAAATCCAAAAGCGAATTGGAACTAAACGCGTTAGAAATATTTGAGACGAAAACTAAATTATTTAGATCCGGTAATGATGATTGTACCTGTCATCTCAATATTGATGCTTTTTTTTCCTCTGCTGAAAATAAAGGGTTTGCTGGTTCAGTATATTGTTTGTTCGGAGTGATATTCCTGTCTATTCTAAATTAAGGGATAAAAAAATGATCAAGCTGGGTTTAGCTCAAAAAAATAGGGGTCATATCCTTATTATTCAATCTCAAACGAAAGGTTTTTTCAAGCGCACAAGCCCTCCACATTTTCTAATCCGTAAAAGAATCAGTAATATTGCTTTCCGCAGCTTCGAAAAGAAGATCGACGCAGGGAACTAATTTTTCAATAATCTCAACATATGATCTCATCCGACTTATACCGAATTATTCAAGGCATCCCAAAAGCGGAACTTCACTTGCACATTGAAGGGAGTTTTGAACCCGAACTCATGTTTGAAATAGCCAAGAGGAATAACATTACCTTGGCATACGATTCGATCGAATCGTTAAAGAAAGCGTACAAGTTCAACAACCTTCAAGAATTTTTGGACATCTACTACATGGGCGCGCACGTGTTGCTTCATGAACAAGATTTTTTCGATCTAACGTGGGCTTATCTCACGAAAGTACACAGTCAAAATGTGGTGCATGTGGAAGTATTTTTCGATCCGCAAACGCATACAGACAGAGGAATCCCGTTTGACGTAGTAATAACAGGAATTCGGAATGCGCTCGAAAAAGCGAAGCTTGAATTGAACATTTCCTACAAACTGATCATGTCGTATTTGCGGCATTTGAGCGAAGAAGAAGCCTTTAAAACACTGGAATCATCGCTGCCATTTAAGCATTGGATCGCGGGTGTTGGATTGGACTCGTCCGAGATGGGAAATCCTCCAAGTAAGTTCGCAAATGTGTTTGGCGCTTCTGCAAAGCACGGTTACAAATTAGTGGCTCATGCGGGCGAAGAAGGTCCATCGGACTATATTTGGGAAGCACTCGATTTGTTGAAAGTTGTGCGAATTGATCACGGAAATCGGTGTTTGGACGACGAAGCCTTACTTGCACGATTACTGGAAACGAACATTCCTTTAACCTTGTGTCCACTGAGTAATCTCGAACTAAAAGTCATCCAAAAAATGGAGGATCATCCAGTTACAAAAATGCTCGATAAAGGAATTAAGGCAACGATTCATTCAGACGATCCAGCGTATTTTGGAGGTTACATGAACGAGAATTATTACGAAACCGCGAAGGCTTTAAACCTGAGTAATGATCAGTTGATGCAATTGGCGATCAATGCGTTTGAGGCGAGTTGGTTGGATACCGAAGAAAAAGAAACGCACGTCGATCGGGTTAAGGTGTATTTTGATTCCTTGAATTTATTGGTTTAGTCGCGAATCGTGAAGATTGATCTCAACCGCGACGATTAAGGGCATATCGTTACCTAGAACCGCGAGCGCTCTGACAACTTGCTAATGCAAACCGATTATCCAAGTCTTACTCATCCATGGACGCTAAAGCGATTGGAATTATCCTTCTTTGCCTCTTGTTCGTGATCAGTTCTTACTTGATGATGCGCCCCACTCGACTTAGGAAAATCTACTTTTTTCCGTCTTCGGATTTCTACTCGCGCTCAATCTTTCGCATTTGATCTATGTTCGGTCGCTGCCTCCCAACTCTTTCATTTTTGGAAACCTCGGTCCAGCAATTGGATACGTTATGGCAACAGCTTATGAACTTTTCGCGCGCTTCATTTTTGCCTTGGTGTGGATTCTCGTGAGAAGAAGAAATCCGCGAATTTCAAACTAGTTGGTTCGAAGATGAGCACTTGCGCTAAGGATGGAAGCGGCATCCTCGTTGGAGCGTTAGCGCAACGAGATACAGCGGACAGCCTGACCCGTTTTTCACGGGAGCGCCCTGTCCTTCTTTTTATCGGGAAATTTGATGATGCATACCGTGAAACGAGCCACGACGTGAAGCGTACCTTTATTCTTCTGGTGCCAAACGTAAAACAATCCCATCAATTTCCTCGGAAACATGAATTTGGCATCCCAATCGACTGTTTTCTTTCACGAAAAACGCTTGATCGAGCATGTCGAGTTCGTTGTCGTTTTGTTCGGGAAGTTCCGTGTCGGATTCGAGGTAACACTGACACGTAGCGCACATCGCCATTCCACCGCACTCGCCTTTCACGGGCAGGTCGTAGGATTTGCACACTTCCATGATGTTCATGCTCATGTCGGTTGGTGCGACCAGTTCGTGGCTCACGCCTTCTCGATCGATGATGGTAACGGTAATTTCGTTCATGTGATGTTTTTGCTCGGCAAAGATACGGAAAAGTCTATCAATCTTAGTGAACTGAACTTGGACTAATTGTAAATTCGGAGGCCGTGATTTCCGTCCCAAATGGTCGAATACATGCGAAGTCCGAAGGTTGAATTGGTGATGGGCGCTCCGTCGTACAAGGAAAACGTAGCGTTGTTGCACGTGTCGTTGAGTTGCAGAAAATTGTCGGGGTCAGTTACGAGTGGTTGTGGACACGTTCCGTTCACATCTGCTGGCGAATGACGGTCGAAGGCGATAAACTCATCTACACCGCGACGATACACGACGATGCCGCGCGAACCCCCGTTCACATACGTCCACCCACTTACGCCCATAAGCGAATTATAACTGGGAAGCGAAATATCGATTGAAAAATCAAACGGGACACTGGGTACGGGATGTGGATCATTTTTTCCACAAGCCGAAATGGATGCGAAAACCAACATGAATAAAATAAATTGTACCTTCATTGCGTTGTGTAGATATACAAATGTATGAAGATAAAAACGTTTTATACCGCCTTTTTATTGTTGCTCGCCTTAAATTTAACGAGTTGTGGCAGTAGTAAGGATAGCGGTATGATGTCGAATGAGCAAGTACAAGAGCAACTAGCGAAGGAAAATAAGAATAAGGCGAAGGCCGGGAAGAAACTTCAGAAGGAGGCGTACAAAAACTATTGGCGTTCACAAAGCAAACAGGCACGGAAGTCCATAAAGGAAAATGCACGCCGACAAAAACGGATTGCGCGGCATCGGAAAAAAAATGGGCGTTAAGATCGGGACGAATTGAGTGAAAAAATCAGGATTTCCTGAAAATATTTTTCCTGCCGCGGCTCCTTCAAACTAAAAATCATCTGTATCTTTAGTACTTAAACACTCAACATCCACTCATGCGATTCACGGTCATACTCCTGTTTCTTTTCTTCGGATTCTCTGCTTGTACTTCAAGCGGCGCAGACGATGTGCAGGATAAAGACGAGATAGATCCGCGCTTTCAACCATGCTACCACCAAGATAATCTGGCGAAAAATCAATGTGATTCAGTCGTAAAAGCATATTTCGGTAAAGGATTGTTTTCGAGTGCGGTGAAATTCAATAAAAAAGAAAGCTACATCGGTTGCCAAGGAAAAGACAGTTTGAGTAGACTTCAATTTGGAAACGAAAGCTGTTGTCATCCGAATACTTACGATCTAGTTTATGAAGTTAGATTGGAAGGTGAAATGATCTTCCAATTCACGATGATTGCAGGAAGCGACATGAAGTTTGAGTTTGTTTCGCCGTTGATCAAAAATCAGTTGGAAG
>CALFOS010000275.1 GCA_937919725.1 uncultured Fluviicola sp. | reverse complement strand
TTTCTTTCGCACGACCATACCATTTCAATCTTGCCTTTGATCAATAAAAAAGCCCGTCTTCTGCCCGTTAATCCAATCGATGTTGAATTTCACGCCATTCTCCAAAGCGATGTGAGGCGTTTCGCAGGTTCCGTACAAATAGCCATCCTTATTATCTACGCGCTCTGGAAGTGTATCGGATGATTTGGAATAAACGGCAATCAATTTTTCGCCGAGTGCACTCACAAGTCCCGCGGTAATATGTTCGAGAGAACTATGCATTCCGATGCTGTGACATTGAATCACGGCAACTCCTGCGTAATAATCCACAATCAATCCGGGCAAACTGTCTCCTTCGCCATGAACAAGTCGTACTATATTATTGTCTTCGCGGATTAATCCTTGTTGCAAACGAACATCCACGGCATCCTTTATTCGATATCGGAAAAAGTCCGCATCAATCTCTTCGTCGTGAAAAGTCAGTATCCGAACTGCGATTGTGGCGTGTTGAAAATGTCCGCGTGCGATAAAATAATTCTCATGATCTGTTATGGTGACCAAATCGCCATCGGTTAATTCAGCAGTCTCGGTCAGTATTGCCCCAGAGAAAATCCATGGGTGTCGTCGCTCAATCGAGTGACTTTTGTTTTTGCGTATTTCTAGTATATTCATCAAATTCGTTCTTCGTGAGCAAAAATAAGGCTACTTGTACTTCCGCCAACAGGAAAGTTGATATTTTTACCACCAAAACAACAATTATGAATTGTAAAGTGCACTTTTATCTACTCAACGATGATTTTTCGGTTGAACATGCAGAAGCAAATCACGATGGAAAAGAATCGGAGAATAATCGCATGCACGAATGGGAGGACGAATTGAACATCACCACCAATGTACAAGGAATGGAAATGCATGAAGGTGCCTCGTATCCGCTGCAAGGGCAGTATCCTGACGGAAAAGACTTTCACTTCGATATCGAAAATATGCGTTTGTTTGAGTTGAAGGGTGATCAACAGACCATTCTCGGATGTTCGGAATCATTATATGATTCACACGAATGGATCGAAGAAGCGGATGGATTTATATTGAAAGTAAGTTTAAAAGACTACGAACCACTCACAAATCCAATTCCCGGCATGTACTTTACTGCGCAGGAATTTCCAAAAGAATTGATATTCTAATGCTTAAACTCGATGAAGTTTCTTTAAAATTTGGTGAAAAGCAAATTCTCGATGCTGTTTCTTTGACTATAAAGTCGGGCGAAATTGTTGGTGTTATCGGCAAAAGTGGAATGGGGAAGACCTCGCTATTAAAAGCAATTTCTGCTCACTTGGATGTTTCTTCTGGATTAATTTTCTTTAACGATCAAAAACTAATTGGACCAACTGAAAAATTGATTGCTGGATACGAAGAATTGCAATTGGTGAACCAAGATTTTGCATTAGATCCTTTCCATACAGTGGAGGAGAATGTGCGCGAAAAAGTATTACATCTTCCCCAAAAAGAGCGGGCACTACTGATTGATGAGGTACTCGAACTGGTTGAATTGAGTGATTTACGTACTCAAAAAGCCCACCTTTTATCGGGTGGAGAGCAACAGCGTTTATCCATGGCACGGGCATTGGCGTGCGAACCTGCAGTTTTATTTTTGGATGAGCCCTTTGTCCACTTAGATCAAGCGCTGCGCTTTCGAATCATGCATTATTTACTTCGTTTGAACGCGCTTCGGAATACGACAATTGTAATCGTTTCTCATGACGGAACCGAATTGATGGGACTTGTGAATCGGATGCTCCACCTTGAAAACGGAAAAATTGTACGCGATGCAAGTCCATCGGAGATGTTTTACCGTCCAGATTCTTTGACTCAGGCGGAATTACTTGGAACAATGAACAAAATTTCACTCGGTGGAAAGGAGCATTTATTTCGACCAAATGAATATTCGATGACGGAGGGATCGACGAAAATTGAACTTAAATTCGTGAGCGCCATTGACACGGGTTTAATCGTTTTGAATTATTTCGAATCCAAAGACGGTTCAAAAATCGTACTTTCGTCAGACCGAGAAATGAACGAAACGACGCATTTCTATATTCAAAAACGAAATGAACGGCAACCGTAAGCATCTTATCATAACTGTGTTCAAGGAATTCATACAAGAACGATCTTTCCTTCATGGTGCTGCCCTAGCTTACTATGCGATATTTGCATTGGTTCCAATTCTCTATTTATTTGTCGTCATTTTTGGGCGAATTGTGGGGCATGATACAATGGTGGAGATTATTACAAATTTCTTGAGTGATCAAGTAGGAATATCAGATGTTTCTGGGATCCTTGAATTTCTTGGAAAGCTGAATTTAGGAGGAGGAAATGTGTTCATGGAGATAATTGGTATGGT
>CALFOS010000274.1 GCA_937919725.1 uncultured Fluviicola sp. | reverse complement strand
ATCTCCATTAAATTTCACCCAAAAGGATCTACTACAACGACAACATTTCCTTGAACCGAATTGCCTGTCGGCGCGAAATCTCGATCTTTTCTCCACCTTTCAACTCTACTTTCAGCCCGCCATTGAACCAGTTTTCGATGTGTTCGACCCATTCCAGGTTAATCATGAATTTCCGATTAGCGCGGAAAAACGAAGCTGGATCCAAGCGTTCTTCGAAGCTATTTAGTGAGCGTAAAATGAGCGGTCGGTTCGTTCCAAAATACACTTTCACGTAATTTCCATCCGATTCGAGCATGCGCACCTCCGCAAGTTTAACGAAGTAACACTTCTCTCCGTCCTTGATGAACACCCGGTCTTCGATAGTGAGTGAACGATCGGCACGAATAGTTTTGGTGCTGTGGCTTGATTCAAAATCGGATTCTTCCTTTTGCTTGAGTTTTTCGATCGCTTCGGCGAGTCGGTCAATGTCTACTGGCTTGAGCAAGTAGTCGAGTGCGTTGACTTCGAATGCTTTGAGAGCGAACTCGTCGTAGGCAGTCACGAAAATAACGTATGGAATTTCCTCCAACTTTTTCAGCATTTCGAAGCCTGACATTCCAGGCATGGAAACGTCCAAAAAGATCAAATCGGGTTTCAATCGTTTGATTTTCTCGATTCCTTCGTCGCCATTTTGCGCTTCATCAATGATGTTGATTTCGATGAAATCTTTCAACAAACTTTTCAATTCTTCACGCGCGAGGCGTTCATCGTCTATTATTATCGTTCTAAACTCTTTCATTCTTAAATTCAATTTTGGCAATCACTTGCTCGCCAGATTGTGCTATAGTGTAAGTGGCGTCTTCGCCGAATTGCAATTTCAGTCGTTGTTTGATATTTTGAATTCCTACGCCCAAATCAATTGTTCTACCCAATTCTCCGGAATTAACAATCTGCAAGGTAAATCCATCGTTCGTTCGGAGCACCGAGACCACTACTTCTCCACCCTCCTTCAGGTTTGAAATTCCATGTTTCACCGCATTTTCCGCCATCATTTGCATCGAAAACGGAGGAATTTCTATCAATAAAAGCGAGTCGTCGATCTCCCAGTGAACGATCAAACGCTCTTCGAAGCGAATTCTTTCCAAATCCAAGTAATTGCGCACAATGTCGAGTTCTTGCTGCACGGTGACCATGTTTTCCTTCCCCATCATCAACGACTGTCGGAGTAAATTGGACAAGGTCGTGATCGATTTTTTCGCTTTTGCAGGTTCGATGTCAACCAAAGCACGGATGCTATTGAGCGAGTTGAACAAGAAATGTGGATTCAGTTGTGACCTTAAATTTTTCAACTCACTTTCACGATTGCTGGCCGTTAATTCGAGGTTCGATACCTCTTGCTTCCGTGATTGCTGAAAAAAATGGAAGGTAAAATAGATCGCATTCCAGAACAAAATTAGGATTGAAAGCGAAAACGTACTGATGATGATCGACGAGAGCTTGAACGGTTCTTGCGTTGAATCTCCAACGTGCATCAAGATGTCAATTCCCAATATACTCACATTGATGATGGCTGAGCAAACTGCAGAAGTAATTAACAAACGAGGGATGAGCGGTGGCAATTTGAAATCCAGCCAACCCCACTTGATAAATAGCAC
>CALFOS010000273.1 GCA_937919725.1 uncultured Fluviicola sp. | reverse complement strand
ATATTTTGAAGGCGATTGTGAACGAAGAATACTTGTCCTCCACGACCAACTTCGTAAGCGATAGCATCACGAATTATTTCTTCATCGAATTGAATAATCTCGGTGAGTACTGGCTGACGATTTGGCGGTGGTGTATTAATGATACTTAAATCTCGCGCGCCCATTAACGAAAATTGAAGCGTTCTTGGAATCGGAGTAGCAGTTAATGTGAGCGTATCTACTGTCGCACGCAAAGTCTTTAATTTGTCTTTCACAGAAACACCAAACTTCTGTTCTTCATCGACGATAATTAATCCAAGATCTTTGAATTTAACCCGATTTGAAACCAGCGCGTGTGTCCCAATTAGAATATCTATTTTCCCCTCAGCGAGATTCTTCAATGTTGCAGTAGTTTCTTTTGCCGATTTAAAGCGATTAATGTAATCTACCGTACAAGGAAAGTCCGCCAAACGCTCCTTAAAACTTCGGTGATGTTGCATGGATAGTATTGTCGTCGGCACAAGAATAGCGACTTGCTTGCTGTCAGAAACGGCTTTAAAAGCTGCGCGAACTGCGATCTCTGTTTTTCCAAACCCCACATCACCACAAATTAACCGATCCATTGGCATGCTTGATTCCATGTCCTCCTTTACGGCAATTGTTGATTTTAACTGATCGGGCGTGTCTTCATACATGAAGGAAGCTTCCAACTCATTTTGAAGATATGTATCGGGACTAAATGCAAATCCGGGTTGTGCTTTTCTTTTGGCATAAAGCTGAATCAAATCAAAAGCCAACTCTTTAATTTTCTTTTTTGTTTTGTTCTTGAGAATAGTCCAGGTTTGCGATCCTAGTTTATTCATTTTTGGCACTGCTCCATCTTTGCCTGTGAATTTGGAAATTCTATGCAAAGAGTGAATTCCGACATATAAAACATCATTATCCTTATAAATCAAGCGAATTGCCTCTTGTGGCTTCCCGTTAACATCAATGGTTTCTAAGCCTGAAAACCTTCCCACACCATGATCTACGTGCGTTACGTAGTCACCACTTTGAAGATTGTAAAGCTCCTTAAGAGTGAGGGCTTGTTTTGCTTGACGGAAACCTTCCTTTAATCGAAAACGATGATAACGTTCAAAGATTTGATGATCGGTATAACATACGAGCTTGTTTCCTTCAGATATAAATCCTTCGTGCAGTGCGATTGGTATCGGCTCAAATTTAACATTTGATTCTATGTCCTCGAAAATTTGGTATAAGCGATCAATTTGCTTGGGTTGATTTGAGAAGATGAGGTTAGTAAAACCATTGTTTGCACGACTGAGCAAATCCACCGTGAGCAAATCAAAGTTTTTATTGAAACTCGGTTGTGGTTTGAAATTGAATTCCTCTACCGGAGACTTACTGAAAAAATGTTCTGAACCAAACTCAACAACGGAGAGTAACTCTAATGTCTTTTCAATAGCAGTTTGATGCAGAAATAAATCTGAAGGGATTGTGGGTTTTGTTTGTGTGGTTAATGCGTCGAATATTTTTACCGCGTTTTTATACTCATTTGTCAATTTAGTTTTAGTCTGCTCAAGAGAGGACAACCAAATCACGGCGTTCTCACCGATAAAGTCAAAAAAGGAAATATTACCTTCTCGGATTAAGCTTCCTTGAATATTGGGAACAATATTGAAATGATCATGGGTTTTTACGGAAAGCTGCGTACTGGCATCAAATGTTCGAATACTTTCAAC
>CALFOS010000272.1 GCA_937919725.1 uncultured Fluviicola sp. | reverse complement strand
ATAAAGCATATTTAGCTTTCTTGAAAAGAAGACTAATAGTGATAATGCCTTACCGAATGGGCTATTCGAGATACACTATAAATAGTCGATAATTCTCATAAATGAGTATTTTCTTCAAGGTTTAGTCACTCACTTTACCAGAAAACGCAACATGCTGCGAATCCGATTTACCACATATACTTATTCTCAAAAAATTACGATAACCCATTCAACCGACCAAAATCATAGGACGACAATTTTCGATGATTCGATTAGAACCTACAAAAATTGGCAATATTCCATGATTCACTGAGCATCAACTACTGAATAAAGCATAGAACCATAGAAGGATGTAAGAGTTAATAATAAAGGATCATCTAAATCATTCGGCACTAGATTAAAACTAGTGCCATCCACACGTCAAACGGTTACTACATTGTAGCAAGGCGACTTTTGGAGTTACGACTCGGAACTGCTTCCATTTCCAGTGTGTCGAGATTGTGTTTATCAGGGTTAAACAATCCATTTATCAACTAATAATTCGGGTTTTCAATGGTTCCATCTTTTTTGTAAATGTTCATCAAATTCTCCTGAACCAAAAGTTTCACGAGGGTATTGTGGTCCATTTTCCCCTTAAAAACTACATGTTCAAGGGTCAACTCCGAATTGTTCTGCATTTTTGAAAAGGTTTTTTCTTCTTCCCCATCGGTATACTTTGCTTCTATCAACTTCAGATTTTTTTCAAACAAATACGAATTGGGGTCATTGCAGGTGTAATAATTAATATCACCATTATCCTTTTTCTGCAACATTCCAAATTCCCAGTATTTTGCTCTACTCTCTCTTAAGTTGAACACGTAGAGGTCTTTCGATTGATAGAGTTGAAAATCTTCACTAAGATTCATATACTTATACTCCTCCCGAATTTCTGTGCCTGTTTCAGTGGAATCTTCTATCATTTCCAGGATTGTGATTCCCTTGGCGTGAATCTCAGTGCTCCCTTTTAGGGTGTGCCAAGTACCATGCAATTCGGTTGGAATTTCCATCAAACGCTGCCCCTTTCTAGGCTGTACGTCGGTGAAGTAAACATGGGCACATGAAGCCATTAGCATCGAAAGCGCTAGGAGTGAGATGAGTGTTTTCATAAGCGAAATTTAGTCATTTTATTGTTTGATTGTTCACACAAGTCTCCATCTTTAAACATATTCTATAAGTGGACCTAAACCCACTTCTGCGCGAGGTTTGTTGACATACTCAGGATCACGAATTTTGTACACAAGCTGATTGCCATTTTTATTAACAATGATCTATTAACCAGATGTTTGCGGTTTTCAATTTCGTATTAATATTTCAAACTCACCTATTCCGCATCCTCATGGTCTGGCGTGAAAATTGTACCATTTGTGTAGAAAATTGACGCCAAATTCTCGTAAACGAGCGTTTTCTTCAATGTTTTGTAATTTACTTTACCCGAAAACACAACGTGCTGCAATTGAAGTTCTGAGTTGGAGTTAAGCAGTTTGGTAGTTGTTTCTTCACCACTCTCCACATCCATGTATTTCGCTTCAACTAACTTCAGACCTTTGTCTTTCGTGTAATTTTTTGGCTCATTGTTATGGTAATAGTGGATGTCACCGTTTTTTTGCATTTGAAGAATCCCAATTTCCCAGTAGCCTGTATCGTCATCTTTCAGATTGAACACGTATAAATCCTTCAACTGATAAAGCTGAAAATTCTCCGCGAGGTTCAAATATTCATAATCTTTGTAGGTTGCTGTACTATTTTCCACGGTATCCTGCTTGATTTCCATGATTGTCACTCCAGCAGATTTGAATTCGGTACTTCCAGTTTTCGAAGTCCATGTTCCGTGTAATTCAGTCGGCATCTGCATCATTCGCTTGCCCTTGGCAGGTTGCGTTTCAGTAAAATACACGCGCGCACATGATCCCAAAATCAGCGAAAGCGCGAGAAGAGCTGCTACTTTTTTCATTGTCGTTTTTTGTTTGTTTTTAGTTTGATTTTTGTTCAATTGTCCAATCGATTCCCCACCGCTTTAAGTAGTCTTCAATTGGTCCAAGTCCTACTTCTCGTCTGCGTTGGTTCACGTATTGCGGATCTTTGATTTGGTAAACGATTTGTTTTCCATTTTCATCCGAAGTGATTTGCGAACCATAGGTTTGTGGCATTCCGTTGCGCATTTGGATGCGATCTTCAAGTAATGCCAAATGACTCCCGCTCGGCGCTAATGAAGTAATTCCGATGAACAGGAGGATCAACAAACTGCCCAAAATTGCTTTTTTCATACTCATCTACTTAAGTTATTTTTAGTCCTGTCGAGTGTAGTAAAAAAGCAATCGACTGTTCTCAATAATGGGTTCTATTTTTTTAGCATCGCTTCGCACGATAGCTAGAACCCCTTTGATCCAAGGTGCTCGCTTGCAGTCAAATCCAATACAGTTTTCACGGGACTAAAGACTTCCGAAGGAATTTCGATAAAAAGCGTGTTCCAATAATACATTCCCCCGTTCCAAAGTCCTGGCAGTTCACGGTAGTAAATTGTTTTGCCGTCGAAGGGTTTCTTGACCACCAAGTATTGCTCATCGTTTGAAAAATCTTGGAGATTCAATCGCTTGCCGTTGATGTCATTTTTACATGCCACGATCATCACTGGGTTGAAGTGACTGCTTCCTGCAAGAATTTTCTGTTGATCTACCTCCTCAGAAATCTGAACTTTCTCGACAATCTGTTTGGTAATTTCACCTGATTTATCGATCCAAAACGGGCCACCACCTGGCGCTCCCTCGTTGCGTACCATTCCACATACACGCGTGGGGCGCGCGATTATTTTTGAAAGCAACTCCAAGGTTGCGGGTTCGTTTTCTGCTAAAAATTGATACTTCTTATTCAACTCTCGGAACGCTTCAGTCGAAAAAGTAGCTTGTAATTCCGTCAATTCGCTCTGAAATTGCTTGAGGCTCCCGATCAACATCTTCCACGTTTCGTTCGATTCATGACTTTTGGACAGGTGCTGAATGTTATCGATGTTTTTGATAAGAATGAGGTCGGCATCCATTTCATCCAAATTCCCTAACAATGAGCCATGACCAGCCGGTCGGCGGACTGGAATTCCATCGTCGGCCATCAAATTTTGATTTTCATCAAAGCAAAATGCGTCCGTGTTTCTATTTTGAATAGAAAATCCAATGTCCAGAAAATTACTATTCTTGACGTGTGAAATACTTTCACGTACTTCATCTTGAAATCCATCTTGCAAGGTAAAATGAACGCTCAGCTGCTCATTGAATAATTCCTGAATTTGCAAAACATGCTCCTGAAATGCATTTAAAATTCCTTTTTCGGTAGAATGAAATGGAATCAAGCCCTTCGGTCGGCGCAATAAGTTGAGTCCAGATGAGCGGAGAACGAACTGTGCAATTTCCACTTCTGACTTGGTGTCGAGCATTGACTTTTCTTCGTCACTCAGCGATTGAAAAATGGCCAAGGACTGAAAATCGGCAAAAAACTGTAGTGATCCGACGTTGTGAATTCCCGATTCCAAAAAACGGTAAAGTTCGTCGAACATGCGTGATCCTGAGCCAGATGCGGGAATAAAAAAGACGACTTTTTCAGCGATATTCTCGAAAGCCTCAAGCGCATCAGCTCGGCGTTGCTCATCGAAACGAAGGATACCTTTATCGATAGAACATGCTTCACTCAACTTCATCGTTGGCTGCTGGTCGAACACCTGTGCTTTTTGAATCAAACTACTGGTCGTTTCAACCATAACTGTTTATTGTAAAAGTTTCTTTAATTTTCGGTCAATGTTTTTGCCGCTCGAATATATAAAATATCGTTGGAATGCTAAAGGGCGACATGGAATTCATTCTCCGTTCGTGTATGATTTTGTGGACAAATGTCTTCGGATCAAGCTCGATAATCCCGACGAAGTAGCACTGAATCAACTTTTTGATCGTTTGAAGATAGACTTTCGGCAGATCACCATTCAAGATTTCGGGGCAGGGTCAAAAAAACTCGGAAACGAACGAAAAGTTTCTCACATCTTTAGTATGAGTTCGTCCAAAGGGAAATATGGTGAGCTCCTTTATCGCCTAGCACGACATTATCAACCCAAACGCATTCTCGAATTTGGAACTTCGCTCGGCGTTGGAACAACTTACTTGGCTTTGGGAGCGAAAAACACCAAAATCACGACAATTGAAGCCTGTGAAAACACGCGAACGATTGCACTCGAAACGATCGACGAAAATTCATTCATTCGCAGTGAACTGAGCACATTCGATGATTACCTGCGTGGACTTTCAATCGACGAACAGTTCGATTTGATTTATGTGGACGGTCATCATGATGGGGACGCATTGCTTCAATATATGGAACAACTTCAGGCTCACGCGCACGACGAAACACTGTTTATTTTGGATGATATCCACTGGAGTAATTCGATGAAATCGGCGTGGGATCGACTTGCGAACGATGATCGTTTTCACCTATCGATCGAACTGTTTCGAGTGGGAATTGTTTCACGTCGAAGTTCGATGGAGAAGCGAAAGTTTGTGATTGCTTATTGAATTCTCTTAAAACGTCGAAGTCAACAAATCAAATACAGCAGGCTGGCGACTTGCAGGTGCGGAATACAACTGTGCACGGTTCTCGATAAAAATGCCGTCAGGATGGGTAGATCCAGGTCGAGTAGGAACACTCCCAATCACTGGAGACGGAGCGGCAGCAATTACATCAAACGTACGCGGACTCTTTGCTGTAAGGGTTGCATCCGAAGCAGATCCACTAGAAATAGCGCGCGTTGTGGTTTCTTCGTCACTTAAGCCAATCGTTTCATTTCGTTGAAGGTTAGATTGAGTCTGTTGATTTGGCTCCGCTGCTTGCTTCGATTTTTGAGAAGCACCCTGCTTTGGCTCCACTTTTTTTTCATCGATTTGCGCCACTTGATTTGTTTTTGAGTCCATCGAAGTAGAATTCACAAACGGATACGCGACGAGAAATAGCAAACCAACTGCGGCCGCTTGGATTAGAGGTTGACGGTAGAACGGCTTTTCTCGAGGAACAATCAAAGCGAGTGTGCTATTATACCAAATTGGGGCTGCTTTTGGGTGTTTTTGTTGAAACAAAGCATCGAGACTCGCTTTAGTCCCTGCACGCGGAGTTGGGTTCGACCATGAGATGGCTTCCATTCCGACGAACAAATTTTTCATTTGATTGAATTCATCTTCGGTACTACACATCTCGCGTAGTTCGGCACGCTCATTTGGCGTAAGCTCGATAAACTCTTTCTCTTTAATGATATCCATTACATCCCTTTCCATTTTATCTATTTATTACAGGATTAAATTCTTTTAAACTTTCGGCGAGGTATTTTGTCGCATAAAACAAACGAGATTTCACCGTACCGTCACTAATTTCGAGGACTTCTGCGATTTCTTTAATCGACAGTCCTTCTATGTGTCTTAATTTGAA
>CALFOS010000271.1 GCA_937919725.1 uncultured Fluviicola sp. | reverse complement strand
ATGAAAACATTACTTGCCCTCCTCTTGATCGCACTGCCGCTGTTAGGACAGTCGCGCGATTTACTCTTTGATCGCCTGGAAAAACTCAACAGCAAAGACCAAACGAAATGCCTTGAAGTGGCAAAACGTTACATCCGGCATTTTCCGGAAAATGCATCGGCGTATTATTTTTCAAGCATTATTTACGACCAAAAAGCCGACAAATCGAAAAATTCCATTGGAAAATACCGGAACTTGAAACAAGCCATCAACTATGCGCTTAGTTTCGAAGAAAAAGACGACGGAACGCTCGCCGCAGAAGTTCGTTGGAGCGACTTCAAAGCTGGTCTTACCAAACGTGCGAAGTCTGTTGCGCTTGAGTTGGACGCACTAAACGAACACGAATACAGCTCAACATTACTATCGAATTTGGATCAATTGGATCAATCGGTTCAAATACATTTGGATGGAATCACGCTGATGGAAACTCCGAATGAAACCAAGGTCGTAAAGCTTTCTCCAATCAAGGAAGACCTGAAAGAGACGGAAATGGCTGAAATCAACGTGAATTCTAAAAATCAGTTTTTTGGAATGCCCAAGGGAACGGAAATTGTGAAATCTGCCAGTTTGACGGGTGAACAGGACGTACTCAAACTAATCAATGCCGAGCGAGCAAAATTAGGAATGGGCGCCCTCGAATGGGATGAGAACTTGGCGAATGCCGCGCGCTATCATGCTTACGATTTGGCGACACAAGATTATTTCGATCACAAGAGTTACGACCGAAACGGTGGGAAATTGGTGCAAGTTGGCGGCACTTTCGATCGAATCAAAAAATTCTATTCGGCTTCCTTTGTGAATTCAGAAAACATAGCGGCTGGTAATAGTTTACCCAAATCGACTTATGAGCAATGGTTCAATAGTCCAGGACATTATAAAAACATGTTCAATCCATCGAGTGAAAAAGTGGGATTGGGTGTTTTTTACGACGAAAATTCGACTTACGGATATTACTGGGTCTTTTGTACAGCTCTTTAAATGTAGAATTAAGAATGTAGAATTAAGAATGTAGAATTAAGAATGATTTAGTTTCGCTTCGAAGAATTGAATTTCGCAGCAAACCAATTCTTAATTCTGCATTCTACATTCTTAATTTGACTCAAAAAACTCATCCATGAAATTCACCAAAAACACTTTTTCTGTTCCGCGCGTGAGTGCTGTGTACAACCATCGGTAATAGTCCGGACCAAGAATATCGTCGTTGATAAATCCTTGATCGATGTACACATGAGCCCACTGTCCACCTTGCGACTTGTGGCAGGTTACTGCATACGCATATTTCACTTGTAACGCATTGAAATACGGATCGGCTAAGATGGAATCGTAGCGTTCTTTTTTTGAGCGAAGGTGAGCGTAATCGGCTTCAACGGCGTAAAATAAATCCTTCATCCGTTGGCGCGTGAGGGCTGGACCTTCCGACATCAAGGATTCTGTGTGAATGACCAACTCCACATCGCCCAAATCGGCGTAATCGATGAACTCCACACTGACGCGTGCGAACTCGAAGCCATAAATCTCTTCGCGTTTCAAGATCCGTTTCACCTTCACAATTTCACCGTTGGCGATGAACCCTATTCGGTTGTCGTCGCCGAGCCAGTAATAATTATTTTTGACGACCATCAGCGAATCGCCCGAGCACAATTCCTCCTCGTACCACAAAATTCTGCCTCGAATTTGCTGATTATACTGGTTCGCATTCTTATTCGAGCGCGTGATCACAATCGTCTCCTCTGCCCCAACATTCGAATAGCTTGATTCCAGTTCATCCTGCAACTCAACCCCAGATATTCGGAACAAATCTGTCTTTTCACGGATGTTGAATTTCGGGTAGTCTACCCAATCGGTATTACGCAGGCGCGTCGCATTTCTGAGAATTTCGGAGTCGAAAGCTTGCCGCACCACTTCGTTCAATTTATACGAAGTAATGTTGAGTTCCATAAAATGATGACTCAAATATTCCTCGCTCAACGCAGGAGAAGTATCGCTTCCAACGGGAGGAAGTTGACCATCATCTCCCATCAAAATCAGTTTGCACCCATCACCCGAATAAACGAACTCAAATAAATCTTCCAATAAGTTGCGCGAGCTCACCGATCCGTCTTTTTGGAGGGTGTAATCTCCGATCATCGACGCCTCATCCACGATAAAAAATGTGTTTTTGAACAAATTTGCTTGCAAACTAATGGGCGAACTTGAATCTATTTTCGATTTGCGGCGGTAAATCATTTTGTGAATCGTCATTGCTTCTTGCTCCGATTTGTGACTAAATACCTTCGCCGCTCGACCTGTTGGTGCCACTAATTTCGTTTTTACCTTGTAATGATTGAGCGCTTGAACGAAAGCACCGAGTGCCGAAGTCTTCCCCGTTCCAGCATAACCTTTCAAGATAAATAGCTGTTTACCATTACGTTGTCGCGCAAATTCTTCGAGCGCCACAAAAAGTCCCTCCTGCCCATCATTGGGCTGCAAGTTGAAATACTCCAAAACAGTACTGTAAAATGTCGTTTTTGGCTGATCCATACAATTCGAGTGCCTCGTTATATTCAATTGTTTCAACGGTTGACTGAACGGTTAAAAAAAAGTACTGAATGACCGTCAGTAGAATTGAAAAAATTGTAGATTTGTTATCCTATAAAAGTAAAGAGATAATCATGACAAACAATTTTTCAGTTCTTTTCAAGAAATACTCCGTTCCTGTACTGTTAATAATTATAGGATTAGCACTTCTAATTGTGGGTCTTGCCAATAATCAAGGCTCCACATTTATGTTATCCGCCGTTTTAATGTTCGTAGCAGCCGGACTTAGTTTATTGTACAGTTCTGGAAAACTCAAAACGATGATGTTGGTAGTTTTTGGAGTTTTGGCTGGTTTAGTGGCCATCGTATTGTTGTCAATTTCTTGGACAGAGGTAAGTTCAGAAATGAAGGAGCAAGCGAAGGTAGACCTCATGCAAAAAACTGCTAAGCAGAATTTGGAAGATATCATCTACATCCAAAAAGAATATCAGGAACGAAACGGCGTCTTCGCTGGAACATGGGAAGAATTGATCGACTTTGTGAAAAATGGAAAAGTTGATTACATCAATTCGGAAGGAAGTGTACCAAGCCGAAAGTACGACGCTGCGGAACGTTCTTATTTGTACGGTGACAACCGCGCGATTGACGTTAACATGACTGAATTAGAGGCTTACCGACTTTCAAAATGGCAAGCAGGTCCGAACTGGGAAAAAGACTTCAACAATTTCAAACGCGATACTACGAAAGTAAGTTTGATTCAATCGAAATTTCAAAGCAAGCCATACCTCGAAGCACGAAAATTGACAGGTGTTGGTCCATTTTACCCAGATTCACTTCGATTCATTCCGTTCACGAAAGGTAAGCGCGAATGGAATTTAAAAACGAAAGATTCTTTGGACGTAGGCGATGGCGTGAAGGCTCCAGCGGTGCGAGTAAAAGGCATCCTTCCATTCACAAAAGAAGAAATGTTCTTCGGATCATTGACTTCGCCGAACCAATTGGACGCTTCTTGGCAGAACAAATAAGATGAAAAAACACCTAGCGATTGAATTTTCTCGTCATGGTGCGTCGTTTGTTTCCTTACGCGATTCCCAGATTGATCAAGAGCATTCCGTTGTTTTTCATGGTTTTCAAGCCCAGTCTGTTAAAGATATTTTGAAGCATGCATTTGCCGAACAAGGATTTCTTACTGCCGATTTTGACGAGGTGACACTCGCGTGGAACACGAAACAATCGACCTTAGTGCCCAATGCTATTTTTGCAGAGTCGGATGCTGTGTCGCTCTTTCAATTGTGTTTTGGCGATCAAATTGCGACAGACGAAATCGACTACAACCGTATTTCAGAGGCAAGTGTGGTGAACGTTTTCGAAATGCCAACATGGGTAAAATCCTTTTTTGTGATCAAATTCCCACGGATCGTACTTCAACACAATGGAACGCACACTCTGCGACGTATTTTGGATAGCAACGCGTTCAAATTGAAAGCTACGCTGATCATCAACGAAGGATTTTTTCAGCTCTCCATAGTGAAACACAATCAATTGCAATTCTACTCTTTCTTCGATTCGCAATCTGCAGAAGACGTAATTTACCACTTGATGTTCGCGCTCCAACAAAAGGAAATGACTGACGAAGGCGGCTTGATCGAGTTGGTTCCAGGGATGGGAAAAGACGAAGTATTTTTGAAAGACATTCAAACAGGATTGGAGAAAATTCGGGAGCTTTCTAAATTTAAGGTTAACTTCGTTCTAGATTTCATCCCAAAAGCTCAACAACTGTGCGTATAATCCGAGGAAAGTATAAAACGCGTAAATACGGCATTCCCAAAAAATTCCCTTCACGACCCACCACCGACTTCGCCAAAGAAGGTTTGTTCAACGTCTTATCCCACCAAATGGTGCTCGACGATTTAACGATTTTGGACTTGTGCGCAGGAACGGGAAGCATTTCCATCGAGTTTTTATCGCGCGATGCTGGAAACGTAGTCGCTGTAGATATGAATTATAATTGCGTGAAGCACATCCAAACGATGGCTGAACGCTTCGAGTGCACCGACGATTTGATTGTTTACAAGCAAGAAATGCTGCGCTTTTTGGAGAAAACAACTCAGAAATTCGACCTGATATTTGCCGATCCACCCTACGATTACGACAAACACGAACGCATTGCAGAAATTGTATTTGAACGCGGGCTGTTGGAAGAAGATGGTTTGCTTGTGATCGAACACGGGAAACAAACGGACCTGAGTGCTATAACTAATTTCGATATTTCCCGTATTTATGGGAACGTACATTTTAGTTTTCTCCATACAAACGACAAAGATGAGTAAGATCGCTGTTTTTCCCGGTTCATTCGATCCTTTCACGAAAGGACACGAAGCCGTGGTGCGCAAAGGCCTAGGTTTATTCGATAAAATCGTGATCGCAGTTGGCGTGAATACGTCAAAAGCATCCATGTTTACCCTCGAAAAACGCATGTCGCACATCAAGGAATTGTTCAAGGACTCAGATCAAGTGGAAGTGCAATCGTTTCAAAAACTCACCGTTGATTTCTGCAAAGACGTCGGCGCCCAATTTATCGTTCGTGGCTTGCGCGATTCAAAGGATTTCGAGTATGAAAAATCGATTGCCCACATGAATTATGATTTAGCTGGAATCGACACGGTATTCTTCTTAACAGAGCAAAAATACAGCGCGATCAGCTCAACGATCATTCGAGAGATTCACAAAAACAACGGACCGATTGACGCGTTTGTAACAAAGCCATACCTTCTCGTTTAATAAATTGGTACAATAAATGTATTTACCAATCAAATGTTGATGGTACACTAAATCGCGCGGTATGCACAAACTTGTTTTATTCTTTCTTTTGATTTCATGTTCGGCTGTTGCACAAACCGTGACCCTTTCT
>CALFOS010000270.1 GCA_937919725.1 uncultured Fluviicola sp. | reverse complement strand
GAAAAATCCGCTTTTTTCGGTGCTGTACTCGAAACCGAGGTTGGCATTAAGATCCACACCAAGACTGTTGTCGCGGATTCCGTAGAGCGAAAAGTAGTGTTTTCCTCCCGGTCGATTTTGCACGCGAACGTCGGTCGGCTTATACGCGATTGCAACACCGAGCGAGGCATTCATAAATGTTTTTTCGCTCAACTGAATGTAAATCAATACATTGATCGGAACGTCGTATTCGATGAAGCCCATACTATTTTCGGCGTAAACGTTCGAATCAGGAACGGCCATAGTCAAGTCGAAATAGCGCTGCGTGAAGTTAATTCCCGATTCGATGGCAATCAGTTTCGTGATATTCGCGCGAATCGTTCCGCCAAATCCAAATCCGAGTCGCTGCGTGATTGTCGATTCGAAGCCACCGCCACTCAATTCGGTAATTTTGTCGCCAATAAATTTTGTTGGAAAAACGGGTCGCACCTGAATCCCGAAGTAGGTCGGAAGTTTCTCTTTCTTTTCTTGGGCAGATACGCCGAAGGTAGATAGTAGGATCAGGATATAAAAACCTATTTTCATGCGGTGCTAAGAACGTGATAATTATCTATTTATTTTTCATTTATTGGGCACTATTGACTGATGAGGTGGTTCCATCGTACGAACTGAGTTTTTCCTGTGCTTTGCAGTAACCCATGAACGCTAGAAATAAAATGATAGCAGTGGAAATGATCATAAAATAACGAAACGCAGCGAAGGGAAGAAAGGGCTTTCGGTGCTTGGCTTCGACGGCAAAATTGATTTTCTCCGTGACTTTGAAATCATTTTTGTGAATGCCGTACAAATAAAACGTCACCAACTTTTTTTCAACAGTATCCGATTCAAATGCGATGTGTTTCTCCTTCAAGGCTTCTTCGAAGGATTTTGCACGATTTTCATCCGCAAAGCGATACACAACGTAGTCCGAATTACTCGGATGTCGGGTGTAATTTACGAGTCCTAAGTCGAGGGGATGATCAACGGGATTATCCATAGCTACATTTCAATTTTGGCAAAGATACGAAATCAATCCGTCCCTTACTCTTTCCACTCGGTGGTGTATTCAATAGGTTTGCGGTGTGCTTTCGGCCATTCGATGTCGGGATAACCGATGTAGAACAATCCGAGGCATTTGTCTTTTATGCCCAAGCCCAAATACGCGTTCATTTCTTGCATGTAGATGAGTTTTGGAGTCGACCAAAATCCACCCAATCCATAGGCTGTGCAGGTTAAATGTATGTTCTGTATCGCACACGCAACGGCTTCAACTTCTTCAATTTCTAAGATTTTCTCATCTGGCTGACGTGACATGCACACAGCTATCACGACCGAGCTGATCGTAGGTCGACGCATTAGTTTTGCCAATTTCATATTGTTTTGCTGCTCTTCAGGAATCAATTCGAGGTAGGTTTTTCCCAAAAACTGACTGAGTTCTTGTCTGGAATTTTCAGTCATGAATACTTTGAACCTCCACGGCTGCGTATTCCCGTGTGTGGGCGCCCATTGCGCATTGTTCAGAATCACTTCTACCTGCTCGCGGTGTACTTTCCGGGTGCTAAATTGCTCAGGATAAATGGTGCGACGTTCGCGAATAAGTTCGTTGATTTCTGATAAATTGAAGCGCATACACAAGAAATTGGAGTTCAAAATTACGAAAATCTCCAAGAGTATGTATCTTGCGGCTATCAATCTATACTCATGCGCGTTACAGTAAATGCACCTTTCTCGATTATTTTTTCCGTTGTGGCGATTGCCTTGTACTTTCTTTTTCAAACGGATGGATCCATACCGCGGATGCTGACCTTGCACGGCGATTTTCAATTGACCAACTGGGAATGGTACGTTAGTTTGGTCGGGTACACGATGGGACACGCCAGCTTGCCACATCTAATTGGCAACATCTCCATCATTTTGCTCATCGGACCCTTTGTAGAACGACGTTGGGGGACGAAACGCGTCTTGTTAATGGTGAGCATCACAGGATTGGTCACAGCGCTCGTACACATCATGTTTTGGGATCATCGACTGATTGGCGCAAGCGGAATTGTGTTTATGTTGATTGTGATCAGTTCGCTGGTGGACATGCGCTCGAAGGAAATCCCGCTCACGTTTATTCTGATAGTATTTCTATTTATCGGGCAAGAACTGACGAAAATCTTCGATGAAGATCAAGTGTCTCAATTTGCACATATCTCGGGAGGCGTGCTCGGCGCAATCTTTGGATTTATGTATCGTTCAGCCGGAAGTCACTGACCACCGTTTAGCGTGTCGTAGGGATTCGGCTTCTCCTGGTTTTCGAAATTAATCAATTTTTTAAGCGCGAAGAAGGTTTTGTCGATCGTTTCGTAATTTCCATTTGGAGTGGGACCGAGAGCTGGACTTGCCACAATGTTTCCTGTTGCGTCGATGAGAACGTAGTGCGGAAATGCTTCGATTTGGTAATTTTTCCACAAGGAATTTCCTGATGCGATTCCGAAAACATCCCATTTCAATTTTTTTACACGTGCTAAGCCTTTTTGATCAATCGAATCGTTTGTTCGGTAGATCGTTACGAATTTCACGTAGTCTTGATATGTTGTGTGCAATCCTTCAAGCAGTTCGAGCTCCTTCACACTTTCGCTGTTGTTTGGGTCGATAACATGAAGGTAAATATACGAACCGCTAAATTCGAACAAGGTTTTTGTAGGTTTCCCTGTTTCTGCCAATACGAAATCGGGTGCTTTCGCACCAGGAACGAGATCGGTGAGTCGTTTCCTCAAATTTTTCGCAATCACGGCATTCGCTTTGAATAAGCTGTTGTGCTCCACGCTGTCCAAAATCAATAAAATGTTCGTTTTTGGGAAATCAGCAGATTGGTATTCGTCTGCGAGTGCTTTGATCATCACCATTTCCCGAATCCGAAGGTTGATCAAGGTATATTCTCGACCAAGTGCGTTCATGATTTCTGTTGGACTGCTGCGTAAAACGCCCATGTAAACGGCTTGATTTGTTTCATTCGACAAGCGCGGAATCATTTCTTGGTAAAAACTGGAAATGTAGTCCATGTACGCGTCATTTTTGTAATAAACGGGCGTTTGCTTGATGTAAAAGTCGTGTTTTTCGTATCGATTTCGTTCTGCGCCTTGCGCGATGTTGTCCAAACTCGCGATGGAAAATCGAATATACGTCTTGAAAAATGTACTCGTATCGGAGGCATACGCTTTTTGAACGTTCGTTTTGAATCCGCCTAATCGTTCTTCAAAAAGGACATTGTCATAGCCGCGCAAATGAAAGTTCAATCCAACGAATCGATCAATCCAGCGTTGAAATCCGAGTATTTTGTAGTTGATATCTGTACTATCGAGCGACAAAAATCCGAGTTCAATCATGTTTCCCGTAGGACGAAATGGATCGTATTGGTCGCGATCAGGAATCGAGATATTGTATTTACCAAGGGCTTGCACGTACATGTAGCCTTTATTGTTTTTTCCTTTAATGGCTACTTTCTGAATTTCAGAACTTGCAAATTGTAGCGAAAATGTACTGTCCTTTTGAACAGTTGCGCTTGTGATCAAGCGTTCAGTATTGCTGAAGTAATCTTCAATTTCGTACACTTCGATCGCTTCGCCAACATACGCAGGTGCGACGCCAGAAATGGTCACGG
>CALFOS010000269.1 GCA_937919725.1 uncultured Fluviicola sp. | reverse complement strand
CCCTCGAATATTCACAATTGGTAGTGGCCGACGCTCCCAAGTCGATGATGGCGGAATCCTTGCGAAAAATTCGAACGAACCTCAATTATATTCACCCGGAATACAAAACAATCGCCATTTCATCATCCATTTCGGGCGAGGGAAAAACATTCGTAGCACTCAATTTGAGTGGAATTATCGCGATGTCGGGCAAAAAAACGGTACTGCTCGATCTCGATTTACGGAAACCGAAAGTCCACCTAGGTTTAGACGTTGAGAATAAGTTGGGGATGAGCAGTCTCATTGTAAACCAAGCAACCATTGATGAATGTATCCATCATTCGAAAGTAGAGAATTTCGACTTTATCACCGCAGGACCAATTCCTCCGAACCCTTCCGAATTATTGTTGAGCAAACGTTTTCAAGATATTGTGGAAGAGTTGAAAGCACGTTACGATGTGGTAATTATTGATAATCCGCCGGTTGGACTCGTTTCTGACGGTATTAAAAACTTAACGGATGCAGATATTCCGATCTATGTGTTCAAATCTCATTATTCAAAGCGTATATTTGCCGACCGTGTGAAAGAATTGTTCACTATGCAGCAGCTCAAATCATTGAATGTGATTTTGAATGGAGTAAAACCCACTAAAAGTGGATACGGATACGGATACACAGAAGAGCTTGAAGTGAGGTCGAAAAAATGGTACCAGCGAATATTTAAAAGAAAATGACGATTACGAAAACTTCAATTGAGGGACTATTAATTCTTGAACCAAGAGTTTTTCACGACGACAGAGGTGCGTTTTTCGAAAGCTTCAACGATCAACTTTTTAACGAAGCGGTAGGCGAGCCTATTCATTTTGTGCAAGACAACCAATCAACTTCCAAAAAAGGAGTGCTCCGCGGATTGCATTTCCAGGTAAATCCGCACGCACAAGGTAAATTGGTACGTGTGGCTAAAGGCCGAGTTATTGATGTGGCAGTGGACATTCGTCGAGATTCTCCGTCGTACGGTCAACACCATGCAGTTGAACTTTCTGCGGAAAACAACCTTCAGTTTTGGATTCCAGAAGGATTTGCTCACGGATTTGTGGCGCTCGAAGAAGACACGATTTTTTGCTACAAATGCACCGACTATTACGCGCCAGAGCGCGAAGGTAGTCTCTTTTGGAACGATGAAGATTTGAAAATCAATTGGGGCATCGAGGATCCGCTAGTTTCAGATAAAGACAAAACAGCAGCCAATTTTGGTAATTTTATTACTTCTTTTTGATGACTCTACTTACGGCTAAAATAATTCAATTAGTGGGCTTTGGGCTTGGCGGAGTGATTGTAGCGGTTGTTTGCAACATACTACTTCTCAATTTCTCAAAATCACTCGGAATTCGGAATAAAAATGACGTGACCGTTCGTTGGAGCAGCGAATCGAAGCCATCGCTTGGGGGCGTGAGCCTGTTTGTCGTCTTTATTTTTGCAGCAATTTGTTACTCCATCGTGTTCGGCGAAACGAATATTTTTCAAAAACCCAAGTACGTAGGCTTATTTTTGGCGGGATCAATCGCTTTTGTCATGGGGTTGGCGGATGATGCCTACAATACGCGCCCGATGATCAAACTCGTTGTACAAGTGCTCTGTGGGTTTCTTTTCGTGTGGAGCGGAACGTGCATCACGCTCTTTGATAACATATACGTTGATGGTGGATTGACGGTGATTTGGGTAATCGTCATTATGAATTCGCTCAATATGCTCGACAATATGGACGGTATCACAGGAACCACTTCGCTCTTTATTTTAGTATCGTGCCTCATGAGTAGCTGGATTATTCTCGGATTCAATATGAATATTTGGTCGCTTTCACTGGTGAGCATGATCGGCGCACTACTAGGATTTTTATCAATGAATATCCATCCATCCAAATTGTTTATGGGAGATGCCGGATCGCAATTTATTGGTGTGTTTGTTGCCTTTTTCAGTGTCGAATTTCTCATTAATTCTGGGACACGCCTCGAACAGCATTCGTGGTTGGGAGTGTGCGTGGCGATCGTGGCGTTTACACCAGCAGCAGTCGATACCTTAACCGTCGTGATCAATCGTTTGCGCAGAGGACAATCACCGATGGTTGGCGGGAGAGACCACACCACGCATCACCTCGTTTATGCGGGATTGAGTGATCGAAAAGTATGGTATGTTTTCGTTGCGATTGGCGGTGGGTCAACCGTTCTCGCTGTTGCGATGGTGAACCTAATTCAACTCGAGATCATCGTTCCAATTGCATTTTTCCTGGTCTATTTTGTCTTCGTATTTATTCTTCTCTTCAGAAACACGATTAAATACACTCAACCCAAGCGAAAATGAAGCAAGTTTGCTAATTTCGTAACATGCGGATAAGTATCTTTTATATTCTTTTAAATCTTGTTATTTTAGCGTCGATTTCGTGTCAAAATCAAAACGTTGACAAACCCAATGTGATCAATAATTCGGCAAAAGCTACGGATGTTGAGGTGACGAAATTGCCAAGTGAGATGACGCTGTTTGGTGAAAAAATTGAACTCGACAACTTCGATATGCGCGAACGATTGGATAAAGAATTGATCGTGAACACCTATTTTCACAGCTCGACCATTCAAATTCTAAAAAAGGCGAATCGGTATTTTCCGACGATCGAAAAAATTCTGAAGAAAGAAGGAATTCCAGACGATATGAAATATCTGTGTGTCATCGAAAGTGCGCTCAGCCAAGCGACAAGTCCATCTGGCGCAAAAGGGTTTTGGCAATTTATGACCGACGCAGGGATTGAAAACGGACTAGAAATTAGCCAAGATGTGGACGAACGATTGCACGTGGAGAAAAGTACACGAGCTGCTTGCGCCTATCTCAAAACAGCAAAACGAAATTTCAGTAGCTGGATTCTCGCCTCGGTGTCCTACAATTGTGGTGTCGGTGGATTGAAAGGAATTATTGGTGAACAGAAGGCAGAAAACTTCTTCGATCTTTATATGAACGAGGAAACAACACGCTACGTTTTTCGAATTATGGCGCTCAAGTTGATGATGGAAAATCCGGTAGCCTACGGATTCGATCCTTCAAAAATGGAACTCTACGAACCAATTGCTACACGAAAAATCGAGATTACGCAATCGATCCCAGATTTAACTATTTGGGCCAGCGAGAACGGAAGCAATCTCCGCATGCTCAAAGTCCTCAATCCATGGCTGATTTCGAATAAGTTGTCCGTCATCCACACAACTTACACGATCGAATTACCAAAAAACTAATGGCGAAAGACGAACAAGAATACATTGAAGTATACGGAGCGAGAGAACACAATTTAAAAAATGTGGACCTGAAAATTCCACGCAATCAGTTGGTTGTTTTCACTGGACTGAGCGGATCTGGAAAGTCGTCTTTGGCATTCGATACTATTTTTGCGGAAGGTCAACGCCGATATATTGAAACCTTTTCTTCGTATGCGCGCCAGTTTTTGGGTGGACTCGAACGTCCCGATGTCGATAAAATCGATGGACTCAGCCCTGTTATTTCCATCGAACAAAAAACGGTTTCGCGCTCACCCCGATCGACCGTTGGAACCATCACGGAAATTTACGATTTCATGCGATTGCTCTTCGCGCGAGCAAGTACGGCATATTCATATGTGACGGACGAACGAATGGTGAAATATTCCGACGATCAAATTGTGAACCTGATCATTGAACAATACGATGGAAAAAAAGTGATCGTTCTTGCACCAAAAATCAAAGGTCGTAAAGGTCATTACCGCGAGTTGTTCGAGCAAATTCAAAAACAAGGATTCACGAAAGTACGAGTGGATGGCGAATTGAAAGACATCACCAAAGGAATGAAGGTCGATCGCTACAAAATTCACGACATCGACATTGTGATAGACAGACTTTCCGTTTCATCCAACGATAAAAAACGCATCTATGAATCGGTGGTAACGGCGGTGAAACATGGTTCGAAAGCGATGATGATCATGGACTTCGACACGAACGAAGTGCGACATTTTAGTCGAATGCTGATGTGCCCAACTAGCGGAATCAGTTATCCAGAGCCAGAGCCAAATTTATTTTCGTTCAATTCGCCGTATGGAGCCTGTAAATCGTGCAGCGGATTAGGCGAAGTTTCGGAGGTAGACATTGATAAAATTATTCCCGACGACTCAAAATCGATCAAAAAAGGAGGAATTGTGCCACTCGGCGACTACAAACGAACATGGATTTTCGAAAAAATCGAGGCGCTATTGGTCGAAGAAGGATTGAAATTGGATACGCCCATTCGTGATATCGACGAGGATGTGATGAATGCTATTCTCTACGGAAATGAAGGAATGGACCGTTCGAACAAGAACAACGAAATCCGATTCGAAGGAATTATCAATTTTATTGGTCGACATTCCGAAGATAGTTCAGCCGCGGTTCAACGATGGGCGCAAAGCTTTATGAATCGAAAGGTCTGTCCTACATGCGAAGGAACGCGACTTAAAAAAGAAGCACATTTTTTCAAAATCGGGGGAAAACACATCGGAGAATTGGCGGGAATGGATATTTCCGATCTCAGCGATTGGTTTCTCGAAATAGATCAACATTTTTCGGAGCAACAGAAGATGATTGCCACCGAAATCATGAAGGAAATTAACGCTCGTCTTGGATTCATTGTCGAAGTTGGATTGACCTATCTTTCCTTGCATCGTTCGGCGAAAACATTATCAGGAGGGGAAGCACAACGCATTCGTTTGGCGACTCAAATTGGAAGCGAATTGATGAACGTTCTCTACGTGTTGGACGAGCCGTCAATCGGATTGCACCAGCGGGATAATTCACGGTTGATCCGATCCTTGAAACGTTTGCGCGACACAGGTAACTCGGTGATTGTGGTCGAACACGACAAAGAAATGATCGAGGCGGCAGATTTTGTGGTCGATATCGGTCCGGGCGCTGGAGTGCATGGTGGTTACATCGTCAACGCGTCTCCAATTGCGCAAATGAAAGACAAAGATTCGCTGACGAATCAATATTTGACAGGCGTTCGAAAAATCGAAATTCCAGGGAAGCGTCGAAAAGGTAACGGTAAGAAACTGGTGCTCAAAGGTGCAACAGGTCGAAATTTGCAGAATGTGAATCTCACCATTCCACTCGGAACATTTACCTGCGTGACGGGTGTTTCGGGCAGCGGAAAATCAACCTTGATCAATCAAACGCTCTACCCAATTTTGCTTACGGAAATTTACAACGGAGTCCGAAAACCGCTTCCGTACAAGTCCATTTCTGGGATGGAGCATTTGGATAAAGTCATTGAGATCAATCAAAGTCCAATTGGGCGAACACCGCGATCGAATCCAGCTACGTACACTAAATTATTCGATGAAATTCGCTCGCTCTACGCAAACATGCCCGAAGCGCAAATCCGTGGTTATAAAGCCGGGCGATTCTCGTTCAACGTGAAAGGTGGTCGCTGCGAAACGTGCAAAGGCGGAGGAATGAAAGTGATCGAAATGAACTTTTTACCCGACGTTTTGGTGGAATGCGAAACCTGTAACGGTCGGCGTTACAACCGCGAAACGTTGGAAGTTCGTTTCAAAGGAAAATCAATTAGCGATGTACTTGCCATGACGATCGCGGATGCCGAAAAATTCTTCTCAAGTATTCCAAAAATTCATCGAATTCTGTCCACGTTGGTTTCCGTAGGACTAGGATACGTCACGCTTGGACAACCATCTACCACCGTTTCGGGAGGAGAAGCGCAACGTATTAAACTATCATCGGAACTTTCGAAACGAGGAACGGGAAACACGATGTACATTTTGGACGAGCCTTCGACAGGCTTGCATTTTGAAGATATAAAAATGTTATTGGCAGTCCTTCAACGTCTCGTAGATGAAGGAAATACAGTTTTGGTGATCGAGCATAACTTGGACATTGTAAAGGTGGCGGATCACGTCATCGACATCGGACCCGAAGGAGGAAAAGGCGGAGGATTTATCGTGTGCGAAGGAACGCCCGAGGCCATTGTGAAGAAAGCGAAGAAGACGTCCTATACTGCGCAATATTTGGAAGATGAGTTGAAGTAGCTCAATGGAAAATACACAGAAGTACCCAATGATGGTTTCCTCCACCAAGAGCGACAACTATATTTCGTACTTGTTGGCTGAAATAGTATTGGTATCGTCCATCACGTTTATTGGTGCGGCATTCATCATTTTTTATGCTGTCGGGAAAAGTGACGTGCGCACGGGAGGCGATAACTTGTCGACTTTCACCGATAGTCCGGCCTTTTATGCCTGCATTTGTTTAATTCCTGTTCTGATTACAGTGAGTACATTGATTCATTTTAGAAATCGAAACTACATCGTTGCTTACTCTTTTGACCATGATCTTCAGGTATTAAGACTTGAACATCGGAAATTGTCCAAGCCAGTATCCGAATTCAGAATTCCCTTCTCAGAACTTGAAGTGCGTAAATTTCAGGAACGTAAAATATTAGTGAATCAAACCTATTCAGGTGCGACGATTGTCAACGAAGGAGTTAAATACGACTTCGTTACTAATAATTTCATTTGGGAAAAGCAGCCTAGAATGCGATTGAATTTTTTACGTGAATTGAGAGAACTGAATCATCAGGTTTGATGGTTTGAAACTCCTATTTTTTTTTGTTAAGTCCGCAGTAAGCGAAATCTCCCCCATAAATGTTTCGATCCTCTTCATACGCGAATCCTAATTTAGTAAGCAAAGTAACCGACGCAGTATTTTCTGGGTCATACCAATGGATTGTATGTGGTAATAACCTACCAATAGCGAGTGAAACGAATCAGGATTTTACAGCTACTGTAAATGGAAATTACGCGTACTCCATAAAAACAACTGAAGATCCGATTGAATTTTTAGACCCCTTGAATCTGGATGAAGTATATAAAGTTGCAGGACAAGAAATTTGGTTCAAATACACTAGTCTGCGCACCAAAAATAGATGTGATAAAGCCCGTCCCGTTTCAATCGTAGAGATGAAGGTGCGGGGGAAATAGTGCGAAAATAAATACTGTTTAGTAATTTATAATGGGAGCATACTTGCATTAAACACAACGACTATAATTCGTGAGAAGAAGATTTTTTTTGTGCGCTATAGCGTGATTGAATCGCGCGTGAGCACAGTGATGATTCTTAACTAACGGTTCTCTTTTTTAACCGCATTTTAGTCGTTACGATGATTTGAGGTTTACCTTTCTCAAATCCCATCAAAAGATTCACCAACCTACTCCTCAAACTTCTTGAACAACACCGAAGCGATGTGTCCGCCAAATCCAAACGTATTACTCATTCCATAGGTCATTTCTTTCGAAACTGCTTTTCCGAGCGGGAATTCAAAGTTATCTACGAAATCAGGTTCGATCTCGGTTGTGTTAATCGTCGGAGGAACAATTCCCTCTTTTAACGCCAACACAGTTGCAATTCCTTCAATCGCACCAGCTGCACCCAACAAGTGACCTGTCATGGATTTAGTAGCTGAGATCGCCAAGCTTTTTCGTTTTCCAAATACACGATCTGCTGCGATCAACTCGCTTTTATCTCCCAATCCAGTTGAAGTGGCGTGCATGTTCACGTAGTCGATTTGATCGGCTGTAATTCCTGCTTCTCGAATTGCTTCACGCATTCCCAAAACTGCTCCTTCTCCCTCGGGATGCGTTCCCGTTAAGTGGTAAGCGTCAGCTGCCATTCCTCCTCCCACAATTTCTCCAAAAATGGTTGCCCCTCGTTTTTTCGCGTGCTCGTATTCTTCTAATATCATCGCGCCAGCTCCTTCGCCCATCACAAATCCATCACGGGTTACGTCGAATGGGCGTGAGGCGCTTTTCGGATCATCATTGCGCATGGAAAGTGCACGTGCGGATGCAAATCCACCCATGGCTGCTTCGGTAATCGCTGCTTCAGATCCACCACTCACAATCATGTCGGCTTTGTCCCACTTGATGTAGTTGAATGCTTCTATTAACGCCGTATTGGATGTTGCACACGCCGAAACAGGGCAAAAATTCACGCCGCGTAAGCCGTATTTGATCGAGATAATTCCTGAGGCGATATCTACCAAAATCCGTGGGATGAAAAACGGCGGAAAGCGTGGAGTTCCATCTCCTTCGATGTACTCTCTCATCTCATCTTGGAAGGTCTGAATACCTCCATTTCCAGATCCCCAAATCACGCCAATTCTGTCTTTGTTCAAACCTTCGAAGTCGATGTTACCGTTTTTTAGCGCCTCTTCTACGGCATACAATGCGTAAAGTGAGAAATGATCGTACTGGCGGATTTCTTTCACGTGAAAATGATCTGCTACGTCGAAATCTTTCAATTCACAGGCAAACTGTGCTCGGAATTTCGATACATCAAATTTGGTAATTGTAGCTGCACCGCTGACTCCGTTTTTTAGGTTTTCCCAGTATGTTTCTACGTCGTTTCCAATAGGAGTAAGTGCTCCCATTCCAGTAATTACAACTCTTCTCATCAGTTCTTGTTTAGATTAAAGGAATCCAAGTTCCAATTGCGCTTCTTCACTCATCATGCTTTTGTCCCAAGGTGGATCGAACACGATATTTACTTTCGCGTACTTCACATCCGGGTGACTTTTCACTTTGTCTTCCACTTCCTTCGGCATCGATTCAGCAACAGGACAGTTCGGAGATGTCAAGGTCATTTCAATGGTCACGTTGTTGTCAGCATCGATTTTTACTTCGTAAATCAAGCCCAATTCGTAGACATCAACAGGAATCTCAGGATCGTAGATCGTTTTGAGAATGTCGACAATTTTATTTTCTAACTCGTTCATAATTTCTACTTAACAAGCGGCTATTGCGCTCAATTTCATTTTTTGAACCATACTCGCTAAACCATTCGAGCGGGTAGGAGAGAGATGTTCGTGGAGACCGATGTCTTGTATAAAATGAAGATCAGTTGTTGCCACATCTTTGGGCGTTTCTCCATCCAATACGCGAATTAAAAGTCCAATAATTCCTTTGGTGATGATAGCATCCGAATCCGCTGTGAAATTCATTTTTCCTTCCTGAACCGCGGTATTTAGCCACACGCGCGATTGACAGCCTTCTATGAGTTTGTCATCCGTTTTATTTTCTTCAGAGATCATTGGGAGTTCTTTTCCGAGTTCGATGATGTACTCGTACTTGTCCATCCAGTCGTCGAACATGGAGAACTCGTCAATAATGTCTTGTTGCTTTTCTTCTAAAGTCATTTCAATCTATTCTTTTTATCTCGAAACTACCGTTTCGAGGTCTTGATGCTGTCGCATCGGCTTATCCAGTCGTCGAACATGGAGAACTCGTCAATAATGTCCTCCCTGCACTGCCGTTTGGTCTTCAAAAGCTGCGCTTTTTCTTGCTTTTCTTCTAAAGTCATTTCAATCTATTCTTTTTATCTCGAAACTACCGTT
>CALFOS010000268.1 GCA_937919725.1 uncultured Fluviicola sp. | reverse complement strand
TGATGAATCCACTTGCGTTGTCCTGAAGGGTGTAATCGACGCCATATTCTTTGTCAAACAGCCCCGAAAGTTGATATTTAACGTTAAAAAAACGGCGTGTACGGAGATCTGGAAAGTCCATTCCATTGTCTTGAACTTGCTCCAATGCAGATTTCCTGTTGTTTCCAGGACAAGCGGTTAGCAAGAAAAAGGCACCAATTAAAGATATGCGTATTCCAATTTTCACGTTTACGAATATACAATTAATATAAACTGAATTGCTGCCATCGAATTGGAATTTTCAGCGCGTTATCGTAAATTTATCCTTCAATCTTCGAAACATGAAATTTATACTCGCATTAGGGCTTCTTTTTTTATCGGCACCGAATTTATTTTCTCAACATACTGCTGAAGCCGCTACGGGTGCTTCAAAAATCAAGTGGATGAGTTTCGAAGAGGCGTTTGCGCTGCATCAAACGAATCCAAAGAAATGGCTCATCGACGTGTCAACCGAGTGGTGTGGCTGGTGCAAACGGATGGATCAAACGACGTTTTCCGATTCTTTGATAGTGGATCATGTGAACGCTAATTTCTATGCAGTGGCGTTGGATGGAGAATTTAAGGGCGATATTGTGATTGGAGATCGAACGTACTCATTTGTGGCGCAAGGACAACGCGGATATCACGAACTGCCCGCCGAATTGATGAATGGCAAAATGAGTTACCCGACCATTGTGTTTTTGGGTGAGAACTTGGAGAATTTATCAGCTGTGCCTGGATACAAGGACGCACCATCATTCTACCAAATTGTTTCCTTTTTTGAAACGTATCATCCAACGAAAAACCCCATCACTTGGGATGATTTCAGTAGAGCTTTTGTTTCGCCTTATCCTGCTCCAGTGGAGATCGGAACGAATTAATTTGTTTTCGTGGATGTTGCACAACTAATTAATTAGGCAATTTTAATGCGAACTGTCTACTTTTAGAATCCCCAAAAAAAACAGATGTTTTCTGTATCTTTGCATCACTTTTAACTTGAAAAAAACATAGCATGCAACTGTGGAATACCTTAAGTAAGGAGGAGTTGGAGGAAAAATTACGCGCGAGCGGAAATGACTTCTTGACTATCTCTTTCTATCAATACGCGAAAATCGAGAACCCTCGCTTGTTTCGTGATCACTTGTTCCAAATGTGGTCGAATCTTGAAGTTGTAGGTAGAACTTATGTGGCTTCCGAAGGAATAAACGCACAAATTTCGGTGCCAACTAAAAATCTTGAGCAGTTCAGAATCGAACTCTACGAAATTGAATTCCTTAACAACATTCGCCTCAATATTGCTCTGGATGACGCCGATGTTTCGTTCCCATTTTTGAAACTGAAAATCAAGGTACGTGATAAAATTCTGGCAGATGGATTGTCTGATGAAAACTTTGACGTCACCAACAAAGGAAAGCACCTTTCGGCGTTAGAATTCAACGAATTAACAGATGATCCGAACACTATTTTGATTGATTTCCGAAATCATTACGAATCAGAAGTAGGGCATTTTAAAGGAGCGATTACGCCAGACGTAGATACGTTTCGCGAATCCTTGCCATACATTGAGGAAGAATATTTGAAAGAGGGCAAAGACAAGAAAATTGTGATGTATTGCACTGGCGGAATTCGTTGCGAAAAAGCTTCTGCGTGGTACAAGCACCGCGGATTTGAGCACGTACATCAGTTGGAAGGTGGAATTATCAACTATGCGCGACAATGCCAAGAAAGTGGGATCGAAAATAAATTTATCGGGAAGAATTTTGTGTTCGATGAACGAAGAGGTGAACGAATTTCTGAGGATGTGATTGCGGTTTGTCATCAATGCGGCGAAGCGTGCGATACCCATACGAATTGTGTGAACGATGGCTGTCATCTCTTGTTTATTCAGTGCGAATCGTGCAAAACACAAATGGAAAATTGCTGTTCGGATGAATGTCATATGACCATTCATTTATCTACGGAAGAACAAAAGGAACTCCGAAAAGGAAGGGAAATCAGCAATAAAATTTTCAAGAAAGGTCGGTCCGAAAAATTACGCTTCAAGCAGAACTCCGAAAAACCATTATCTTTGGTTGAAATCAATAAATCAACACCGTGAATCTAGTCATCAATTGGGACGTAACGCCTGAAATTATCGAAGGTTGGAAAACTCCAAACTACTACGGATTACTTTTTGTAACCGGATTAATGATTGGATATTTCGTGATCCGACGCATGTTCAAACGTGAAGGTGTACACGATAAATTCCTTGATCAATTGGTGCTTTACGTGGTAATTGCAACCATTGTTGGTGCGCGATTGGGACATGTGTTGTTCTACGGACCTTACTGGGACGTGTTCGAAAACGGGGACCTTATTCGAGAGGGTTATTTTTCGCATCCATTAACTATTTTTAAAGTCTGGGAAGGCGGATTGGCAAGTCATGGTGGTGCCATCGCACTTCTAATTGCACTTTGGTTGTATTCGCGGCACGTGGTCAAATTACCTCTTTTGTGGGTTCTCGATCGCATCGTAGCTCCAATAGCTATAGCTGCTTGTTTTATTCGTCTTGGAAACTTGATGAACAGTGAAATTGTGGGTGATCCAACGAATGTTCCTTGGGCGTTCAGCTTCACGAACTATTACGACGATGTAACTAACCGATTCGACGCTACCGCTCGCCATCCAGCTCAACTCTACGAAGCATTTTCTTACATTGTCCTTTTCGCATTTTTGATGTTCCTCTATTGGAAAAAGAAACTCTACGAAAAACCGGGCGTGCTCTTTGGAGCGTTTTTAATTGTGATGTTTGTCGCACGCTTCTTCATCGAATTTATCAAACTCGGACAAACGGATCGCGATGACGTGCTACCGATCAATACAGGACAAATTTTGAGTATTCCGTTCGTGCTCGCTGGAATTTATATTCTCTTGAAAGCATTGAAAAAGGATCGGTCAGAAACGAATACGGACCATCTTCACGCGCTTCCTGAAAAACCAGCGGAATAAATTTTCAGGAAAAATGAAGGCAGATCATCGATTATTCCCGAAATGATAGATTGGAACGATTCGTTTAGACGGTTTCACTTGCGTTTTGATGAATGAACTCGCGTGTAGCCCGTGCGCATCGATCCGCAGCTTCATCATCCATTCGAAACCACATTTCAGGTTCAATCAATTCAATTTCACCAATGCACAAGTCGCCATCGTTGTCCCAAAGCACGTCAATTCGAGCGTAAATGGGTTGAGGATCGCATGCCGCAAAAGCTTTTTCGACGAACGCAATTTCATGCTCCGTTGGTGAATAATGTTGAATCGTACCCCCAAAATCGTCTTGTACGCGGAAATCTCCTGGTTTGGCAGACTTTAATATCGCGTGACTAAATTTCCCGCCAAATACCATGAACGCGACTTCACCTTTGGTGAGAATATTGAATTGAAATTCTTGGATCAACATGGATTCCTGTGCGATTAGTTCACTAAAAATACCTTCGTACTCAGCCACGGCATCTTTCTTGAATCGATACGTATGTCGAGCAGCTCCCGAAATGGCTGGCTTTAGAATGATTTCGGTCCAATTCAGGTGCATAACAATTTCAGATAGCGTTCTCTCTTCTTTTGGTTCAAGTATTAGCGTGTTTGGAATGCGAATTCCAGCTCGCTCCAAATCCATTAAATAATGCTTGTCCAAATTCCAATAAATCAATTCCTTTTGATTGATCAATTTCGTTTTCGTGCACACGTTTTCCAACCACGCTGAGAATTCATCGAAACGATTGAAATAATCCCACGTACTTCTGAATAAAATGTATTTTGTTGTGGACCAATCGAATACTTTGTCGTCCCAATTCGTTCGATTCACGCGATAGCCGATCCGTTCGAGTGCCACTTTCAACAAACGATCTTCTTCAAAGGCATTCTTAGAATACACATCAGTTTTTTTGTCAGACAGATAACGATGGTCCGTTAGAATTGTGATGTCGAAGGCGTGCATATGTTTGAAATTGGGGCTTTGTGAGTATTCTGTTAAATATTCGGTCAAAATAGCAAATTATCGACTTGCGGACGTTCGCACAACGTTTTTTTTAATTCGAAATCGGCTCATCTCGAAATTTCCTTTTATCTTGATGTAGAAAATTGAATCAACATGCACGCGAGAATAGTCACTTTGGGAACTTTGATCGTATTTAGTGTATTGCTAATCGGTTGTAACCGCGGTTGTACAACTGCCAAAACGCTAGCGTCGGAAGTCCGAACAATCCGCACGACTCAAGGCGAAGTTGAAATTACGGGTCGAGTGGTCGATTACCGAAACAGCATGCCCGTCAATCGAAATATATTCAACCGCTCGGTAACACATACATTTGGACTCTGTTTCGATATTAATTTTGGTGAATTCGTACAAACAGATTTTTTCACTGAAGGAGTGAAAGATCACGATGCCGTTAATTTGACCAAGGAGTTAAAACGGGTGAAAGCAATCGTTTCAACGGATAAAAACCACATTGGCTTGGGAGTTGACGGAAAAGTGGTGGACATCATTCACTTGTTTGAATCGCATCGAACCACTACCAACAAGCAAAATTTGATGGCAGATGGAAAAATGGATTGGGCCAAACTCGACATCAATTCTTATCCCTCGCCAGAAGAAATTCTCACCGAAACGCTCGAAAATTCGTGTGATATCGTTGTAAGTGGAGATGAAGCGATACTTGCTTTTTGCGATTCCAGAAAAGCTTCTGATAAGATTCACCGTATTCTACTCAATAAATGGCCAGAGTGCTAAGTAGCGCGAACGTATTACACAGATGAACGCATCGAATTACTCTCCAAAAATGCGATATGGAAGAAGCACGCCGAGAAACGTGTGTTGAAGGCTATTGAAAATCGACAAAAACTAAGCTATTCATTTGATAGGGTGATCAATTTCGCCATCGCCGTCAATTCGCCCGAATTAAATTCGGTTTTGGATTCAATTATTATGAGTGACTGGGGAAAATCGGGTTTGGTAGATTACACCGCTGCGTTGATCAAACGGGTGCAAGATCCAAAAAATCCAATGGGGAAGACCGAGCGACAAAAAGTGTATGCTGAAGCGAAATCCGAATTTAATGCCTATTTACGGAAAGGACAATCGAACGACGATCGTGAAGCCGTAAAATGTCTTATAGTCTTGCACGCCTTCGGCGATACGATGTCGATGCATAAGTTCATTGAAGAAGCGTTTATCCAAAAAAACCGAAATTTCAATTCCGAACAGTTTATTGAGATTGCGTATACCAACATGAACGCCCTCACCGATTATCAGCAAGAACGCATCATCGAGCAAACTCCCAGACGATTTGCGTCAAGTCAAGCTCAAATGCGCACAACCTATTTCAGCGCCATCGAGGATGTGGTAGATTGTGCACTGTTGAAGCGATTAAATAAAAAATATGCCACCGATCTGGAGTATAATTCTGTACCATTTAGGTGCGATAAGTGACAATCGTGGCAGCTAAAGTTTGAACATTTCCCAATTAGACCAATTTAATTGCGTAGATTTAAGGGTCTAACCAAAAAACAATAAAAATGCTAGATTGGTTTAAAGAAGCAGGCTCATTTGAGCAAGTCTATTGGGTTTTAGCGCTGATTTCATCGGTTATATTCATCGTGATTCTCGTCGCAACTTTTGTTGGCGGTGATGCCGATATGGATGCCGATATTGATGGCGACATGGACGGAGGCGGATTTCAGTTCTTTACATTCAAGAATCTTGTCGGATTTTTGACCATTTTTTCGTGGTCGGGCTTGGCATGTATTCGCGGTGGACAATCCACTGGGGTTGCGCTTGTCGTTTCAATTTTTAGTGGCCTACTGATGATGTTGGCAATGTCAACTGTTTTCTATTTCCTAAACAAATTGATAGAGGATGGTGGAATGAAAATCTCCAACACAATTGGAAGAACGGGTGAAGTCTATTTACCCATTAAAGCGAATAACGGGGGTTTTGGAAAAATTCAAATTAGCGTTCAAGGTTCTGTGCACGAATTGCAAGCGATGACGATGGATGACGAGGATTTGCCAGGCGGAACGATCGTATTCGTCGAAAGAATAATTGACAATCACATATTAGTAGTAACACGTAAATTAGCATAAGAAATGGATGATGGAATGAGCTTGGGGCTGATAGCCGTAATAGCAGGAGTACTTTTTATAGTAGCAATATTTTTTGCAGCGCTTAGACGTTACAAACGGTGTCCGTCGGATCAAATTTTGGTCGTGTACGGTAGAGTCGGCAAGGGAGAGGATGGAAATCGTTCAGCGAAATGTATTCATGGTGGGGCAGCATTTGTTTGGCCAGTGATCCAAGCGCATGATTTCCTAGACCTTAAACCTATCTCCATAGAGGTAAAGTTGACGAACGCACTCTCGAAACAAAACATTCGTGTGGATGTTCCATCGAGTTTTACAGTCGGTATCACAACCGAAGCAGGTGTGATGAACAATGCTGCCGAGCGTTTGCTTGGTCTTGGAAAACAACAAATTCACGATTTGGCGAAAGACATCATTTTCGGTCAGTTGCGTCTGGTAGTAGCAACGATGGACATCGAGGAGATCAACTCGAATCGCGACAAATTCTTGGCGAATGTATCCTCGAACGTAGAAGCTGAGTTGAAAAAAATCGGATTGAAGTTGATTAATGTGAATGTGACTGACATCAAAGACGAGTCTGGTTACATTGAGGCGCTTGGAAAAAATGCCGCGGCAAAAGCAATCAACGACGCTCGACAAAGTGTAGCTGAGAAAAACAGAGATGGATCGATCGGGGAGGCACACGCCAATCAAGATCAGCGTACGCAAGTTTCTGCAGCTATGGCGCAAGCGAAAATTGGTGAAGCAATCGCATCGCAGGAAGAGAGAATCAAAACGGCAGATGCAGAAGCATTGGCTGCGTCGGGAGAGGCACTTGCGAAGAAAAGCGAGCGAATTCAAGTGGCAGATGCGAATGCAATTGCAGTAGAAGGTGAGAATGAATCACGGATTTCGATTGCGAATTCGGAGGCAAAACGTCGAGAAGCGGAGGCTGAAGCAAATCGTTTGGCCATTGCTGCTGAGAAAGTGAAGCATGCAAATGCATTGGAAGAATCGTATGCTGCCGAGATCAAGGCAGAAACAGCTCGTGCAGAAAGAGATAAAGCTTCGCAAATGGCCAATATTATTATTCCATCGGAAATTCAAAAGCAAAAAGCTGAAATTGATGCCGAAGCAGATGCTGAGCAAACACGTCGTCGTGCAAAAGGAGACGCCGATGCGATTTTTATGAAAATGCAAGCAGAAGCGAATGGTATTTATGAAGTATTAAGTAAGCAAGCCGAAGGATTTAAGAAATTAGTAGCGGCAGCTGGCAACAATTCTAACGACGCGGTTAAAATTATGATTGCCGATAAGTTGCCCGAGTTAGTGCGCCTTCAATCGGAAGCGATCAAAAATGTGAAAATCGATAAAGTAACGGTTTGGGACAGCGGAAAAGGCACTTCTGGTAAAACAGGAACAGCTGATTTTATTTCAGGATTGTACGGATCGGTTCCGCCACTTCAAGAAATGTTTAACATGGCCGGAATGGATTTGCCTGAATTCTTGAAGGGAAAAGAGAAAGATGGAAACAAAACCGTGGTTCGAAACATGGATGCTGACGATGTGGACTCAACTGAGGTTCCTCCAGCTCCAGCTCCAGAAGCTGGAGAATAGTCTTGTATATTTTTTGGGAGCCCTGACTGTTAGTCGGGGCTTTTTTTGTGGGCAATTTTGGGTGGTTTTTTTGGCAATTTCGCCATGTTAGCTTCTCCGCTAGCTCGCGCTGGTGCTAAATTTAAACAAATGAAAATCGAGTGATTAATTGAATTCACCGTCTTTTAAACCCACAAAAAGAAAAATTCTGAACCGTATCAAAAGGAGTTGTATGATCGATATTCATACACTCCAGCACCTCAAAATTCTCGCTAAATCGATCACTTAATTCTTCAGTGCTATACTGAGAGATGTCCAGTGCGCTGCATCGAAGAGGGCCATTTTCTGAAAAAGTGCCAATCACCATGTTCTTATCAACTGCTTTTTCAACAAGTCTAATATATCCTGCAATTTCAGTCTCATCCGTCAAAAAATGAAAAACCGCCCTGTCATGCCAAATCGAATAGCTTAATTCAGGTTGAAAATCAGTGATATCGCTCTCAATCCAGATAACGTTTTTTGCGCGATCGCCTAGTCGTTTCCTCGCACGATCCAAGGCCTTAGCTGAAATATCGAGTACCGAGATATTCGTGTAGCCTTCGTCCAATAAATGATCTACCAAATGACTGTCGCCACCGCCAATATCAATGATCGAAACCGATTTGTCTGTTCCGAATGAATGAATGAACTCCAACGAAGTTCGTGGAATCTCCTCCGTCCAACTTACTTGTTCAGGAGTTTTTGTTTCGTAAACGGTTTCCCAATGTTCTTTTCTACTCATTTTTTTGATTTTTCCCCATGTTGCATACATGGATTCTTGTGCCGGACGATTTGATTCCACCTCGCGAAGCGGTTCCACTTCTTGCAGTGTCGCATGACATTCGCCTGGCAAAGCTTGATACAAAGCTGTCCCTTTCGTTTTCCAAGCAATCATTTCATCCGATACCTGTTTCACAATTTTGGCTGGATTTCCCACCGCTAAACTCCGTTTGGGTAGGTGCATTTTCGCAGGCACAAAACTTAGCGCACCAATGATGCACTCATCCTCCATCACCACATCATCCATGATGACGGCGTTCATCCCGATCAGGCAATTTTCGCCAATCGTTCCGCCATGAATAATTGCTCCATGACCAATGTGCGCGCCTTTTTTCAACAAAACCGTAGTTCCTGGGAACATATGAATTGTGCAATTTTCTTGTACATTGCACCCATCCTCAATGATGATTTGTCCCCAATCGCCTCGAATTGCCGCTCCAGGTCCGATATACACATCTTCGCCAATGAGTACATTTCCCGTAACGCTCGCACGTGGATGCACAAAACTACTTTCCTTGATCACAGGGACAAAACCGTTAAATGAATATATTGCCATAGCAAAAGAATTTCGATATAAAAGTAATCATTTGATCTCCTAAACGTCCAATAGAACATGGAACGCAACTTGATTTTTGTCTACAATGCCAACACCGACTCGATAAGTGTGCTTGTAGATTATGCGCACAAAGTGTTTAAACCATCTACGTATAAGTGCGAGTTGTGTACCTTAACACATCACAATTTGGGCGAACGAAGTGCTTGGAAGAAATTCAAAAGGAGCGCCAAAGTGGGCATGGAGTTTATGTATATTCGTGGATTCGAAGCAAAATTCAACCATCGGTACGAATATCCCGTTATATTAGAGAAGACTGCTGATGGATTTGTTCAATTGATGGACAAGAAAACGCTCCAAAAGATAGAGACAGTTGATGCCTTAATTCTTCAACTGCAAAAAAATGTTAGATAAATGAGCATGACGTATTGTGAATATTGCAAATTGCCCGCCTCCAAAGAAGTTCATGTGGAGTATCACAACACGGCGTATGGCTTCCCAATTCACGCGGATAACGAATTGTTCGGTAGATTGATCCTTGAAATCAACCAAGCAGGATTGTCGTGGGAAATCATCTTGAACAAGAAAAAGTATTTTGAGCTCGCCTTTGATGCATTCGATATTGAAAAGGTTGCGAACTACGGAGAGGTGGATTTTGAACGCTTGTTAAATGACGCTTCGATTATTCGGAACAAATTAAAAATAAACGCAGCAATTTATAATGCACGTGCCATAGTTCAAATTCAGAAGGAATTTGGTAGCTTTAAGAGTTGGCTGGATGTTGAACATCCAAAAACAAAAGAAGAATGGGTGAAAATATTCAAAACTCGGTTTAAATTTGTAGGCGGTGAAATCGTAAACGAATTTTTAATGAGTACAGGTTATTTACCGGGAGCGCACGAAAAAAGTTGTCCGATTTTTGATACAATTAAAGTTGCAAACCCTAAATGGATGGAAGTATGAGAAGTTGTTTTTTAATAATCGCACTCTTGGTAGTTGGAAATGTTTCCGCTCAAGTAAGTATTAATGCGGGGTCAAGCACGCTCAAGGGGTTTGGAACTCCGCAATGGTTTACTGGTTTTCACGTTGGCGTAGAAGTACCGCGAGATGAAGGTATGTCATTCTATGGTCGATTTACGCATCATTTTTCCAGAACGGGAGATTCCTTGGGAGTAGGAGCTGTAGCTATTAATACGACAACAACGCCATACGTGGTGAATGTGATGTCCGCTCCACAAATGAATTATAATATTTTTGAAGGCGGAACGCGCTACTATTTAGGGGATGGTTTCGATTTCGGTTGGGCTGGATACGGCGGTGCTACCTTCATGGTAATCTACAACAAAGTAAAAACGACGTATTCTGATTTCGACGATACCAAATACAAAGTAGATGAATCGAACAACCGAGACGGTGCAATATTTGCAATCGGAGCTGGACTGCAGGGAGGCGTAAAATACAGTATGCCGCGCGTTGGAACTTTCTATACGGATATGAGCATGGGCTATATGTTGTTAGGACAAAAAAGCACGGTTACAACTTACGATGGCTTATACAGTAACCTCATCTTTGGGATTAATGTTGGTTACCGTAGAGATCTCTTCTGGTAAATCACCACAAAAAGTGTCTGTTTAAAAGTAGCTCTAAGTCGGCGCCCACTTCGTTGAGGGCAAAATATCGTTGATCCATAGCTTGCGCCAAATGATCGTGTACCTCGCTTGCTGGCATTCTGTTCGGAGGTAAACTAAATTGATGCTTGAAGGTCATTTTTCCGAGAATCGTTTGCAGTTTTTTCGGGATATTCGAGTGCGCTGGAAGGGGATGTGTGAGCTGCAGATTCGTGAAAATACTTGGATTCGGATGAACGAGGGGCAGTTGTTCAGTGTACAATCGCCAAACAACAATTCCTAACGCGAAAAGATCGGTGCGCTGATCTACCAAATCGAGCTGATTCAACAATAATTCTGGGGCAGCATATCCGAGTGGAAAAAGTAATTTGCGTGCACGATTTTCTTCCAATTCATTCGTTCGGAGTGCCAGACCAAAGTCGAGAAGGTGGATGTGAAATGAATCCCCCACGGGTTGGATGAGAATATTGCTCGGTTTGATGTCGCAATGCACAATTTTTTCGTTTTGCAACTGTTCGAAAACCGGCGCGAGTTTAGCGAACAATTCAATCAGAAAACGAAGTCGGTCGCGGCGTTTCACATGTTTCCAGTGGACATCGAGCGGAATGCCCTCGCGGTAGGCGCGCACTAAAATGAGGCTGGAGCGTGATTCTTCGAAAAGGATGGTTGTTGGCAGCGCAGCACTCGTGAAGCTGAATTGGGCTTCCGATCGAAGGCGTTGTGCACTGAGCGTTTGCCCTTGATCCGATTCCGTGTCGTTGAGTCGTACCACTTTGAGCACTACTTTTTCTCCCGATTGCTTGTCGACGGCCAAAAAGAGCTCACCAAATTTTCGGTTTTTTTGTGCGCCCAGCCTCTTTTCGAGTAGATATCGGTCGGAAATTTCCATGATCGAAGGTAAGTATTTCTATGGTAATGGTGAGCGAATTACAATCAATTGGAACGATTCACGTGTGCATTACTGCCCAGTTTAGTCATCGAATTCTAATTGATCAAATGTAGAGTAGATTGATTGAACCGTACTTCTGATCGATTCTATGGATCGATTCATTGAGTAAATCGAGAAGTTTGTCGGAAAAATTCGGAATTAATCGAACAAAATAAGCACTTTGTCCACTGTTTTTGTTCCTTGGTAGAATAGTTGGATTTGGTACGTAAAAAAGTGCCAAATTGCAGACAGAATTATTGGGTCTATGGATAAATTGCTCATACAAGATACCGCTCAAACACCATTTGTGAGTTTCGACGCACAATCAGGGGTGATGGAAATTAAGGGACGCGCTATTCCAGATGATGAGGATGCATTTTGGTTGCCTGTATTGAGTTGGTTTGAAGAGTTTATGCTTCAACCGTGTGATTCAGTGACGTTTCGCTTGAATTTGGAGTACTTTAATATTAGTTCATCAAAACGGATTCTCTTCTTACTCTATAAGCTCAACGAGCTCGTGAAGGATGGTAAAAATGCGAAGATTGAGTGGCATTACAAAGGATCGGATTTGGATATGTACGAAGTTGGACAGGATTATGCCTACATGGTGAAAGTTCCCTTTGAGTTCGTGCCGCATGAAGAGTACGAATTTGCGATGGCATAGTTTAATTTCGAGTGTCCAAGCATTCGATCGATAGTAATCCGATTTCCCTAGTTTCTTTTCTACTTATTTTTTAGCCGCCCCCGATAGCTATCGTGACGGTCTACGCGCTTTAGTTGGCTCTTGGCTAGCTCGTATCAAAAACAGCTGGCGGGCTTCCAAGGTCGCCGCCACCTGTTTGTTTAACAGAGCAATCCACATCACCAAGCTATTGCGCTACATCCGTGCGGAAGAGAATCTGATTCGATCATTCGAGCACCGAATCCCGAATTTTAACTCATCGAAAACCAGTGAAGGTAATTCTCTCTCGCTTCACCGAACTTCCCGTTCGCGCTCGTTCTGCGAAAGCAGTGCTTTCTTTTATTTATATACGCGCCAGGGCGAAGTGCGGCAGCTCCGTCAGCTGACGGACTATAGCACGTAGACCGACCCCGACCTTCCGAACGGTGCATTGGATTCAAGAATGAAAAATTTGGATTTAGGAGGCTTCGGGGAGGCGCCCACCAAAAAGGTCAATAGCGTAGTTAAAAATCGAACATTTACTTGTCTGATGAAGGTGTTTCGCATGTAATTTGGCAAAGTTTAGCACGAAAACTCAGTTAGATTCTTCGAAAAGCGCTTTTTTGATGTATTTTTGTCCAAAATTATACAGTGAGATTAATCAAAGACATTCCCCACGATCGATACAAAATTCAGGTGTTCAATTACAATGGAAAATACATTGTGAAGATAGAATTGGGTCAGTTTGAGCAAACATACAAGATCGGTGAAACGGACGTGCATGGCTTGGAGGATGTGGAACGAATGATCACGCAAGAACTATTAACAAACGCTTTGGGTCGCTTTGTGGAAATGCGAACTGACTGGGAATTGGCGTTTAAACAAAAGAACGTGGAAGCATGAAAATAATAGGATTGGCAATTGTGATGCTCGCTACTTTGTCGGCTTGCGGTGGTAAGAAAGAAGTTGGAGGAAGCTCCAACGACATGAAAATTGTGTTCTATGTGAAGGACAGCATCCCCGAAAATTTTGAGTATTACAAAACGAATTCGGAGGAGTTGAGAACCGAAGAGGAGTCGATTAACAAGCGTTTGGGTGATCTTCAGATGGAGGGCGGCAAACTTGCAAATCAGTACGAGACGAAGATGGCACAGGGAGTTTTGGCTCCAAATGGTCGCGCGTTTTATGAAAATAAGATCAAAACGATTCAAGACGAAATTAGAAGCATTCAAGAATCGGAAGGCGTTGTACTGAACGATAAAGCGGCAAAATTTGAAAAGGATTTGCTCGAGAAAATGGACAAGCACAGCAAGCAGTATGCGGCCGACCACAAAATCAACTTGTTTTTGGCAAAGGAAAAAATGGGCGGTATTTTGTACGCAGATTCTACGCTAGACGTCACGATGGACTTTATCAAGTACATGAACGAGCAAGAGAAGAAGAAGTAAGCTCAATTAATTTCAGATTTCATGTTAGTCGCACAGCAAAAGCAACAAGAAAATATTGCCGAGTACATTTTATATATGTATCAAATCGAGGACGTTATTCGCGCTTATCGCTTTGATATTGAAGAAATTCTTGAACACTACGTGCGTCCACAATTGCCAGACGAATCATTTATGAGTCAATACCGCAAGTGGTACGAAGGCTTAATCAAAGAAATGAAATCGAGTAAGATTGAGAAGTTGGGACATTTGCCATCGCTCAATGAGGTGATGATTGAATTGTCGTATTTGCACACCACTTTGCTAACGGCTACGAAGGATCCGAAGTACATCGGGATTTTTGATGTTTCGTCCATCAACATTGCGGATTTTAAGGAAAAATCGAATTTGAAGGACAAAAACGACGTTGAAATTGCCTTTCATGCCATGTACATGAAGCTATTACTTCGTCTGCAGAAAAAGGAAATTAGCGCTGAAACCGAGGAGGCCTTTGATTCAATGCGCATCATGCTCGCATATCTAAGCCGTGGTTACCACAAAATGAAAGCTGGCGATTTGGATTTCTTGAAGAACTAAGCATTCATTCAACACTATTTTCTTTCGTCCTTTGGGGTAAAAAACGCACACCTTGTTTTTTTAAAAAATCTTCCCCGGATTCAAAATCCCCTTCGGATCGAACACCTTCTTAATCGAACGCATTAAGTTTAAACTCGTTTCGGAAAAAGCAATGTCCATGTAGGGTTTTTGCACCAATCCAATTCCGTGTTCGCCCGACAAAGTTCCGCCCATTCGAACCACTTCGCTAAACAATTCTCGAATGGCCAGCGGAAGTTCATCGTTCCATTGCGCATCCGTCAAGTCGCCTTTGATGATGTTCACATGCAAATTTCCATCGCCGGCATGTCCGTAGCACACCGATTTGAATCCATAATTCTTACCAATGCTCTTGATGTGTTGAAGCAATTCTGGTAAAGCAAAGCGTGGAACAACCGTGTCTTCTTCTTTATAGATGGAATTCGATTTCACAGCTTCGCCAACAGATCTGCGCAACTTCCAAAGGGCATCTTTTTGAGCCTGAGATTCTGCAAAGAGCACTTCGTCGGTTTCAAACTGTTCGAGAACCTCCATTATTTTTGTGCAATCGTTCATCAAGATTTCAGGATCAAATCCATCTACTTCAATGAGCAAGTGAGCTGCGTGGTTTTCGCCTACATGAATACTCGTATCACCCAAAAAAACCTGTGTCCAAATCAGCGCATCCCGTTCCATGAATTCCAATCCACTGGGTGTAATTCCCGCTCGGAAAATAGCACCAACAGCTTCACATGCTTTTTCTGCGCTAAAAAATGGCGCGAGCATCAGCAAATTGTGCGTTGGGTGCGGAATCAATTTTAGAACAATTTTGGTGATCACCGCCAGGGTTCCTTCCGATCCAGTAATGAGTTGCGTCAAATTATATCCTGTCGCATTTTTGAGCACGTTTGCCCCCGTCCAAATTATTTCACCCGAAGGCAATACGACCTCCAAATTCAAGACGTATTCGTTTGTTACTCCGTACTTCACTGCCTTTGGTCCTCCAGAATTCTCCGAAACATTTCCGCCAATAAAACAACTTCCCTTACTCGCAGGATCAGGCGGATAGAACAATCCCTTTTCCTTCACTGCATCTTGCAAGACTTGCGTGATGACACCTGGTTCTGTCGTTACTTGATGATTCTTCTCATCAATTTCTAGAATGCGATTGAACTTCTCCAACGACAATGCTACGCCTCCGTGAACAGGAATCGCGCCACCACTCAAACCAGTTCGTGCCCCTGAAGGCGTTACACAAATTGTATGTTCGTTGCAATACCTTAATATGGCAGAAACCTCTTCTGGATTGATCGGTTTAAGAACAACACTTGGTAGGATTGAAATATCCTCTGTCTCATCGTGGCTGTAATCGAACAATGCTTGCTCATCGATAAAACAGCGATCATCAACGATGCTGCGAAAAACAAAAATATCCTCAGAAGAAATTGATTTATACATCAGCTTATTTTATTCAAAAATAACGAAAATCCGACGGTTGAACACCGAAGTTTTCAACTAGAACAGATCGAAATAAATGAGTAAATCCATCGAACTCATCACAAAAAAAATCCCAACAAAGACAGTAGCTGCTTTGTCGGGATTGTATTTTAATTCATTCGAGAGCGTACATCTCGAAAATCCTGTATTCAACCCTATCTAAAACGTAGGCTGAGCGTGTCGAAGCCTAGTTCCCTGTCACCTCAAACTCCGTTCGTCGATTTTGTTGACGACCATCAGAGGTATCGTTCGTAGCGATCGGTGAATTTTGCCCGTATCCTTTCGCTGTCATTCGAGTTGCAGCAATTCCTTTTCCTTTCAAGTAGTCAACAACTGCTTGCGCGCGATCTTGCGATAAGGATTCGTTCATTTTTGCAGAACCCGTGTTGTCCGTGTGACCAGAAATCTCCACCTTCAAATTTGGAACGTCTTTCATCAATTGAACTAAACGGTCCAACTCAGCATTCGATTCTGAGCGTAAAAACGATTTCCCTGTATCGAAGAAAATGTTTCGAAGTGCGATTTTACTTCCAATTTTGATGTTTTTCAGTTCTATCACCTTATTCACAAGGTTGTCCGAACTTCCAGAAGGAATGTCAAAGTTTTCGGAGTGGAAGAGGTAGCCATCTGCCTTTACCGCAATTCCGTAGTTTTTTCCAGAAGCGAGCGTGATAATGAATTTACCCGTTGCGCT
>CALFOS010000267.1 GCA_937919725.1 uncultured Fluviicola sp. | reverse complement strand
TTGTTATTTATTTCTCGAATAAATTAGCAAAAAAGAATGCCACGGAAACCGACGATATGACCTATGTGAAAAGCTTAATTTCCGTATTTGGGGCAAATTTGATTAATGTTCTTCTCTGTATCGGTGGTTTATTGCTTTTCAATGTAATATTCGAACCTGAATTCTTAAGTCAAGTTTCAACAGGCGTATTGATTGTTCAAACAACCTCATTCCCTCAAGTAATTCTTTCATTATTTATAGAAGGTGTAGCGGGATCAGCAGTGGTTTCATTCATACTCTTGCAGTACTGGAAAAATCAATAGAGAACCTACAGGCATAAAAGGAGTGGAAGAGTCAGTAAAGTATTGATTATCAATTTTAGAATGCCCGATTTACGGTGGGTATTTTTATTTAGGCCTATGCTGTTAAAAACTGTTGCATAAAGTCGCACATTCACACCTTCCAACTGTGTTATTTTGCTTAAATTTGTCGCACATAAATGCACTATGGAAAGTACAATAGCACAAGCAGCAACAGTGGAGCAAGCAGTCGAATTAGGACTGAGAGCAGATGAATTTGAGATGATCAAAGGGATTTTGGGGCGAACTCCAAATTTCACCGAAACAGCCGTTTACTCGGTGATGTGGTCGGAGCATTGCTCATACAAAAATTCAATTCACTGGTTGAAGCAACTCCCAAAAGATGGTCCGCACATGTTGGTGAAAGCAGGCGAAGAAAACGCTGGATTGGTGGATATTGGCGGTGGCTTAGGGTGTGTTTTTAAAATTGAATCGCATAATCACCCAAGTGCATTGGAGCCATATCAAGGCGCTGCGACTGGAGTCGGAGGAATCAACCGCGATATTTTCACGATGGGCGCTCGACCGATCGCACAATTAAATTCACTTCGTTTTGGAAACATCGAGCACGATCGCACAAAGTGGTTGGTGAAAGGTGTGGTGAAAGGAATTGGCGATTATGGAAACTCATTCGGGATTCCAATCGTGGGTGGAGAAGTTTTCTTTGATGATTCATACAACACAAATCCTCTAGTGAACGCATTTTCAGCGGGAATTATGGATCCTAAAAAAGTGATTTCAGCGACATCGGCTGGACCTGGAAACCCAGTGTTCATTGTTGGTTCTTCCACGGGAAAAGATGGAATCGCAGGAGCGGCATTTGCATCCAAAGACATCACAGAAGATTCAGCGAACGATTTACCTTCGGTGCAAGTAGGAGATCCGTTTATGGAGAAATTATTGCTCGAAGCAACGATGGAGCTGGCGGAAACTGACGCGATTGTTGGCATGCAAGACATGGGAGCAGCAGGAATTACGTGCTCTTCGTGTGAGATGAGCGCAGCGGGAGAAAACGTAGGAATGGACATCCATTTGGACAAAGTTCCAGCACGTCAGGAAAACATGCAGCCCTACGAGATTCTTCTTTCAGAATCACAAGAACGCATGCTCATTGTCGTTCAAAAAGGAAAAGAAAAAGTAGTAAAAGATATTTTTGATAAGTGGGATTTACACGCAGAGGAAATCGGCGTAGTAACCGAAGGCGGACAAGTTCGCTACTTCATGAACGGTGAATTGGTGGGAGATCTTCCTGCTGAGTCGCTCGTGTTGGGTGGAGGCGCACCCGTGTATGAACGCGAATATTCTGAGCCTGCTTATTTTGAAGAGTACAAGAAATTTGATATCGATTCGATCGAGCAACCGGCTAACTTGAAAGAAGTGGCGTTCAAACTATTGCAATATCCAAATATCGCATCTAAACGTTGGGTCTACGAACAGTACGACTCGATGGTAGGAACAAAAAACATGACGACAAATGCACCAGCAGATGCGGCCATCGTGAGCATCAAAGGAACGAATCGTGCTTTGGCAATGACGGTGGACTGCAACTCGCGCTTTGTGAATGCGGATCCGCTTGTTGGAACGATGATAGCTGTTTCTGAAGCTGCGCGCAACATTACGTGTGCGGGTGGCGTGCCGAGCGCTATCACGAACTGCTTGAACTTTGGAAATCCATACAATCCAGAGTCGTTTTGGCAATTTGTTGGAGCGATCAAAGGAATGTCGGCGGCTTGTTTGAAATTTGAAACGCCTGTGACAGGAGGAAACGTTTCGTTCTACAATCAAACATCGAAAGATGGAGTGGAAATTCCTGTTTTTCCAACACCGACCATTGGAATGATTGGGCTCGTGGAAGACAAAAGCAAGGTAATGACGCTCGACTTCAAACAAAAAGGAGATTTGATTTTCGTCATAGGACAATCCTACAACGACATTAATTCATCCGAGTATTTAGCGACATACCACGGAGTGAAAGCATCTCCAGCGCCTTATTTCAACTTGGAAGAGGAATACGACATGCATCAAGTGGTTCGAAGTTTGATAGAAGATAAATTGATCAATGCCGCACATGATGTTTCGGACGGTGGATTATTTGTCACGATTACAGAAATGTCGATGCCACGAGAACTTGGTTTCGATATCGTGACTGATTCTGAGATTCGAGAAGATGCATTTCTCTTTGGCGAAGGTCAAGGTAGAGTAGTAGTAACAGTGTACGAGGACGCCGAAGATGAGTTCATTGAGCGCATGGCAGAATCGAATGTGAGCTTCACACTTTTGGGGCACGTAACAAAAGGCAAGTTGATGATCGACGACGAACACTTCGGATTTATCCAAGAAGCGAAAGGGTTGTACGACAATGCGCTTGTAAAACACCTCGAAAATTAGTACTTTCGGGAGACTTAAGAAAAATCAATGGAATACAATACATCTAGAGGCAAATTGTTGCTTCCCGAATACGGAAGAAACGTACAAAACATGATCCAGCACGCTATGGAGATTGAAGATCGTGAAGAACGCAACAGAGCGTCGCAAGCGATTATAGAAGTGATGGGGCAGCTGAATCCGCATTTGCGCGATGTCGACGACTACCGACATAAATTGTGGACGCACCTTTTCGTCATGTCTGATTTCAAATTGGACGTAGATTCGCCCTTCGAAATTCCAGAAGCAGAGGCGCTCAAAGAACGACCACAAGTGGTTCCGTATCCAAAAAGCAAAATCCGTTTCGGCCACTTTGGACAGTATTCACAAAAAATTCTCGAAATGTCGAAAGATATGACCGACGAAGGTGAGCGCGAGTACATGACGAACGCAATGGGAAATTTCATGAAGAAACAATACCTCTTACACAACAATACAGCTGTTGAAAATCACGTGATTGCTGATCAATTGAGCGTACTTTCTCAAGGTGATCTCAAAATTGAAAATCCCGATGAATTAGTGAGCACCAATCTTCTGCTCCGTGCGCTTGGATTGAATCAAACGAGCAACACGAATCAGAATAATAGCAATAATAACAGCAACAACAGCAACATCAATAATCGTCGTTCAGGCTCGCGCAAAAAGAAGCAGCAGAAACGAACAAAATAATCGACTAAATGGCTTCATTTGAAATCCACGGCGGCAAACCGCTCAAAGGAGAACTTTATCCGCAAGGAGCAAAAAATGAGGCGCTGCAAGTTCTGTGCGCACCTCTCTTAACTGCCGAAAAAGTGACCATCTCCAATATTCCAGATATTGTGGACGTCAACAAACTCATAGGACTGCTTCAGGCAATGGGCGTGAAGATTGAAAAAGTAGAGAAAGGAACGTATATTTTTCAAGCAAAGAATATCGATCTCGATTACCTTCAATCCGAAGATTTCAAAAATAGAGCTGGTTCACTTCGTGGATCCGTGATGATTATTGGACCACTTCTCGCTCGATTTGGAGTGGGATATTTACCGAAACCAGGCGGAGATAAAATTGGTCGCCGAAGATTGGATACGCACTTCGAAGGAATGAAAATGCTTGGTGCGAAATTCAACTACGATGCAGGCGAACATTTCTACGCGGTAGAAGCAAAAAAACTTGTTGGGGCATACATTCACATGGACGAAGCTTCTGTTACGGGTACGGCAAACATTGTGATGGCAGCAGTGCGCGCAGAAGGCGAAACAACGATCTACAACGCTGCGTGCGAACCCTATTTGCAGCAATTATGTAAGATGTTGAACTCCATGGGAGCGAAAATTGAAGGAATTGGTTCGAACATGCTCAAAATTACTGGTGTGAAAGAATTTGGCGGTTGCTACCACCGAATTTTACCCGATATGATTGAAATTGGTTCGTTTATC
>CALFOS010000266.1 GCA_937919725.1 uncultured Fluviicola sp. | reverse complement strand
TTAATTTGATACAAGAAGATGGAAGAATTTTAGGGAACTGATGTAGTACAGACGATCACGGTGAATCTTCCGATTCAAAGATCATTTGACGTATTTCATTCGTCTTAAAATTGGCTTTCGGAACCGCAACTTGCGCACCAAATGAAAGCGCTTTTTCCCAAATTTTGTATGTGTTGATCTCCTTGTGCGATTCAATCGGAAGAAATATACTAATCTTTTTCACTTCTAGCTGATATTTACTGAACACCATATGGCAAACGGCTTCAGATATTTCCTCCAATTCCCGCGGAGAAAGCGCTTTTCGTTTCGCAATATATAGTTCGCGAATTTCTTCCTTAGTCATAACTAAAGACCAGAAAATAATGATTGTGCAGAGGAAAGTGCCTCTTGCTCGTTCACTTCGTCCACTTTTGCAAGCACACGATTGAACGCAATTCCTATTAGCTCTTCCAAGTCTTCTTTGTCGATTTGGTTCAAATCAGCATTAATTTCTACCAATTTCAATTTGCGATTTCCGTTCATTGTTATGCGAACCAAATCATTCCCGGATTCTTCCGTAATTTCTAGTTCGCTCAATCGAGTTTTACTTTCTTCCGATTCGCGCTTTAAATCTTGGAGTTTGCTTAGAAGTTCGTTATTCAACATGCTTTTTGTTTTCGAAGTTAAATATACTAAATTCAATGAAGTGTGGGCTTGTCAAGATTTAATTTTGTAAGTTTATCGGTGAAATTATGATCTTATACTTTCAACAACGAATAATATTTTGCAGCGTATAGTATTAATCTTTTTCACCCTCTTAGCCACCAGCATTTTGGTGACATCCATAACCGCCGAATCGAACCTTGGCAATGTTGGTCCAATTGACCCAGGCATGTACTCTTTAGAGCAAGTCCTCAATCGATTAGGAAATAAGCCACTTCTTCATTCCATCGATCAATTCGACCTGGAAAAAGCGAAAATGGGCGAAGACCTAATCTTCACCGGTTATACGCGCGTCGACGGAAAAAAAACCAAGCGAATTTCAGATTATTTTGTCTGCACTGATTGCCACAATACCACCCGCGAATTTAGGGATGCAAGCAGCGAATCGTCCGCTGATCGACTCAATTATGCCAAGGAAAATGGTTTACCATTCTTACCCGGGTCAACCTTTTGGGGAATTTACAATCGAACGTCCTTCTACAACAACGATTATGTGGAGAAATACGAAGATTTGGTGACTGATGCCCGCAGTTCTCTGGGAAATTCAGTTCAATTATGCGCCGAATATTGCTCTTCTGGTCGGGTACTCAAAGATTGGGAGCTTGAAGCCATCATGCATTATTTCAAGAGGAACGAGTTGCACATCAGCGATCTCATTATCTCTATGGAAGATAAAATGGAACTCACGAAGGATAATCTAAGCGATAATGAAAAATCCCGCTTATCAAAAGTGATCACAAGCTCCTACCGCCAAGCGTATTCGGCGACTTTTTTGGAAACGATGAGTCGCGAAGATCGACCGTATGGTGATGGAGGAAACCCAGAAGATGGAAAATTAATCTACCAAAAGGCCTGCATGTTTTGTCATCAAAACAAACGAGTAACCTACTTGCACCTCGATAACGGGAAGCTATCGGGCTCGTTATTATGGAGAAATCGGAAGAAATACACCGATCAATCAATTTATCAAATTGTTCGCCACGGAACGTATTCTAAAGTAGGAAGAAAGCAATATATGCCACTTTATACAAAGGAAAAAATGAGCGATGAACAACTGAACGATCTCGTTGCGTATATCAAACAAATTGCGAAAAGATGATGAAAAAATTACTCTTTCTTAGCTGTTTCACCTTCGTGTTCAGCGCACAAGCTCAAAAGGTGGAAGAAACATTTTCGGGTACGCGCGTCATCAACGGACATTCCGTAGAAACACTCAAAAAACGCGTTCTCGAATTTAGGATTGAGCACCGATTTGGAGACATAGCAGGAGCAAATGGTGGTGTTCAACAGTTCTTCGGTTTCGACAACGCGGCAGACGTTCGCTTTGCATTTGAATACGGAATTTCTGATAAATGGATGATCGGATTGGGAAGAAGCAAAGGAATTGGGCCGTATAGCTCCTTGGTAGATGGGTTTACAAAGTATCGAATCCTATCTCAAGGGGAAAATGGAGCGCCACTCAGCTTGGCCGTGATGGGCTCAGCAATGATTTCATACATGCGTAAGTCTGATGACCTGTCGCAAGTGTCGAGTTTCCCAAAATTTTCCCACAGAATGGCATATAGCATGCAACTCATCGCAGCCCGAAAATTTGGCGAACACATCAGCATTCAATTGATGCCAACCTACGTGCATCGAAATTATGTCTTGCCAACGGATGTGAATGGTTTGTTCTCACTCGGAGGCGCACTCAATTACAAATTCAATAAGAAATACGGGATCATTTTGGAATATTATCAGAACTTCAATCCTGCTGGTACGCGCTTAGACATGAAAAACAGCTTGGGTGTGGCCTTCGAGTGGTCAACGAACGGACACAATTTCAAAATGAATTTCACGAATTCAAGGGGTTTTGGCGAAACGCAATTCATTCCATACACCGATTCCGATTGGTTGAAGGGCGAATTTCGCTTTGGGTTTAGCATCTCAAGAAATTTTAAATTATGAAAGGCTTAAGCTATTTTTTGATGGGAATTTTGGCCATATTTATCATAATTGGCTCCGTTTCTTCGTGTAATAAAGATAAAACACCTATCATTGTTCCAGGTGAATGTGAGGATACGGTTTCGTTCGTTGGAAAAATTCAACCAATGATCGAACTGAATTGTGCTACAAGCGGTTGTCACGATACAGGTTCTGCAGGTGGATACAATTTGATAGGACATGGAAACATTTCTGCCAACGCTAACCAGATATTAAACGTCATTAGACATGAAAGTGGAGTTTCGCCGATGCCTAAAAATCTGCCAAAGCTAAACGACACACTCATCGAGCAGTTTAACTGCTGGATGGTACAAGGAAAATTGAACAATTAAAAACTAAAATCGAAAACGAACAATTATGAAAAAAGGCTACATTTTAATCACTTTAGCGTTGACCTCTATTGGTTTTTTTGCATTCCAAAAAACGCAAACTGAAACTAGCATGCTTGAGAAATACATGGAAAATCATTTGCAAAGTGGCGGTGGACAATCTGGATTAACAGGCGCTCCAAGCGAAGCAAATTGTACTCAATGCCACATTGGAACTGCGCAAAGTGGTGCAACTGAAAATTCAGTTCTCTTCCTGAGTGGAACAACGCCTGTGGCAACCTACAACCCAGGATCAACATACACAATCACCCTCGATTTGGCTTCTAACCCAGCAAAATCAGGATTTTCTGCAACAGCATTGAATAGTTCAAATTTGAAAGCTGGTACTTTGATTGGCGCTGGAATTGGTGGAACACAAAATTTCTCGGCTGGTGGTCGTGATTATGTTTCGCATACATTAGCAAGCAACACTTCAGGTCAGTGGGCTTGGTCGTGGGTAGCTCCTGCAACGGGAATGGGGAATGTTACGTTCTACATCGCATCAAACGTATCGAACAACAACGGCGCAAATTCGGGTGACATGATCTTCTTGTCGCAACACGTTTTTGCACAATCTACTGGTGGAATCGTTGAGACGTCAAACGAAGCGAACTTCACTGCAGGTTACAATGCAACATCGAACAAAGTGGCGATCAACTTCAACTCACTTGCTGCTGGCGAAATGAGCATGAACTTGGTAGACATGAACGGACGTTCTGTATTTACGTACGAACTCGGACAGTCAGAAATTGGAACAAACAAAGAAACAATCGCACTTCCTTCTGGCTTAAACGAAGGAATGTACGTGGTTCACTTCTTCGTAGGAAACAAAGCAATGTCTGCGAACATCCTCGTGAAGAAATAAGAATATTGATTTTAAGGAAAATCCCGTTAGTCAGCCGACTGATGGGATTTTTTTATTCCAATCGTTTCCGAACAATCTTCTTAATTCGCTTAAACAATTGCTCGGGCATGTGTGTTCGCCACTCAATCTCCTCCATTTTGCCTCCCATCAACACATACGAGTCGATTCCCATTTCGCGCATTTCTTCGAGTACGTGCTCATGAAAATTGATAAACGCAATCCATCCATCTTCCACATCTTCGAACCATTCTTCGTAAT
>CALFOS010000265.1 GCA_937919725.1 uncultured Fluviicola sp. | reverse complement strand
GATCCTTCGGTATATATAGGAATGATAGGTCACCTTTCTGAGAAACACTAGGAGCCAAAAAAAATTCGTATTTTGAAACACACCTAAAAGGATGTTAATCTCAATTTAACCCATGAAAAAATTAATCCCAATTCTTGCTCTTGCCGCTATACTCTTCTCCTGCGAATCCGAAAATCGTGTCTACAACGAACATCAAGAATTATCTCCACAAGTAGAATGGCTAAAGAAAGACTCCCGAAAATTTAGTGTGCCAATTGATGACAAAAGCAGTTCATATAACTTGCTCCTATCCTTTCGCTACACAACTGGTTACCAATACCAAACAGTGAATGTTAAAGTAACCGAAACCAGCCCGAGTGGTAAAGAAACCATCAAAATGTACGATCTGAAAGTGCGAGAAGCCAACGGCGATTACATTGGCGAAGCGGGATTAGATATATGGGACAGCGAGCATAAGGTAGAATCAAATAAAAAGTACTCGGAAACGGGAACGTACACGTACTTCATCGAACAAAATACGCCTGTTGATCCCTTGAATTATGCGATGGAAATTGGTGTTATTTTAGACAAAGTGAAATAACTCCTTTTGGAAAGAAAAGGCTTGAATTAATAGAGATGAACTCTTGTTATTTCGGATGAAAATTGCGCGCGAAATCAATGCGTAAACACTACGAACAATTTAATATCCATAACTATTTCAACAAGCGAATTGCGCTCAAAATTCCTTCGTACCTTTAGTCTGTTTTTTGAGTAACACTCTACTGTTTACTCGCTGTAAACGGCTGTGCGAAAGGAAACAAATCCTCAAAACAGAAAAGAGAAAGAATGATATTGAGCATCGTTTGAAACGACATTGCCCCTAGCGAATCCAGTATTGAAATTCCTGGTAATCTTGGTGATCATCCTATTCGCTCCGATCCTACTAAATAAGATTAAAATCCCACACCTGCTCGGACTGATAATTGCAGGTGCCGTGATTGGGCCGAACGGAATCAATTTGATGGAACGCGATAGTAGCATTATTCTTTCGGGAACAGCAGGACTTCTATACATCATGTTTCTCGCTGGCTTGGAAATCGACTTGGCGGATTTCAAAAAGAACAGCAACAAAAGTTTGGTCTTTGGATTGTATACGTTTATAATCCCCATGGTTTTAGGAACATTGACTGGACTCTACGTTTTAGACTTTTCTTGGCCGACTTCTGTTTTGTTAGCAAGTATGTTTGCATCCCACACCTTAATCGCTTATCCTCTCATCAGTAAATTAGGTGTGGCTAAAAATAGAGCCGTTAATATCACTGTTGGAGGAACATTGATTACGGATACATTGGCACTTTTGGTTCTGGCCGTAATAGTGGGTATTGACCACAGGAGTTGTTAATGCCCAATTCTGGATCCGCTTATCGCTTTCAGTTGTCGTGTTCGGAGCGATCGTAATGTTTGTCTTCCCTATCATTGGTCGTTGGTTTCTGAAGCGCTACGACGACAATGTTTCGCAATACATTTTTGTGTTAGTCATGGTCTATTTAGGCGCTGTTCTGGCAGAAATGGCAGGAATTGAGGCAATTATTGGAGCTTTTTTATCTGGATTAGCACTCAATAGGTTAATTCCGCACACATCTCCATTAATGAATCGAATTGATTTTGTTGGTAACGCGATTTTCATACCCTTCTTCCTGATCGGAGTAGGAATGTTAGTCGACTATCGTGTCTTTTTTAAAGATCTTGAGACCATAAAGGTTGCGGCCGTAATGATATTTGTAGCAACACTCGCCAAATTTCTTGCGGCGTGGCTCGCTCAAAAAACCTTCAAATTCTCAGCCGACGAGCGCAGGTTGATCTTTGGATTGAGTAACGCTCAAGCAGCAGCGACCCTCGCTGCCGTGCTGGTTGGATACAACATCATACTGGGAGAAACTGAGGCAGGTGTACCTATACGCTTATTGAATGAAAGCGTCTTGAACGGAACAATCTTAATGATTCTCTTCACGTGCACGATCGCATCGTTTGTCGCACAAAAAGGAGCTAAAAACCTCGCGCTATTAGAAGCAACGAATGCATCGGTAGAGGACGATGATAACGAAGAGAAGATTTTGATACCAATCAGTAACATTGATACCACAGACGAACTGATTAATTTGGGAGTAACGATCAAATCCAAGAACAACAAGGATGGATTATTCGCCCTTAGCATCGTCGATAATAATACGATGGACGGCACGGGTGACAAGCAAGCGAAGAAAATATTAAGTAAAGCCTCTGTTTCGGCATCCGCCACAGACAACTTAGTGCACGAATTACTTCGTTACGATCTGAATATCGTAAACGGCATTACCAGCGTCGCACGAGAACACAAGATCACTGATTTGATCCTTGGAATTCATAAAAACAAAGGGATCTCGGATTCATTCTTAGGAAACCTCACCGAAGGGATTTTAACGAAATGCAACACAACAACATTAATTTACAAGTCCGCACAGCCATTTAGCACAATAAAAAGACACATCATTATTATACCTGAAAATGCAGAACGAGAAATCGGATTCCCTTTTTGGCTGATCAAAGTGTGGAACATAGGGAGGAACTCAGGCGCCAAACTGTTGTTCTATGCGACGGCGGATACACTCAAATTCATTCAGGAAATTCAGCTCAAACATCCGATTGAATGTGAATTTCAAGAATTCAACGATTGGAACGATTTTTTAACCCTTGCTGGAAATTTGCACCAAGACGATAATTTAATTATTGTTTTAAGCAGAAAGGACAAGATCTCCTATCAGAGTAATATGACAAAATTACCTATGTATCTGAACAATTACTTTCAGAACACGAGTTACGTTTTAATTTATCCAATGCAAGCTGGTGTTTCAGACTCGTCAAAAATCGATTTGAAGAATGCAACCTTTATCGAGCCACTGGAAAAACTCGATGAGATTGGTAAAACAATTGCCAAGATCTTTAAGCGGAAGTAATTAAATCCCCGTTATATCGGAATCAATTTGAACGCTGATTTTGAGCAGAAGAAGATCTTCATGGACCAGGAATTGAAAGTGATTTGAAGTCGCCATCTGTTCATGACTTCAAATTCGACAATTACCTACCTTTATGGATCAGAAACCTCATCCAAATGAAAAAGTTCGTCCTCATTGTATTGGCAGTTTTACTTGCGGGACTCCTGGTCTTTTCTTTTTCAGGTCTTCATAGTAATAGAAACAACAATAACCGATTCCCAAAAGGCTTTTTAACTCAAAAAGACAGTGTGACCTATCAAGATGAAGTTGGATTGATGTGGGAAATTCAACCACATGGTGCAAACACCTTTCATCAACCTGATGCCCTTCCAGTTGTAACCCATAATCAGAAATACAAGGTCTTAGAAAATTCTCCGAGAATTGATCCTGAACATCCCAATGTGAAACTACTCTGTTTACTGCCATCGGGTACATCCTACGAAGCAATATTACAACCCAATGGAACTTACCTAAATACAAGTAGTAAGACGAGTACCTACAACTATTCGAGCCCAAAAGGGTTTTGGGCTTCCGTCAAACATGGAATATTCGATGTATTGCCTCATTTGATCAATTCTAACTACTCCCCAACTAAAACAAACGAGAAGATTAAATCCTAGCGATTATACGACTACTCATAATTCGTAAATACTATTCACTCACACATCCCAACTTATTTTTGGGAAATCGCCTCACTATTCATATAGCATGAAATCAATTCGCACTAAAAAATATCATTGATTAACGTGCAACTGAGAAAATTATCCGCCAATTGATCCGGAACATCCGAATGTGAAACTACTCTGTTTTCTTCCATCAAAAGCGCCCTAAGAAGCGATGTATCAAAGCGATGTATGATGTTTAAAATCAAGGGCCCATAATCGTCCCTGTTCTGATCCAGACCGAAAGGGTTTTGGGGCTTTACCTCCAAAAATGACGGAAGTCATATTATCTTCAATGGAATTATCTGAGTTTTGTAACTCATCAGTAAATCCAGAAAAAAGGAACGTATCACAGACAATATCGCCAATAATATGTGCTCTCTTTTTAAAACCGTTCAAGTTAATCATTCCCAATTGCGAATTGCGCAACTCCCGTTTTTCAACTTGTATCATTCAGTTACGCTAAGCACTTCATACCCCATACATTTGTCCTAACAAGGAGACAACAAAATTAACTCAGTTATTATGAAAATCATTTTACTCATCTTAGTTCTTTTCCCGGCAACCATTTTTGCTCAAGTGAATCCATGGGAAAGTAAAGCAACTCAAAATCCTTGGGGAGAAACGGAAGCGACGCCAAAAGAAAAAGTCGATTCTAATATCATTGTGGTCGAAAAAATAGATTCTACAACAATTACAAAAGAAGCTGCCAGTCAGGAAAAAACTAATTCGATTGAACTTTCTAAAATAACTGCGATCGCAACGACTAAAACTCAATTAAGCCAATATGAATTAATGATGGTCAGAAATCAAGCACGCGCTGACTTTATACCTGGAGGTACCTGGTTCACTTCAGTTATTAGCTCTGGTTTTCTATCCATTTTTGCGCTCCCCATAAACTTTGGTGCCTCGTTCATCACTTCAAAAAATGAAGTCCGCTACCTCGCAGAGTATAAAGTCGAAAATCCTGCTGCAAGTGATGCGGAATTGAAGGCTGTCAAAAAAGGCTTAAAACAAAAAAAGCATCGAGTTGCGGTTGGTGGCACAGCCATTGGATCGTTCATCGGTTTCATCGTAATCCTTCTATTTCACTATAATTAAACACCTTTTAACAATAAATAAAACCAAATAAAAATGAAAAAATTAACTCTTACTTTCGCCCTGTTTATTGCATGTAGTTTAGCTACTGTAGCACAAACAAAACCTGCGACTGCCGTAGCAAATCCAAATGTAACCGGTCTTTTTGCAACACCAGAAATTGCCGCAAAATTAATCCGTCTTGAACTAATCAAAATCGATAAATACATAGTGTACGATGAGTTCGACATGAACGCTGCCTACGAGAAAAATGCCGCGTTTGCGAAGAACTGTTTGAATAAGGCTTGTCTTCAAGAACTTGGTCAAGAATTAAACGTGGATTATGTGGTGTCTGGTTCGTTTGATCTACTTGGAAACAAAATTGTGATCACCTTGAAATTCATTGACGTGAAGAACAATACGATCTATAAAACTGGTGTTCGAGAATTTGATAACCAAGAAGTCGAACTTCAACGCATGACGGAAATCGTTCTCAAAGAAATGCATAACATCGAAGTTCCGAAAGAATTAGTTGATGCACTTCAATTCAACAACGAAGTAATCACTTCAAACAATGTAGGTAAAATCAGCAATTCTGGTCCACGTGTTGGAGTAGCATTTATGACCGGAAGTGCAGAGGAATTTGCAACTCGTGGCACAGAACGTGGTGGATTAGACATCGTTCCTGTTGTGAGTATGATCGGTTACCAGATAGAAAAACAATATGTTGGTACAGACAAATTCTCTGCTTTAGTGGAAGGGATTTTCAACCTAAGTGGACTCGAGCAGCAGCTATTCATTCCAACAATTACCATCATGAATGGATTTAGATTTGGTAAAAATGGATACGAGTTTGCTTTTGGACCTGGTTTTGGCTTAAAGAAAACATCAGATGGATTCTTTGATACAGATGGAGCTTATGGAGATCCCGGCGATTACTGGTCGAAGCGAGACTTTGATAATGAAATGAACGACGCAATAAATCATCCCGAGAATTTCACAACAGGAAGCTATGTGTCACCAAAATCAAATGATGACTTCAAGGAACACGGTGACACACGTGGAGGACTTGGAATCAGCACTAATTTCTTATTGGCTGCTGGAAGAACATTTAAAGCAGGCGCATTGAATATCCCAGTAAACATATTCTACTCATCACGCAGAAAAGGCGGTATGGTTGGTTTGAGCGTTGGATTCAACATCACAAAAAGCAAGACGGCGATCAACGCACCTGAAAACTAAGATTCAATTACCTAACCGGCTATTGACTTCGTTGAAAAACGAATAAAACCCTTCGGAAACGGAGGGTTTTTTTTGCGTGTATGGAGTCGTACAACTCTTCCTCCGTTCTCGAAGTTTGTGATGGTTGGCGGAGAGCGTATATTCCCAAGCAAGATGACCTTGTTTCGCCGTGATTGCATAATATAGAATTTAAGTCATTATGATTAAATCGTTCACCTCCACTTCGGAGATGTATTGCTTGATTCCGTCGCGGAAGAAGAAGCGAGACACGAGTTTTCCTTCGAGTGCTATTTGCAGATTTTCAGCTCCAAATTCCTCGATTACGTGCACCCAATTTCCCCATGCTGCGATGCGATGACACTGCTTTTTCGATTTTGTTTCTCCGTTTTCATCCAAGTACGTTTCCTTGGTTGCGAGCGTGAAATGCGCTGTTCGGCGTCCGTTGGAGTGTTCGTAAAACCGCGGTGGACAATCTATTTTTCCGATCAAGTTCACGTGATTCATCGACATCTCTCGGGTGGCGAAGAAAATGGAACCGGCCTGCTCGCCGATTCCATTGTTCAAGGTGGAGCTAGTTCTTCTCATCGCCAAGAGGTGTTAGCAATAAAAAGTCTCTCACGATGATTTTGGTCGATTGGCGTTTCTCTCCTGTTTTGGACAGGTATTCGTTGTTCACCAATTGACCGTCAAGCGCCACCTCGTGTCCTTTTTGCAATAGTTTCACCACCATGTCGGCGGTCTTTCCCCAGGCATTAATCTCGTGCCACGTCACTTTCTCTTTCCACTCGCCGTCTTTGTTCTTAAAGCTCTCATTCGTAGCGATGCTAAACCGCGTCAACGATCGTCCAGATTCCAACTTCACCACCTCAGGTTGAGCACCCAATCGCCCAATCAAACTCACTTTGTTTCTCAACGTGTTCATACGTTCTGTTTATTAAATGAAACTTATACTTGTTGCCGATATACAGTCTTTCCAATACCGACAGTGCAAAGGTGAGGGCAACAAAAAACCTTATTCGGTTATTAAGTGATTACATTCGTTTGTCTTTCGTTTGTACGCGTTTGTTGTCAGATTTATGATTGATTGTGAGGGTGTTATGGTGAAATACGTTTTTGCGAAAAAATTATTGGAGAATGAAGTTGTGGCGTTGATTGGTTTGGTATCTTGGGGGAGTGCTTTATAGCACAGTATTATGGGAAAGTTAAAAAAACATAGCGGCTCAAGGCAGGCTGACCAACTAAAGTGACAGAAAGAAAAATCGAAAAAGTGGAGACCAGAACCCACTCAAAAAAACGGGCCGTAATCCGAAAAGGATTATTAAACTAACGCTTTATAAAAATGAACAAAATATTCTTAGCATCAATTATTATTATAGTAAATTGTCTTTGTTCCTATTCACAAGAGTTCAGCAATGAAAGTTATCAGAAGATTATAATTATAGATGGTGAAAATGAAGGGGATTTAGAGATATTCGCAGATCCAATTAGTTTTGATTGCGAATGCGATAATGTTATAACTGTAATTGTAAAGAAGTCCTCAAAACCTAATATTTTCATTTCAGATGATAACATTGTTACATTAGAAATAAAAGGTGAAGAATACATCATTTCGCTTTCCAAAAAAACCGAATGTTGTTTTATTAAGCCAGGATTATATACCTCAGAACCAAGTAAGTGGGATTAACCTGATTAATAGTGATTTTTTAAAGGTAAGTCAAACGAACCGATGAGAGCGTGTAAGTGCAACTCTTCGTTTATGCGCATGCACTCAAACTGCTGTTGGCAAGTTTGTTGATTTTGAGAATATAAAAGTTGAGATAAGAAAACAACACTAAGAACAGGGCGTATTCTGAAAATCCAAAGGAGTAGGAAAATGAAAAAAGAATTCAATCTTTTTATGGAATAAAATTTAGTGTATTATTATCGATGAGTTGCAGAGCAATTGCCACGATCCAAATGCACTCATCGATGGCGGTAGTTTCGCTATTAAAGCCGCAATTGCACCGATCATTGAAGATTAAAAGCCTGCCACAAAAGAACGTAGAAGGACTCAGCGACAGGCTGAATATTTGCTCGTTTTGTCGATGTTAAGCGTTTGCAAATTGTGTCGCGCGTTCATCAAATCAAAAAGCGAACGCGCGAATAATGGTTGGATTTACTTCCTAATCGATGATGTTCGTCTTAGATCTAGCGCATTTTTCTGCTCAGAATGAAACGATAATTCAAATCACTCTGCCCGAAAATTGAATTTATACTGATACACTTCATTCGAATCTACACTCGCCTTAATGTCCATTTGTTCCAGTTTTTGAACAATCAATTCACGCAGTGCTTCTGACCCTTCAGATCCTACAATTTCAACCTCATTATTCACAATTCGAAACTTCACCACCACCGAATTTTTCTTCGATTTCGACAAGTCAATCTGACTCACATCGACCTTCAATTTACGATTGATTTCTTTCCACAATTTTGGGTTTTCACCTGCAAAACTTGTGCTGATTGTCATCAAACTTAAAACGATAACTGCTATTGACTTTTTCATCTTCTTGATTTTTAAATGTTTGTACAAGTAGGACATACAACCCTCGTGATAGTTACAAAGTATTCTATACTTCTCCATGAATGGCGATGGGCTTGTACGAATGGTGATCAACTCATGTGAATGCTCTACAATTCGATTAATCCAATCCATTTTACCTATCTTTGAACCATCAAACAACACGATAATCCACGCACAATGACATACCAGAACACACTGGAATTTGCGAGAGAAATGGATCAAAAAGATCCGCTCAAATCATTCAGAGAGCAATTTTACTTTCCGACTTTTCACGAAAATGAAGTTGTTTATTTCACGGGTAATTCACTTGGGTTACAGCCAAAAACAACTGCTTCTTACATTCAGGAGGAATTGGATGCTTGGGCAAAATTTGGTGTTGAAGGACACTTTTTGGCGAAAAAACCGTGGTTCGCCTACCACGAAGAATTGACGCAAAAAACCGCAAACATTGTAGGCTCGAAGCCCGAAGAAGTAGTGGTCATGCACTCGCTGACTACGAATTTGCATTTGTTGATGGTGTCCTTTTATCGTCCTGCTGGAAAGCGCACGAAGATCATCTGCGAAGCAAAAGCGTTTCCAAGTGATGCCTATGCATTGGAATCGCAAGTGAAGTTTCATGGACTCGAACCGAAAGATCATTTGGTGGAAGTTGCCCCGCGTGAAGGCGAACATTTAATCAGAGAAGAAGATGTTTTGTCGGCAATTGCTGAAGCGGGAGATGAACTCGCAATGGTGATGATTGGCGGAGTGAATTACTACACCGGCCAACTCTTCGACATGCAAAAAATTACTGCTGCGGGTCACGCCGTTGGAGCAACAGTTGGCTTCGATTTGGCGCACGCAGCCGGAAACATCAACCTAAAACTGCACGATTGGGGCGTAGACTTCGCTGCTTGGTGTGGATACAAATATTTGAACTCATCTCCGGGTGGAGTTGCTGGAATTTTCGTGCATGAACGTCACGCAGACAAACCCGAATTACCTCGATTTGCAGGCTGGTGGGGCTACGACAAAGAGACGCGTTTTCAGATGGAGCCGGGATTCAAGCCGATGCATGGCGCCGAAGGTTGGCAGTTGAGTAATGCTCCCGTTTTAGGAATGGCCGCTCATTTGGCTTCTTTGGATATTTTTGAGGCTGCTGGAATGGATCGAATTGGTGCAAAACGCGACGAGCTCACTGCTTTCTTGGAATTCGTGATTCAGGATCTTTCTGCGAAAAATACCGATCGCTGTAAGTTCGAAATTATCACTCCGAGCGATAAAAAATACCGCGGCGCACAATTATCGATTTTAGCACACGGACAAGGAAAATCACTTTTTGATGCATTGACGAAACTGGGTGTGATCGCCGATTGGCGCGAACCGAACGTCATCCGAATCGCTCCCGTTCCACTCTACAATTCCTTCGAAGATTGTTTCCGATTTGGAGTGTGCCTAGTGAATGCAATCCAATAAAGATTTCGTAATTTTAGAAAACGAATAAAGAACACATGTACGACGAAGCAGCTGTCCAATTATTGATCAAAGCAAAATATGCTGGCGCGATGGCGGACACCTCAACGTACCTCAATTTGGTAATGCAAGCAGGTGCTGTGCTCATTGGTGGAATTGTTTTGTGGCGCATGAGTGCTACGATCCACAAGAAAAAAATGGCGCAACGTGCCGGACGAGCAAATTATTTCGAAACAACATATTCCCGTTACTGGAGAAAAAAATAAGCATGAGTAAAGAAAAAAGTGCAATCATCGTTGGTGCCGGATTAGTGGGTTCACTATGGGCTGTCTACTTGTCAAAAGCGGGATATAAAGTCACGATTTATGAGCGTCGTTCTGACATTCGTTTGGCAGAAATTTCTGCTGGAAAATCAATCAACCTAGCACTTTCAACGCGCGGTTGGACGGCTCTCGACACCGTTGGTGTGGGAGATAAAATCCGTGATTTGGCGATCCCGATGTACGGGCGAATCATGCACAGCGAGGAAGGTGAACTTTCTCATCAACCATACGGAGAAGAGGGTCAAGCGATCTACTCAATTTCCAGAGGAGGGGTGAACGCGCGTATGATGGACATTGCCGAGAAAGACGGTGGAGCGAAGATTCACTATAACCACCAATGTTATGATGTTGATCTTAAAGCAGGAAGTGTTCAGTTTACAAATACGTTGACGAATGAATTAGTGACGGATCAAGCAGATGTTGTGTTCGCTTGCGATGGCGCTTTTTCTGCGATTCGTTACAAGGGAATGCAAAAATTAGATCGATTCGATTACTCACAAGACTTCATCGACGATGGTTACCGCGAGTTGTTGCTGCCTGCCAACGAAGATGGATCCTACAAAATGGATAAAAACGCCTTGCACATCTGGCCGCGTGGCCGATTTATGATGATTGCCTTGGCAAACGAAGATGGGTCGTTTACGTGCACGCTTTTCATGCCCTTCGATGGTGGAGAAGACTGCTTCAATTCCCCCGATTCAAAAGAGAAGGTCGATCGTTTCTTCCAAAAAACCTTCCCCGATTTCCACCAAATGATGCCGAATGTTGCAGACACGTGGGAAGATCATCCGCTTTCATCTCTGGCCATTATGCGCTCTTATCCTTGGCACCACGGCAAAACGGTGTTGATGGGAGATGCTGCACACGCTACAGTTCCGTTCTATGGCCAGGGAATGAATGGAGGTTTTGAAGATTGCTCCGTGATGTGGCGCTTGATGCAAAAACACAACGAAGATTGGGAAAAAGTGTTCGAAGAATACAGCATTGAACGCAAACCAGATGGAGATGCATTACAGGATTTATCGTTGTACAATTATCACGTAATGCGCGATTACGTTGCCGATCCGATGTTCCTTCTTCGAAAAAAAATTGAAGCTAAATTCTCACAACTGTACCCAGAAAAGTGGTTGCCGTTATACTCTCAAGTGACTTTTAGCAATATCAGATACAGCGAAGCGATTGCAAACGGCAAAGCGCAAAGTAGAATCATGGATCAGATTATGGACACTCCAGACATCACAGAGGTATGGGATACTCCAGAAATTATTGACCAAATACTCGATAAATTATGAAACATATTATCACTTTATTGATCATCGGATTGGCGACATCGTCGTTCGCTCAAAAAGATTTTACCCCAAGTTCTAAGAAGAAGGCTTTTGGTCAAGTCGATAGACGTAATTTGCGTTTATCGGGACTTCAAATCGAGCTTGGGCCAGCCTATTCATTCACGAGCTTAAAAACACTGAACGGTGATTTCAATGAATCTGGGTCTCGTGGAAATTATGAGATCGATCCAAAGGGTCGTTTTGGTGGCTACATCGATATTGGAATGGCGCATTACTTGAAAAAACCAATTGCAATTGGTAAACCGGAGAAGAAGCAAACTGTCATTTTCAACATGGTTGATTGGGGAGTTGGCTTCAAATACATCGGTGGAAAAGAGCAAACGACGATTAATTACACAGATTTCGGTGGAAATGTTGTTTCCACGGATGAAGGTCAAGATAAATTCTACAATGGATACGTAACTGGACGTTTCAGCCTTCACCGTTCATTCACACCAAAAAAATGGGAGAAAGTATTCTTTGATACACACATCGGGTTCAATGTCGATTACCGATTAATCACCGCTGACCGAACATCAAATTACCACACGGCCTACGTTGAACCTTTCTCTCCTGGGTTTCAATACCACAAGCCACTAGTTGCTCAGATGCACGTTGGTGGTGGAGTTGGATTCAAAGTGAGAAAAGGAACCAACCTTTTTGTTGGGTTACGCGCTCCAGTTTTGGGAATTCATGAATGGAACAAAGGAAATCCAGCACAAGCATGGTTCTCATCGAAATACTTCCCAGTTTTCCTTCATATAAAAGTGATCAACCTCTTCCAAAAACGCAGTAAAGCCTCTTGTAATGGTGTTGAATCAAGCGAAGAGGATAGAAAGAAGAACGATGAATTCATGCAAGGAAATTAGAAACGATGAAAAAGATTTTTCACCTCTCATCTTGCTCAACGAATAATCGAATTATTAAGGAAATTAATCCGGGCTCGGATGTCGAATTACAGGACATCAAACAGAACGGAATAGATGAGATAACACTCGATTGGCTGAAGGATAAAGTTGGATCCTACGAGGCACTTTTTTCAAAGAAAGCCATGAAATATCGTTCGATGGGATTAAACGAGATGAATTTGACCGAAGCTGATTATAAGAAATACATGCTCGAAGAATACACTTTTTTGAAGCGCCCGTTCATTATCAATGGAGAAGAAGTCTTCATCGGTAACGCGAAAAAAACGGTCGAGGAAGCCGTCAATTCTTTTAATTCCTAGAAGTGAGCAACATTTTACGTGCGCACATCGCATTGTTTTTGGTGAATGCCTTGTACGGCGCCAGTCACGTGATTGCCAAAGGCGTGATGCCGAATTTCCTTTCTCCGAACGTGTTCATTTTGCTCCGCGTATTGGGCGCAACACTCCTGTTTTGGATCATACGTTTGTTTTTTATCCGCGAAAAAGTGGACCGAAAAGATTTGATGCTCCTTGCCGTTTGTGGTGTGTTTGGCGTGGCAATCAATCAACTATTTTTCTTCAATGGCTTGAATTTATCGTCGTCCATCAATTCGGGGATTATCATGACAGTCAACCCGATTTTGGTCGTGATTCTATCCTTTTTCATCCTGAAGGAACGCATTACGGGGCAAAAAGCTGTGGGAATTCTGATCGGTGCAACGGGTGCAATTTTACTCACGCTCACCGCTGGAACAGGCTCCGGCGACTCCCTTCTCGGCGATTTTTTCCTATTCATCAATGCGGCTAGCTATGCCATTTATTTGGTGATCGTGAAGCCGCTCATGAAAAAGTACAAACCATTCACGGTGATCACCTACGTGTTCTCCTTCGGACTGCTCTACGTGCTACTCTACCCTCCCACTTTGATGGATTTGTTCGTGACTGATTTTTCGGCGATTCCATTCGATGTAATCCTAAAAATCGTCTATGTTATCGTCGGCGTAACGTTTTTTACCTATTTGCTCACCGTGTATGGATTGAAATACTTGAGTCCATCAGTGTCGAGCGCCTACATTTACATTCAGCCCGTTTTGGTGATGGTGTTCGCAGTCGTATTTGGTGCCTTGGGAATCGCTGAAGATTACATCGACACGATCACGTGGGAAAAGATTGGGTACATGCTCACTATTTTCCTTGGACTTTTCTTGACGTCTTCGGAGAGTTTTATGCATCGAGTAAAGTACAATGATGCTCAATCGAAAGAGTGAATTTTGAATGAGTGAATTTTGAAAAAATCGGATGCTTTCTGGGGCTTGAGCGAAATTTCGCCATGTGCACATTTCGCACTATTAGCTTCGCTACTGGCAGGCGCCGGTGCGAAACGGCAAGTGTTATTTCACGTGAACTCATCACGCTCGCTCCAACAATATTGTGCCGATTTTTGGTTGCAATATTGCGATATTACAACCAAAATACGAGTATAAACCTCCTGATTTATACTCGTTGTAATTTAAATAACTACTGACCTAGCACCATAAATGCACTTTGGAACTCCACCATGTCTTTTAAACGAGAAAGTGTGACCGTTTATGTCCGATTCAAGGTGCTTTCTAAAACCATCAAATTGTTTTTAACTTCCTAGCGCTCCATGAAGTAGAATGCGTTGTTTCAAAAATACGTAAAGAAAATGGGGGGGGGATTTCTTTATTTCCCTCCTGTTTTGAAGTTATCAAACACGTAAATCTAAAAGTTGCATTTGTTACTTGAATTTAAGAGACTTATAAACGTTTGAAAACAATAAATTGATTTTAAATCACTCTATTTCTAACCATTAACTGAATAACTTGGGAAACCAGGTTATTCTTTTTTTATAGAACTTTTTCCATCATTAACTAGCTGAATGCACAAGCATTTAAAGTATATTTGGTGGACAAAGTACAGATGAAAAACATAGATAAACATAGTTTAGAAAACGCGTATCGCTTGTTTGAATCAGACGATATCAGTAAATTCGAAGTAGGTTCAACCAACGGATTGGTGCAAATACACACCTATTTATTTCAAGGATTATTCGATTTTGCTGGAGAACTTCGAACAAAGAATAGTTCAAAAGGTGGTTTTCGATTTGCAAATGCCTTATATCTAAAAGAGATTCTCATAAAAATTGAAGAAATGCCTGAGAACAACTTCGAAGAAATTGTGGATAAATATGTAGAAATGAACATTGCTCATCCTTTTTTGGAAGGCAATGGTAGAACCATGAGAATTTGGTTGGATCTCATTCTAAAAACGAAACTGAATAAATTGGTAAACTGGCAATTTGTAGATAAATCTCTTTACTTACAAGCAATGGAAAGAAGCCCCATTAATGATTTAGAATTAACAACGTTGCTAAAGGCCAATTTAACAGATGATATAAACAATAGGGACGTTATTTTTAAAGGAATAGAACAATCCTATTATTATGAGGGATACACCAAAGAAGACGACGCGTAAATTTCCTTTGTTCGATTAAAAAATGGATAAAACAGGACTATAATCAAATTATAAATAAGTACAAGTAAACTTAAATACGGGAGATTGATACACTATCAATCTCCCTTTTTTATTTAAAGTTTCTTCCAATAATCTCAACTTTTTAAATTTCCGTAACCTTCTACTTCTCTCACGTTATCTTCAAGGGCAAGAAAGAAGGAATAATTTCCACGACTTTTTTCATGCTTTCGGCTCCTACTTTGATTACTAAAAATACGCTTATGAAAACTGGAAAATTAATTACCGTAATC
>CALFOS010000264.1 GCA_937919725.1 uncultured Fluviicola sp. | reverse complement strand
AAGTAATGACCAAAATTCGATACAAGCTCATTTGTGCAGCTTGTTAGTCCCTGAAGAGATCTTGTCATCCTTCGCAATTGATTCGATCACAGAGAAAGAAGAGGATTTATTTATCTATTTAACCGAGAAGGAAAGCTGCATACCTTCAAAAGATGTTGATCTGGTTCAGAATGGTTTTATGAACCCATTGGAGCTGAACTCTTTTCCAATTGTAGGTAAGCGTTGTTTTTTAATTCTAAAAAGGCGTAAATGGAAATCAAGGGTTTAGCTATAGCTATGATTGTAGTGCATTGCGGTGGGGATCCAGGTCTCTGTTTTAAGACATAAAAAATGGTCGGAATTTCTTCCGGCCATGACTGACAAAATGTCCTCCCTTAAATTTGTTTTCGTTCAGAGATTATAGGTCGATAAACCCAAATTGGTAGCGTTTTCCGCCATTGCTCATCGCTGCTCGAATCACTAATTTTCCGCCAATTTCGAAGAAAAGTCTTCCCGACATGCTCGATTCAAAAATGGCTCCTGCGTGCATGTTGAAGAGCGGCAAACCAAAGGTTCTGTTTCCATACGCCATCGACCCGTCTGCTTCCACCACGTGCATAAACGTGCCGTGCACGGTCTTCACATCGAAGGCTTTGCTTTTCACATAGCGCGTTCCGTCTGGCTCCGTCCAGTTGGCGGGAGGAATAGATGACACGGACAATTCGGTGTTGTTCCAGAGCATAAACAAGCGATTGCCGCTGAGGTGATACACGAAAGACCCGAACTCGTCCCAATCGGTGCTGTTCGTTGTTTTTTGCTTCTTGTTGAAGAATTGCGACCACAGTTTTTCGCCCGTCGCTGGATTGAGTGCCACAGTTAACACACCGCCGTAATTCCACGTATACGTGTAACCGATCGGTGTGGATCCTGTGATCATCTCGCGGTCCAATTTCATGTCTTCCAGAAACACCAAAATGGTTCCGTCGGCACGGAAAAGCACATCTTTGAGATTGAAATTGCTCAAATACGCGTCTTTTTTCTCTGCCAAACGCTCGCCACCCACTTGCGTGAGAACGGCTGCATCCCAATCGCCTCGTTGGATCGTTTGCAACTTCATGTCGGCGTCGTATTTCGCAAACCAACTTCCGTGCACGCGTTTTTCGTACGCTGATCCATTCGTAGTGTACGTCGCATAGGCGATCAATTCATTCGATGCATTGAACTGTAATTTGTAGTCGATCAGTTCGCGCGCTTCAAGTTGAAGGCTAGTGTTTTCGACCAAATCTCCACTTTCGCCCAATGTAAAAACAGCGTACTTCCACTCGGGTTTCATCCACGTTTTCTTAAAAAGAAGAGCCGTTCCTTTGTTGTTTACCACGATTTCGTTGTTGTAGTTTTTTTCCGACGGCCAGGTAGTTTCCTTTTCGTGCGACCACAATTTTTTCATGCCGTTCACTTCAAAACAGGTGATTCTGAAATTTTCGAAGGACTTTTTGATCTCCGGCAATTGCGAGAGCACAATCAACTTCGTTCCGTCTGGCGAGAAGGACATTTCGTGATTACCACGGTTCATGATCTTCTCCGCGTTAATGATATCCAAATCGGCAATTTCAGTCAGTTTCCCGTTTAGCGAAAGTTCGCGCACCGAGAGCGTGTTGTGTCCGAAATCTTTGAACCAGTGCTCGAAAAATGCGTAAATCACCCCGTTCACCACTTCAATTTTCACGATATCGTAGGAATCGCCCATCACGCCACCGAGGTGTTCCACGTCTTTCGTGTCAACGAGTTTTAGGCTGGTGTCGTATTGCTCGATCCAATAAGAACTGACCATTCCTGAGCTCAATTTGCTGCGCAGAATCGCGAATCCTTTGTCGCCAAGGTTGAGAAGTTGATCAATTTTCCGATCCAAATGTTCGTTCGTACAAGGCTCTCCCCATTTATACACGGGTTCTTGTGCCCAAAGAAAATGGCCCATGCACACAGCACAGACCATTAGTGTTTTTGCGATGAAATTCATCTTATTTCTCACAGCTTTCGTTGTACTGCTCAATAATATCAAGCAAATGCAACATACCGTATCCTTTTTCCTTGGAAGATATTTTCTCAGCTAGTTCGGCGTTGTCTGCAATCCACTCCGACATTTTCTCGGTAAATTTCAAGGCAAATCCGGAAATTGTTTTCACGTCTTCCTCACCCGCTTTCAAAAACAAGGTTGTAGGTGGGTACATGCGCGCATAAAATTCTTCGTTCGTTTCACTAGCAGTTTTGCGCATTGTCATGTAGTCTTCAGCGCGGTCGTACCAAACATATTCAGTGATGCAATCAACTTTAACAACAAGGTTTGCATTAATGGGTTTCGAAAACAACCCGCCCGAATAGTGAATGCAGTGGTACAATTTATCCGCTACTTTAAATTCTGTTAAATCGTCTGTTTTGTACTTCGTCTTCGATTTTTTGTCAGCTTTATCGGTGTAAAAAAGAATGTCTTTTTGCATCGAATAGCGATCGTCGTATTTAATGAACCCTTCTGTTTTGGTTCCTCCAGCATCGATTATGTAGCCAGGATATAGTTCACCGTATTTGTAAACGTCCGTACTCCAATCTTGAGCCATCATAAAGAATGTCGTCAGCATAAACGCCGAGAACATCAGTGATTTTAATTTCATATTTCTTAGATTTTTTTGAAAAGTACAAACAAAAGGATGAAAGGTTCAATTCTAAGGGAAGTTTAACACAAAAACAAGTTATTCTATTAAAGGGTTTTACTCCTTTATCTCTCGGTCGACTTGTTCCAACTCAGCAAAAAACGCCTCGCCGTATTTGCGGATAAGTGGTTCCTTTGTGTGCTTGGTGCCTTGGTGGTTCGTCCATACAACCACCTTCATCGTGTTGATTGGGTTTTTAACAACCAATTGCACTAGGGACACAAAGAAAAGTAGCGGGAATGGCTGTTGTAAATATACTGTAAATCAATTATTCTATTACAGGTTTTTGCTCCTTTATCTCTCGGTCGACTTGTTCCAATTCGGCGAAAAATACCTCGCCGTATTTTCGAATCAGGGGCTCTTTCAAAAAACGAAACACAGGCACATCAAGCTTGTCTCCACAGGCACATGCTGGTTTGCAAATGTCCCATTGGTCGTAGTTAATTGCCTCAAATTCCTCAAATTGCTTCGTCCGAATCGGGTACAAATGACAGGAAATAGGCTTTTTAAAATCGAGTTTTCCTTCCTTGTGTGCTTTCTCGATAGAGCATTTGGTGATTCCCTGCTCATCAAAGAACACAAAAGCACACTCCTTCTCGTTCACCAAGGTTGTCACAGCATCATTTTCCTGATCGATGTAAAACACGCCACTTTTTTCAATTGCGGCAATTCCTTCTGGACGCATATAGGGTTTGATCGCCTCAATTTCTTCTTCCAAAATATTCACCTCGTCGAGCGTTAGCGGAGCTCCAGAATCGCCTTCAATGCAACACGCACCCTTGCACGCACTCAAGTCGCATACGAATTTTCGTTCGAATATTTGGGTTGAAATTATTTTATCGTTGAGTTCGATGAGCATGCTTGAGGTTTTGGCAAAGGTAAGGGAAGATTTTGAGATAGATTCGATTGTAGAATTCTCACACGAATTTCCTTCAAGTACACTGTGAGATGAGAAAGTAGGAATCAAAAAAAGGCCGGAGAAACTCCGACCTTCTTCTTCAATTAATAAAATTTATTTTTTCACGATGCGATATGTTCCTTTAAGTCCACTCGCAGATTGAAGCTCTAACAAATAAACACCTTCACTCAAAGCGTTTACAGAGATTGTATTCGAGGCATTAGAAAGAACATACGTTCCAATAATACTTCCATTCAAATCATACAAAACAGCAGAGGCGATTTTCATGTTCTCTGGCAATGCAATCATCAATTCATCCACCACTGGATTTGGATATACGCGAACTCCCAAGAGGTTCAACTCATCGATTGAAGCACATTCATCTACAACGATTGTAGCATCAACATCATTTGAACAGCCCGAGCCACCCGTGTATGCGTAGTTAATTGTAAATGAACCAACACCCGCGTTTGATGGATCAAATTGATTTCCGGAAACAGCTGTTCCCGTGTACAATCCTCCTGCTGGAGTTCCGGTCAGCGTTAGCAAACCTCCTTGAAGACAAGTTGTGTCACTAGAGAAACTCATAATGGGAAGAGCATTCACGGACAAATCAGTTGTCACAATGCTATCACAACCGTAAATAGTTTGAAGGGTATCGTAATACATTCCCGCACTAGTTTGGTACGCACCTTCAGCAAAAGCACTGTCACCAGCACAAATTCCAACAGTGTTTGTTACAAATTCCGGCATTGGAACAATAACGTTAATTGCGGTCGTGTTTGTATCGTACTCCATATCGTAGAACATTTCAACGCGTGAAATCGAGGAGCCAGCTTCAGACCAAACGTCGTGCATTTGTTCTGTAACCAGATCGAATTGCATTCCTGTGCGAAATACAGGAGTAGAAACACCAGCGATTTCAGCATACAAAGTTCCTCCTGCCGAATAAGAATTATTGTTCCCGCGGTTTCCATAGATTCCAATGACATCACCTGCATACACAGGTATACAGACATCTATCGTGTCGTTGGGATCATAATTTGACCAATATCCAAGTGATGTAAAAGCATTCGTGGATAATGAATAAGCTGGTGGAGGTGTTTGATTGTCGAACAGAAGAACTTCAACATTTTGAGAAGTCATTCCCACATCGGCTGGAACCCAAAAACCAGTCATCACAAAATCAACTGGGGCGGTAAAATAATAACCTCGTGTATTTCCAGTATACGTTGAACCGTATGCAGGAAGGACGGCCATGCTGTCTTTATACGCATCAAGAGTTGTTAAATAAAATGTGGAGTCTGATGTTAATGGGCCAATAACCAGAGAGTCTGTAGAACCGATTATGTTTGTTGCCAACGAATCTGTGGACCAAACATAATCACATGATCCTGTTCCAACAAGTGTGTCAGTTCCACCGCCGCATGGCATAATAGGGTTCATATTATCCAAAGCACGAATAGGTGCCACAATTGGAGCGGGCAACACCAAATCAGTCGAGGGATTATAAAAAACAGGATCGTCAGATGAGTTTTGTGCATACGCACCAAGTGCAGCGACACAAAGGCCAAAAGTTAGTAGTAGTGTTTTCATAAGTTAGTTAGTGTTTAAAAATTTCCGCTAAGATAGTTGATTTGAGTGATCTAACAATAAACGAATATTCTTTTGTTTGGCATATAGATCTCCATTAATTCTTCTTCTTCCGATTTGAAAGAGAGGTCAAGCCCAATTGATCCAACCGTCTAATAATCCAACGATCCAACCGTACCTAAAGCGCAGCGAATCCCAAAACCGCCAAAGGCAGCTAAGAAGTAAATCCAATCACGCTTGCAATTTCAAAAAATACCACTATATTTGCACCACATTCAAACACAGAATGTACGCATGAGGGGACGGAAGTCCCCTCTTTTTGTAAACAGATGATTAGTAAAAAGTTAGTAAAACAGTTGATTAACGAACGTATCGAGGAACTCGATCGCGGTTTGTTTGTGGTTGATTTGAAAATCTCCTCCGACAATAAAATCAAGGTGGAGCTGGATAAATACGAAGGCTATGTTTCTGTGGATGATTGCATCCGTGTGTCGCGCAATGTGGAACACAACCTCGATCGCGAAGAAGATGATTTTGAATTGAGTGTATCATCAGCCGGCCTGGATAAAGGTTTGCGCGTGTTTGCTCAGTACAAAAAGAACATCGGGCGAGATGTGATCGTGAAACGAAAAGAAGGTAAAAAGCTGGAGGGAACAATGGTCGACGCGACAACTGAACAAATTACCGTTCAAACGTCGAGCAAAGAAGCAGTAGAAGGAAAAAAGAAAAAAGAACTCGTTGTGGTTGACCACGTCATCCTGATGAGCAATATACTAGAAACAAAAATTGTGATTTCATTTAAATAATCAACTATGGACAGTTTAGAATTGATTGACTCGTTTTCAGAGTTCAAAGAACTGAAAAACATTGATAAACAAACAATGCAACACGTATTGGAAGATGTCTTCCGTGCAATGTTGAAGAAAAAGTTTAACACAGACAAGCACATTGACGTGATCGTGAACATCGATAAAGGTGACGTTCAGATTTTCTTGAATAAGGAGATTGTTGACGACGGCGAAGTAGAGGATTCAAACATCGAAATCGCTTACTCGGATGCTATCAAAATTGAACCAGATTTCGAAATCGGGGAGGAAGTAACGGAAGAGTTTAAATTCAACGATTTCGGTCGCAGAAATATTCTTTCATTACGTCAGAACTTGATCTCGCGCATCATGGAACTCGAAAAAGATCACCTATACAAACTCTATAAAGAGCGTGTCGGTGAAATTATTACGGGAGAAGTGTACCAAGTGTGGAAGAAAGAAATCATGGTTCTCGACGACGAAGGAAACGAATTGATCCTTCCAAAATCAGAGCAAATCCCATCGGATTACTTCAAAAAAGGAGAATCTATCCGTGCAGTTGTTGCCAAAGTAGATATGCGAAATAGCAGCCCAGTAATTATTCTTTCACGTACAGCACCCGAATTCTTGGAGCGTTTGTTCGAATTAGAAGTTCCTGAGGTGTTCGACGGATTGATTACCATCAAACGAATTGTTCGTGAGCCAGGTGAGCGGGCAAAAGTGGCGGTTGAATCATACGATGATCGCGTGGATCCAGTTGGAGCATGTGTGGGTATGAAGGGTTCACGTATCCATGGTATTGTGCGTGAGTTAAGAAATGAAAATATTGATGTTATCAATTATACAAGTAACCCAACCTTGTTCATCCAACGGGCGCTTTCTCCAGCGAAAATTTCTTCTATCGAGATTGATGAAGAAGCAGGTCGTGCGAAGGTGTTCTTGAAACCAGATCAAGTGTCTTTGGCAATTGGAAAGGGTGGACACAACATTAAGTTGGCCGGACGCTTAACTGGTTACGAATTAGATGTTTACCGTGAAGGTGAAGTGGATGTGGAAGACGTGGATTTGGAAGAATTTGCGGATGAAATTGACAGCTGGATTCTCGATGAGTTGAAAGCAATTGGATGCGATACTGCAAAATCGGTTCTTAAATTTACGTCGGCGGACCTCGCGAAAAGAACGGATCTAGAAGAGGAAACCATACAAGAAGTGTTTAAGATTCTACAGTCTGAATTTGAGTAAATTCAGCACAAATCAGTATATTTAGGCACATTTAGAGAAATTAAGTAATAGAGGACGCACAAGATTTATGGCGAAACCAACAAGATTAGGAAAGGCAGCAGGAGAGTTCAATGTAGGGTTATCTACAATTGTTGAATTCCTGGAACGCAAAGGAGTAACTGTTGACTCGACACCCAACGCTAAGTTGACGTCGGAGCAATACGACTTGCTGCGAGCAGAATATGCTGCGGACCAAGTTCTCCATGAGAAATCAAAGGCACAATCGACCGTTGTTCGTGAAAAACGCGAAACAATTTCTCTCCGTGATAAGGACAAGCCAGAAGAGCCTGTTGAAGAAGGAACGCCTGTGGTGGTAGCACCAACTCCTCCACCAGTGGTAGAAGTGGTTAAGGCTCCAGTGCCAGTTGCCGAAACGCCAGCGCCTGAAGTGAAAGCTCCAGAACCCGCGGCGAAAGAGGAGGAAGCTCCCAAAGCTGAGGATGCTGGAATGAAAGTTCAGGTGGTTGGAAAAATCGACCTTGATGCGATCAATTCTAAGACGCGTCCAGACAAAAAAGAAGCGGACAAGCCAAAATTAGAAGCCCCAACGTCTGCTCCAGTTGCTCCAAAACCAGAAGCAAAAGTAGAGACGAAAGTGGAAACTCCGGAAGTAAAAGATGATAAACCCGTTCGTGTAGAACCAGAAACAATTCGCGTAGATCGCACAAAATTGGCTGGTCCAAACGTTATCGGAAAAATAGAATTGCCAGTTGAACGGCCAAGATCAACGGGCGGTGGTGGTGGCACCAATGCTGAGAAACGCAAGCGTAAACGTGTTCGCAAGATCGATGTGAACAAGCAATCGGCGCCAGCTGTAACAGCAACAAACACTGCGTCGAGCCGACCTGGCGGCGGCGGGAAGAAACCGGTGAAAGCGGACAAACCCGAAATCACGGAACAAGATATTCAACGCGAAATCAAGGAAACCCTTGCGCGTTTATCAAATAAAGGTGGAAAATCGAAAGCGTCTAAAAACCGTCGTGCAAAACGTGATTCTGTCGCGCAGCGCCGTCAGGAAGAAGAAATAGCTGCTGAACTTGAAGAGAAAATCTTGAAGTTAACGGAGTTCGTAACTGTTTCTGAACTCGCCTCGATGATGAATGTTGGCTCTACGGAAGTGATCTCGGCGTGTATGTCACTCGGAATTTTTGCTTCGATCAACCAACGTTTGGATGCTGAAACGATTCACATCGTAGCGGAAGAATTTGGCTTCGAAACGGAATTCGTAAGTGCTGAGGTACAAGAATCCATTCCAGTTGTAGAAGATAATCCAGAAGATTTGCTTCCGCGTGCGCCAATCATCACGGTGATGGGACACGTAGATCACGGTAAAACGTCGTTGCTCGATAGAATTCGAAATGCAAACGTAACCGAAGGCGAGGCTGGTGGAATCACACAGCACATTGGGGCATATAGCGTGAAAATCAAGGACGGTCGCGAAATGACGTTCCTCGACACACCGGGTCACGAGGCGTTTACTGCCATGCGTGCTCGTGGGGCGCAAGTAACCGACGTTGCCATTATCATTGTGGCGGCGGACGATGACGTGATGCCTCAAACAAAAGAAGCAATCTCTCACGCTCAAGCGGCGGGAGTTCCAATGATCTTCGCGATCAATAAAATTGATAAGCCAGGTGCAAACCCTGACAAAATTCGTGAGCAACTCTCGACAATGAACATCCTAGTTGAAGAATGGGGTGGAAAATACCAATGTCAAGAAATCTCTGCGAAGAAAAATGAAAACATCGATCTTTTGTTGGATAAAGTACTTCTTGAGGCTGAATTGCTAGAGTTGAAGGCAAATCCAAACAAAAAAGCACTCGGAACAGTGGTTGAGTCGTCGTTGGACAAAGGAAAAGGATACGTAACGAATATGCTCGTTGAATCTGGAACAGTGCACGTAGGTGATATAATCCTCGTGGGACGTTACAGTGGAAAAGTGAGAGCAATGTACGACGATAAAGGTGTTGTGATGAAGGATGCTGGACCGTCAAAACCGGTTTCTATCCTCGGAATCAACGGCGCACCATCGGCGGGAGATAAATTCTATGTGTTGGATGATGAGCGTGAAGCACGTTCTATCGCCTCCAAGCGGGAACAACTCTACCGTGAGCAAGGTTTGCGTACTACTAAACACATTACGTTGGATGAGATCGGTCGTCGTTTGGCGATTGGAGACTTCAAGGAGTTGAACATCATCGTGAAAGGTGACGTGGATGGTTCGATCGAGGCACTTTCTGACTCATTATTGAACCTTTCTACAGAAGAAATTCAAGTGAATATTATCCACAAAGGTGTTGGAGCAATTTCTGAGGCAGATGTCAATTTGGCGTCAGCATCGGATGCGGTCATCATCGGGTTCCAGGTTCGTCCAACGCTTGGCGCACGAAAATTGGCTGACAACGAACAAATCGACATCCGTCTTTACTCTGTTATCTATAAAGCGATCGACGAAATCAAAGCGGCGATGGAGGGAATGCTCTCTCCAGATATCGAGGAAAAAGTATTGGGCTCTGCCGAAGTACGCGAAGTGTTCAACATCACAAAGGTGGGAACAATTGCGGGTTGCTTCGTAACAGAAGGAGTCATCAAACGTTCTTCTCGTATTCGAATTATTCGCAATGGAATTGTGGTTCACACTGGATCACTCGGATCATTGAAACGATTCAAAGACGACGTGAAAGAGGTGAAGAACAACTACGAGTGTGGTCTGAACATAGACAAGTACAACGATATGCAAGAAGGCGACATAATTGAAGCCTTCGAAGAAGTGGAAATTGCACGTAAGCTTTAACGCTCGACAATTAACATCTTTTAAAGAGTGATGTTGAAGAAAGAAGCGGTGCTCTCGTGCAGATTCCGTAGCTTTGCAGTAACTTAAAAATAAGAAATGATGATTTTAGGAGTTTTTGGTCCTTGGCAAATGATCGCGATTTTAGCGGTAGCCTTATTATTGTTTGGTGGAAAGAAGATTCCAGAGCTTATGAAAGGTCTGGGAAAAGGTGTGAAGGAGTTTAAAGATGCTTCAAAACCTGAAGATTCTACTACTCCAGTAAAGTCTGAGGAAAATTAAGAAATTAGGATGATGCGTACCTATACTGAAGTAAAGCAAGCTCTTGCTTCGGGCGATACAGTAGTACGTATCCTTGAAGGTTATTTGTCGCAAATAGAAGCGAGCAAACACCTCAACGCTTTTCTGGAAGTGTTCACAGAATCTGCGAAAGCAAAGGCCGTTGAGGTCGATCAAAAAATTAAAGACGGAACCGCAGGACGATTAGCAGGAATGGTAATCGGAATCAAAGACAACTTCTGCTATGAGGGTCACGCCGTTTCCGCAGCATCAAAAATATTAGTGGGATTCGAATCTTTGTTCACAGGTACTGCCTTGCAGCGCTTAATTGATGAAGATGCGATCATTGTTGGACGACTGAACTGCGACGAATTTGCGATGGGAAGCTCCAACGAAAACTCGGCTTTTGGCCCTGTTCTCAATCCCTTGAATGAAAAATTAGTGCCAGGTGGATCTTCGGGTGGTTCGGCTGCAGCCGTTTCTGCTGGTTGCTGCACGGCTGCGCTCGGAAGTGACACGGGCGGATCCATTCGTCAGCCGGCAAGCTTCACAGGAACGGTTGGTTTCAAACCAACTTATGGTAGAATTAGTCGCTACGGTTTGATTGCATACGCGTCTTCCTTTGACCAAATTGGACCGTTCACAAACGATGTGCAAGATTCGGCTTTGTTGGCGGAAATCATGTCGGGACAAGATAATTTCGATTCTACAGCATCGACCTTACCCGTTGAGAAATACGCAGAATTACCAACGGAAAAACAGCTGAAAATCGCCGTAGTTAAGGAAAGCTATGAAATGGATGGAATGGATCCTGAAGTGAAAGCGGCGATGAAAAAAACGATGGATCAACTCGTGGCGAGTGGTCACGAAGTGGAATTCGTTTCCTTTCCTTACCTCGACTACATGGTTCCAGTTTACTACGTTCTTACAACGGCCGAAGCATCGTCCAATTTGTCACGCTTCGATGGGGTGCATTTTGGCTACCGAAGTACAGAAGCAAAGGGCGTAGAGCAAACCTATAAGAAATCGCGGAGCGAAGGATTTGGTCTAGAAGTGCAACGCCGAATTATGGCTGGAACCTTTGTTTTGTCCAACGAATATTACGATTCTTACTATACAAAAGGGCAAAAAGTGAGACGCGTTCTCCAAAACAAAACCAATGAAATTTTAGGACAATACGATTTTATTCTCCTTCCAACAACGCCAACAACGGCATTCGAAATCAACGCCGTCAGCGACCCGATCTCGATGTATTTGCAAGATGTTTTTACCGTTCACGCGAATCTAACTGGAAATCCAGCGATCTCCTTGCCGATGGGTAAACACTCGAACGGACTCCCATTCGGAATCCAAGTTATCGGAGATCATTTCGAAGAAAAAAGACTCTTTGGCTTCTCCAATCAATTGATGAAATTAGACATTACGGCATGAATAAACTATTAACTCTTTCTGTGTTTTTGCTCCTAACGGTCGCTGCGATGGCTCAAAACAGCGGGCGTGCAGCAAACGACTCATTGGTGGGAGTTCAAATGATCACCACGATCGAACAGAGCCTCAACTTGTACTACGCCGAGCATAGCAAAACATCGAAATACGACTCCATTATTGCCGCACTCAATTACGAATCAACGGATATTCCTGAATTTCATGATTCAATCTACTGCGCGCGCTTGCACGTGATGAACGAAATGAGTCCGTTTCAACTTGAATGCAATGAAACAACCCTTTCAACCATTCGCTTTTTTGTTCAGAAACGACGTGGATTTGCGCGGGTGGTGCTAGGTCGATCAAAACTTTACTTCGATATGTTCGAAGCGAAATTGGCACAATATGACATGCCGATCGAGTTAAAATACTTGGCCGTGATCGAAAGTGGATTGCGTCCGCAAGTGAAATCACGGGCTGGAGCTCTCGGATTGTGGCAATTCATGTACGGCACAGGAAAAATGTACGGTCTCAAGGAAAATTCGTATATCGATGAGCGTATGGATCCAGAATTGGCAACCGATGCTGCTTGTCGTTACCTTAAGAAATTATACGAAATCTACAACGATTGGAACTTGGCGCTTGCGGCCTACAACGCTGGTCCTGGAAATGTGAACAAAGCCATTCGTCGCTCTGGAAACAAACTGACTTATTGGGAAGTACGCCCGTTTTTACCGAAAGAAACGCAAGGCTACGTTCCAAATTTTATCGCGGCTGCTTACTTGCTTACCTACCATGCAGAGCACAACATAATTCCTGCTGAAGCCGATGTGCACTTCTACCAACTCGACACCATGTGTTTGAAAAAAGGAGTTCATTTCACTTCTATCAGTAAGGTGCTTGGAATGGAATTAGCGGAAATTCAAGCGCTCAATCCCATTTATAAACGAGATTATGTTCCGTTTTCGGATGAACAATATTGCCTAATGCTTCCACTGGAGAAAATAGGACAATTGGTTTCCCTCGAAGACAGTTTGTACAAAGTAGAATATGGACCAGTGGTTCCAGTTAATCCAGAGATCAACAACACGGCAACCAACACGGGGAATGATGGCACAACTCCAGTTGATCCCCCAAAACCACCCGCCAACACCACACCAACGGGCCCTGTTGATTATCACAAAGTGAGCAGCGGAGAGACGCTCGGTGCAATCGCTACGCGCTATGGAATGTCGGTTAGTGAACTGCAACGCCTCAACGGCTTGAACTCAACACGTATTTACGTGGGGCAACGCCTCAAAGTGAAGCAAGGGAGTGGAACGCAAACGACACCCGCCAATACGAACACTGCTCCTGTAGCAACGAAACAATATTACAGCGTTCGCTCCGGAGATACATTTGGAAATATCGCGCAACGCCAACGACTTTCACAATCTCAGTTGAAACGATTGAACCCTGGAATCAACATCGATCGATTGAGTGTAGGGCAAAAAATTAGGGTTCGATAAGGTAGCGTTTGCTTTTGCCCGATTTTTGCTATGTTCACAAAAAACTTAAGCATGATCGCACGTAATTTTATTCTTTTATTGGCAGTAGCCACTCTTTTTCTTTTTTCGCAATGCGACCTTAGCACATCGGGTTCGAGTGGAAGCATGCACGTAACAGGTGATGTTGGCGAAATAATGGTGGTGTGTGAATCTGGAATTTGGAATTCTGAAATTAAGCAACACCTCGACTCCGGACTTACGCAGTTCATTTTACCGTACATGCCCGACGTGACAACATTTGAGCTCGTTCACCGCGTGCCGCATCGTTTTGATGGAAGTTTTAAGCGAACCCGCAACACCTTGTTCCTCACGATCGACCCGAATTATTCGGGAGACAAAGGCAAAATTGAAATGCGTAAAAGCGTTTGGGCAGAAGGACAAACCGTGATCGATATCATCGCGAAAGATTATCCGCAATTGCTTGAAACTATAAAATTCGGTATTGGACAAGTGCACGATAAGTTCGATACAGACGAATGGACCAGGATCAAAAATCGCTACGAAGCCAAACCCGACCGGATGATTGGCTCGCGACTTGAATTGAATTTTGGAATCAACATGGCACTGCCACACGGCTCGAAATTAGTGACCAATCAAACGAATTTCTTCCGAATAGAATTCCCAAAAACTTACCGCCCTCTCGATTTTGGAGAAGCAGGAGTAGACGCTGGTGGAATTAACTCAGGCTTGCTCGTTTACCAATACGACTTTATCGACAGCAATCAACTTACGCTTCAAAGTTTGCTCGCAGCCCGCGACACCATGCTCAAATACAACGTTCCCTCGGAAATACCAGGGATGTTCATGGGCACGCAATACACAGATTATCTGTATCCTGTTGGAAATAACATCTCCACGGCCGACGGCAAAGTAAAGGGTTCTGAAATGCGCGGAATGTATGTGTTCCTTGGAAATGGTAAAGCTGGAACAGGCGGGGCTTTCTGGGCGTTTCATTTTGTGAATCCAAAAACGAAGAAAGTCGTGTGCGTAAGCGGTTATGTCGATGCGCCTCCCACAACGAGTTGGACGCAACCACTCAGGGAAATTCAATCCGTGCTGCGAAGTGTGGAAATTACTAAATGAAGATCACCGCAACCATCATAACATTCAACGAAGAGCGAAACATCGAACGGTGCATTCGTTCTGTGGAAGGGGTTGCCGATGAAATAATTGTTCTGGATAGCTGGTCGACAGATCGTACAGCCGAAATCTGCAAGTCTCTTGGCGTCCGGTTTGAATTGAGGAAATGGGAGGGTTATTCCGAATCGAAGAATTACGTGAATAGCCTGGTGAGTTCGGACTACATTCTCTCACTAGATGCCGATGAAGCACTGGACGAAGAATTAAAAATAGCGGCTTTAACTTTGAAAAACGAGCAAAGTCATCAGGTATACGCCGTTAATCGCCTCACGAACTATTGCGGAAAATGGATCAAACATTCAGGTTGGTATCCCGACGTGAAAGTGCGCTTGTTTCCAAAAGAAGGAAGTTATTGGGATGGAGCCATCGTACACGAAGAATTGATTTTCCCATCGGAACTGAAAGTGATTCGACTCAACGGGCACCTCGAGCATTATTCCTATTATTCGTTTACCGATCACCGTGCTCGCGCAGACAAGTATTCGCAACTCACCGCACAAAAAATGCACACGGCTGGGAAAAAAGCTTCTATTTTGAAGCCATATTTGAGTGCTTCGGGACGATTTGTATCGATGTACCTGTTCAAAGTTGGATTTTTGGACGGAAAAATGGGCTTCAAGATAGCACAAATTAGTGCACAATCGAATGTATTCAAATACAAAGAACTAAGAAGATTGAACCGTGAAAATAAGTAATCTCACAGATAAACGCATTGTCATCAGCAGGACAGATAGCATTGGCGACGTGATGCTGACCTTGCCCTTGTGCGTGTGGATCAAAACCAATTATCCAACGGCGACTATCTTGTTTTTGGGCAAAGGCTACACGAAAGCCGTGGTAGAATGCTTCGACCAGGTAGACGATTTTATCGATTGGAAATCCTTCGAGAATCAATCGAAAGCGGAAAAAATCGCCCGATTGCGAGCGCTAAACGCAGACGCCATCATCCACGTTTTTCCGAACAAGGAGATCGCAGCGCTTGCAAAAAAGATTCACATTCCAGTGCGCGTTGGCACCTCACACCGATCATTTCATTTGCTCAGCTGTACGAACTGCATCAGGTTTACCCGAAAACGCTCCGGACTGCATGAATCGCAATTGAACCACGAACTCCTTCGTCCATTTGGGTTGAGTGAATTGCCAACGCTGGAGAAAGTTTCCGCTTCCACATCACACTTTCATGCTCCAAAGGTGGATCTACCTAAATTTCTTTCAAGCGCACTTCAAAACGACGGAAAGAGCATCATTTTACATCCGAAATCGCAAGGCAGTGCACGGGAATGGCCAATGGAAAAGTACGCGGAGCTTACCAGGTTACTCACGCAGCAAAATTTCACGGTGTTTTTCACGGGCACGCAAGCGGAGGGAGATGCCTTTCGAAGTCAAATTCCCACCAATTCAAATGTGATTGACACCACGGGAAAACTCACCCTAGAACAATTGATTACCTTCATTTCCAAAGTCGATTATTTAGTGGCATGCTCCACAGGTCCGCTCCACATCGCTGGATTTTTAGGGATCAACACCATCGGGTTTTTCGTTTCAAAACGACCCATTCACCCTGGACGCTGGAAAGCTCTTGGACCGAAGGTGCACATTTTGGTCAACGATCCCGAGTGCGCGTCGTGCAAGAAAAAAGGAGATTGCAACTGCATTGCGGACATTTCTGTGAAGCGTGTGCTCGAACTTTTAGGGCGAGGATGTTGAAATTGTGTAATTTCATGGAAATAAACGCGTAAACGATCAAGCACCTTCTCCATATTGTTTATACCAACATCGTCGTAGCTGTTTCAGCTGGACTTCTCTGCGCGGGATATTGCTTCATGCAGGAAATTGAAACGTGGTACCTCTATGGATTGTTTGCCTTCTTTTCGACCTTTTCGGTGTATAACGGTCAGCGCTTGATTAAATCGACTCAACCCACACAAACGCTATGGCTCTTATGGGTTCAACGAAATGAAAAGAGCCTGTATTTGGCAACATTCGCTTCTGGATTATTAACGATTTCCTCTTTGCTTTTCATCGGAAAAATCTCGCCAGGGGCGGTCCTCTTGCTGAGTGTTTCGGGCGTAGTGAGCTTGTTCTACGTCATTCCGATTAAGGGCGTGATCATGCGCGAAATTCCCCACATCAAAATCTACCTCATTGCGATGACTTGGGCTGTTGTGCTCATTTTATTTCCGATGATCAACGAAGAAAAATTCGTTTGGAACATTGCTCTGCATGCACTTGCACACACCTTTTACATCATCTCAGTTGCCATTCCATTCGATATTCGCGATGTGAAATTCGACCGCAATTCGCACAAAACCATTCCTCAAGTTGTTGGCATTCGATCGGCAAAAATCGTGTCGATAACACTGCTCACTGCATTTTTCGTCATCATGGTGATGTTCGAACCACAACTCATATACGCACCCGTATTTTACATCGCCGCGGGAGCGCAATACGTTTTGCTTCTTTATATGAATGAAAATCGGGGCGACCTTTACTGCGCAGGTGCTATCGATGGGGTAATTGGTTTGGTCGGAATCAGTTACTTTTTTGCGAAGATGTCATGGTAATTCAAACAATTGTACACTATTCCTTGCATTTTTTGGCTCCAGCACTCATTGCGCGGATCTTCTTTCGGGAGAATTGGAAACAAGCTTACCTGATCATGCTCGCCTCCATGCTCATCGACCTCGATCATTTGCTCGCAACGCCCATTTTCGACCCACATCGGTGCAGCATAGGCTTTCACCCTCTACACTCCTATATTGCAATTGGACTTTATCCGATCTTTTTATTTTTCAAGAACACACGTGTTTTGGGAGCAGGATTGTTGTTTCACATGTTGACGGATTATTTAGATTGCTTTTGGAGTGGATTTTTGGATTAGATCGCATTTCAACGAGAAGTCTAAATCCAAAGGCGCAGACGTTTCTAACAGTCCAATGATCCAAGATTCCATCAATCGAAACTACGAAAACAGCGCTCGTACCACCTCCCCAATCTTTCCACACTGCACCAACTCAATCGTAAAGTTCTTTTGATCGATTCCTTTGTTGTATTTTGAAATGATGATTTTATCGAAGCCCAATTTTTCTGCTTCGTAGATGCGCTGGTCGATGCGGTTCACAGGTCGTACTTCTCCCGAAAGTCCAACTTCTGCTGAAAGAGCAACGTTTTTTGGAATCGCGATATCGGCGTTGGAGGAAAGAACGGCAGCAACTACCGCTAAATCTATCGCAGGATCGTCGACTTTTATTCCTCCGGCGATGTTTAGGAAAACGTCTTTTGCGCCGAGTTTAAATCCGCAGCGTTTTTCCATTACAGCGAGCAGCATGTTCAAGCGTTTGCTGTCGAATCCTGTGGATGAACGCTGAGGAGTTCCGTACGCGGCTGTGCTAACGAGGGCCTGTACTTCGATCAACATCGGACGCATGCCTTCCATGGTCGCAGCAATCGAAATTCCGCTGAGCGTGCTGTCGGTATTGGTGATTAAAATCTCTGATGGATTCTCAACTTGTCTCAAACCTTCACTATTCATTTCATAAATTCCGAGCTCGTTCGTGCTTCCAAATCGATTTTTGATCGATCGCAAAAGTCGGTAAACGTGGTTTCGATCGCCTTCAAATTGTAGAACGGCATCGACCATGTGTTCGAGCACTTTTGGTCCAGCGAGTGAGCCTTCTTTGGTGATGTGTCCGATCAAAAACACAGGAACATTGCTCTGTTTTGCGTAGCGAAGCAATTGCGCGGTGCATTCTCGTACTTGCGAAATACTTCCCGGCGAACTTTCGATATTCGGCGAATAAAGTGTTTGAATCGAATCGATGACCAACAAGTTTGGTTGCACTTCTTCGGCCTGTTGAAATATGTTTTGGATGTTCGTTTCCGTCAGAATGAAACACGATTGATTGTTCACGCCAATTCGCTCGGCACGCATTTTTATCTGTTGATCACTTTCCTCACCTGAAACGTACAGCACATTCATTTTCGAAGAAACAACCGCCACTTGCAGGAGTAAAGTCGATTTACCGATGCCAGGTTCACCACCGAACAGAACGAGCGATCCGGGCACAATTCCCCCGCCCAAAACGCGGTCTAATTCCGTGTCGCCGAGTAAAATACGTGGATGTTCCTGCTTTTGAATTTCTTGCAGCGATTGAGGTTTTGCTGCACGGTCGGATCGGGAGAACGCGACAACCTGCGGCACTTGCTTTTGAATCACCTCTTCCACGAAGGTATTCCATTCGCTGCACGAGGGACATTTGCCTAACCATTTGGAGGTTTCGTGACCACAATTTTGACAGAAAAATGCTGATTTTACCTTCGCCATGAACTTGATTTGAGTCTAAAGATAGAGATTCCTTCGACATTTATCAGTAATATTGATTCATCAATTCTATGCTTCAACGAAGATTCATCCACCTGCTAAAATCGTTTTCAGAACTCGCTTTTCGGGATCGAAACACGCACAATTCTAATATGTTTTGGAATCATTCGCTCATTTTCGTTCCGTAGTATCTGCTCGGATTATTCTTCTCCATCGTTGATCTTTTTTTTCTTGGATACGTGTTCACGGTACTCATGCAAATTACACAGCGCAACGGACGAAAATTAAACTACGAGGAACGAATACTTTTTTCGGCCCTACGGAAAGACAAAGACTATTTGAAAACGGTTTGGGTGTGCGAAAAATCGTGCGTTGCTCTTCTGGGAGCTTGGATGACTCGGAAAAATTCCTTAGGATTGGGAATTCGATTCATTTTAGTAGGACCATTGACATTTATGAAGAAAGCGATAAACGCTGGTTGGTGCACGAAATTGCATGCACACTTCAGTTCAACTATCGTGGATTGATCTACATTCCCTAAGCGCTAAGTGCGCAACAGTTTTCTGGCTACTATTTTGATGGACGCGAAACCTTGGTGAAGGCAAAAATGCTGCGCGCATTCAATCCAGAGCAACAAGCCGACATGTTTGTGGCGATGCAATTATCGAACTTCGAAAGTGAAATGCGTCAAGAAATTGAGAAAGGTAATTGTTGATTAACCCGCGAAATTTCTGCGAGCCGCTTTTTGACATCTGCGTTTGCGTTTCGCTTTAACACGCTTTGTACGACGATTTTTCTTTTTACCATCAATGGACGTTGTTGCTTCAATTGTTGGAGATGATTTTTCGGAGATAGCCTGCGTTGTTGCCATTACTGCAAAGCAGAAAGAAAACCCGATGGCCGTTAAGAGATGTTTCATGTCTGCTGGTTTGTACCATTTAGAACTGCAAAAGTAGTGGATTATTGTTGAAATGTGAAAGAATAGGACAATTTACTTCTGAAAACGGAAATGTTTGGACAATTATTTTATAATTAGGCGGGCCCACTTCACATGATCATATTAAACTCACTAATTGGTTTCTATCAAGAATAGATAAAGTGAGAAAAGATGATCTAAACTATACAAAAGCACTCAAAATGTCCTGTTTATAAGTAAATTGTATATCAAACCGCGAACAATTCCGAATGGAATAAACACAGTTTAGAAGAATATGCCGACTTATTGGTCTGTGCAATAGGGGTGCATTTTTTTTAGAATAGTAGAATTTCAACTTAACTTACTCTTTAATATAATGTTTTAAGAATATTTAACCTATTTTTAGTTCAGAAAATCAACGCTATGAAAACTATTTTACTCATTGGAATTTTATTCCTCACCACCGAGCTGCTTACGGCTCAGTGTACAACGACCAATGCTACGTCCTGCGTGTGCGCAAACGGAACATCGGATTGTCTGCTATTACCTGATATTACGGCATCCTGGCTTGGGATTAGTAATGGTGGGTACATAGAGTATCCTCAAACAGGAGCTGGAACCAACTACACCAATCAAGGCCCTGATGATGGGCGACTTCGCGTCACAGGATCAACCCCAAACATTGGGCATGGATCGTTTACCGTAAGAGGTAGAGACGACAACAATGAACGAACGTTTTTATGTGGTAATGACACCGTTTTCGGTGTTTCTGCTGCGGGTGAGTTTGCCTGCCCAAATGGTTATCCTAATCCAAAGCAATTGATCATCCAACGGATTTACCAGAAAAACACGAATGCAATGAGCTATGTGGATCAGTACGTCGGAAGTATGACATATCACCCTGCTCACGGGCACAACCACGTGGATGATTGGGCGGTAATGACATTACGTGTTCAAACTGCTGATCCAGATCCGCGCAACTGGCCAATTGTTGGTACAGGTGCAAAAATTGGATTTTGCTTGATGGATTACGGTCAGTGTGGAACAAACGCAGGGTCTACTTACTACGGACATTGCCGCGACGACAATACTGTTTATTTAGGAGGAAATCTCATGTTGAAC
>CALFOS010000263.1 GCA_937919725.1 uncultured Fluviicola sp. | reverse complement strand
ACAAAAAATAAGATTTGGCCGCATCTTTTGGCCGAGCTTCTGGGCAGCACTTATCGTTTCCGTAATAGGATTGATTATTTGGTTACTCGTGATTTCTGGAATCATTAGCAGTTTCGAATCAGAGCCAATGAGTGTGAAATCAAATTCGGTTCTTCACATGTCGCTCAATGGACAAATTGCCGAAAAAGGCCAAACAAAATTCAACCCTTCTACGTTTAGCATCGACAAATCGCTTGGCTTGGCGGATATTTTGCATGGTTTTGAAAACGCAAAAAAGGACGACCAGATAAAAGGTGTCTACCTTGAATTGGAAGGCGCATCGTGCGGATATGCCACGGCGAGAGAAATTCGTAATGCGATCAATGATTTTGAAAAATCAGGAAAATTCGTTGTGGCATACAATTCAGGTGAAGTAGTAACATTGAAACAATACTACATTGCCTCGGCGGCGAATGAAATTTATGGTTTTCCAACATCGAACATGGAATTTTTGGGACTTGGGGGCGAGTTGAGTTTCTTCAAAAACACCTTCGATAAATTGGAAATTGAAATGCAAATTATTCGCGGAAGCGGAAACGATTTCAAAAGTGCCGTGGAACCATTTTTTAGAGAAGAGATGAGCGATTCGTCGCGCGTGCAAATGGAACGATACGTGACAAGTATGTGGCTGGACATTCGAAAGGAAATTGGGAAAGACAGAAAAATGACGGTCGAAAAACTGGATGAATTAGCGGAAAACGCAGATGTGAAATCGGTGAATGACGCGGTGAAGCACAAATTGATTGACGCTGCAAAATACAAAGACGAGATTTTGGCATTACTCGCGAAAAAAGCGGGCACCAAAAAAGGAGAAGAAGTAGAATTATTTGCCTTCGAGAAATATGCCAAAAAGCGTTTCCAACAAAATCAAATTTTATCAGCAGAAGACGAACCAAATGTTGCGGTAATCCTTGCTGAAGGAGCTGTGTCGAGAGATGGTGACGGTTTGACATCCAACGAAATTTGCAAACTCTTCCGTGAGGCACGTAGCAATAAGTCAATCAAAACGGTTGTGTTTAGAATCAACAGTCCGGGAGGAAGTGCCTTGGCAAGTGACGAGATTTGGCGCGAAGTAAAACTCACCAACAAAATCAAAAAAGTAGTTGTTTCTATGGGAGACGTAGCCGCATCCGGTGGATATTACATCGCGGCGCCAGCTTCGTACATTTTTGCAGAACCAACTACCATCACAGGATCGATCGGTGTATTCGGGATGATTCCCTACACTGGAAAAATGCTCGAGAACAAGTTGGGCGTCACGTTTGATCGCGTTGCAACGAACGCACATTCGGTGATGACAACCAATCGCAAGTTAGACGAAGAAGAAATGAAGATTATTCAAAGTAGCGTTGATGATATTTACATTCAATTCAAAACAGTTGTCGCGAATGGACGAGGAATGACGATGGAGCGCGTTCAACAGCTTGCCCGAGGTCGTGTTTGGACAGGCTTAGATGCAAAAAGAATAGGATTGGTTGACGAACTAGGCGGAATAAAAGAAGCGATTGCCTATGCTGCGAAGCAAGCGAAAATCAAAGACGTTAAAGTACTTTACTATCCACTCGTGAAAGAAGATAAATTCGGTGAACTTTTGGAGCAAATGGAGGAAAAGGAAGAGTCTTCGGCATCAGCGAAAATGGAACTTCCACTCGAATTGATGAATTATTACAATCAGCTGAAAGAAATTGAATCGATCCAAGGAATCCAGATGCGCCTGCCGTATACCTTGGTATTGAAGTAGAACGATTAGAGAGAATTGAGAGCGACTTGTAAAAATATGAGTCGCTTTTTTTGTTTTAAAAAATGTTGTTCTGAGCGAAGCGCGTTAGCGATTACAGAGGAAAACTCCCGTAGGGATTTCACTCCGTGGCTTGCTTCGCAGGTGGAACGGCAAGCGCGGCGCGGCAACTGGCGGAAACGCCCACAGACAAGAAAAAGAACTGCTTTTGATATACAAGCTGGGCAGCTAATAAAAAAGTCCGCTACCTTTCGATAACGGACTTTCAATTTTATTACGAAACTCGATTATTTCTGAGCTCCAGCCAACTCAACGAAATCGTCGTAGCTGATTTCTTTGTCTTTTAGGCTAACTGTTTGTTTGAAATAGTTTGTCAATTTTCGTTCTGCCAACATTTCGTACACTCGGTTTGCTTCTTCGCGATTTTGCAATACTTGCATCGCCGATTTCGTCAATTCTGCATCCTCTGGAGCAGGCATTCCGTATTGTGCGTAGTTGCTCGCGAGCAATCCTTTGGTGTATTCCATCACTTCTTCGTTTTCCAACTTAATGTTGTTTACTTTGAAGATATTTCCTTGGATGAGTTGCCATTTCAAGCTTTTCGAATAGTTTTCGTAGTCCGCTTCGATTTGCTCCATCGTCACTTCTTTCTCGTTGCTCATTTTGATCCAACGTTTCAAGAATGCGTCTGGCAGTTGCACGTTCGTCTTCTCGATCAAATCGTTGTAGATCGATTGGGTTAACATGCGGTCGGAATCGTTGATGAACATTCCAGCCATATCCGCTGTGATGCGATCGCGCATTTCTTTCTCCGTTGAAACGTTTCCAGGTCCAAATAGTTTATCGAACAATTCGTCGTCCAATTCAGCCAATTCCATTCCTTTGATTTCGGTGATCATCAACTGGAATTTGTCAGAAAGTCCTTCTAGTTCGTTTTCTTTCACACCGAGCATTGCCGCCATGTCTTTTCCACCACGCGAAACATCAGCTGGGTTCACGATTACCTTGTCGCCAATCACTTTTCCAGTGAGCTCCTTTTTGGTGGCATCGTGGGAAACAAATTCCATGGATACGGTCGAAGAATGTAAAATTCCACCTTCTTTGATCGATCCATCCTCGTTTAACTCAACAAATTGCGCCAATACCAAATCAGAATCGCCCACTTTGTCGCTAGAAATCAATTTTCCATAGCGGCGGCGTAAATCTTCTACTTGTTTGTTGACGAGTTTGTCGTCTACTTTCACTTTTACGTAATCGTATTTGCTTTTGTTATTCAATTTGACCTCTACTTTTGGAGCCAAACCAATTTCGAACGCGAATGTAAAGTCCGTTGGGTTTTTGAAATCTCCTTCTACTTCATTATCTTGCTTTGGAATGGGATTCCCAAGAATTTCGACCTTGTTTTCAGATAGATATTGTTGAAGTGAGCCGTTTACTAGGCGGTTCAATTCTTCAACCAAGACTATACTTCCGTATTGCTGCTGAATCAATCCCATTGGCACCATCCCTGGACGAAATCCGGGCATTTTCACTTTTTTACGTTGATTTTTTAGTGTTTCTGCAACTTTGTCCTTGTAATCTTCTGGTTTTACTTGAACTTTAAGAACTGCATTCAATGCATCAATGTCTTCGCGAATTACGTTCATCTCTATAACTTTTACTTATTACAAACAAAAAATGGTATAAGTTGTCTTATACCATTTTAATTTTCGTGCGGATGGAGGGACTCGAACCCACACACCTCGCGGCACTAGATCCTAAGTCTAGCGTGTCTACCAATTTCACCACATCCGCCTATTGCTCAAAAAAAACTCGGCTCGTTCGCCCGATGAGCATTAAATACACCATTCAAAATGGGTTGCAAAGATATGACTATTTTCTAAAAAAATAAGTTCTTTCGAAAAAAATCACATCAAATTATTCGATTGAAGGGTATCGGGCTACTTCTTTATAAATTTTGAAGAAATGACATGCCCTTTTCCGTCAGATAAATTCAGGATATAGATTCCTGCTTCGAGAAACGAAACATCAATTGATTTAATTGTTGAATTTGAACCAAGTCCATCCGTTGCAATTTTCTCGACCGTTCTACCCTTCAAATCGTGTATTTCAATTCCATATGATCCTTCATTCGTGCCAATGAAATGAATCAGTAAGTGATCGGTAGCTGGGTTCGGATAAACTCCAATGAGGCCAAGGTATTGCTCTTCCATTCCGACGGTTGAGCGCGGACATTGCGGTGCAAGTCCAATATCATACTTTGGAGAGGGCATAGAAACAACGGTGGTGTTCTGTAATTGATTCACGCCTGAATTCGAATAGAGTGATTTTGCCCAATTGTATCCTGCATCGATTGAGTTGAGTGTATTCACATAAAACCAATCCGCTTGAATTCGCTGAGCATTGACATCCAAAATGATGAATCCATGTTTTGTGAGCTCTACATATTTAATATGGGGGTTTTCAAGTTGTAGAATTGGTCCAGCATTGATAGGAAGCCCTGGTGACGTAATACTTGGTGTAACGAATTCAACGCCCACTTTCGCAGCACCATTTTCGAGGTTGAACGCCCAACTTGTGTGGATATCGCCTGTAAGAACTGTAAAGTTTGAAATACTATTCAACGCGATAAAATCCATCAATTTTTGCCGTTCCGCTGGATACCCGTCCCACGCATCATTATTGATTGGAGTTCCAAATAGTTCCACCGGTGCAAAAACGACTTGATTCCCCAATACTTTCCATTGAGCAGTACTGTTTTGTAATTCGTTTTCAAGCCAATCGTATTGATCGTCACCTAAAATTGTTCTGTTCGGATCGTTTTGGTTGACTCCTTGTTCATTTCTCCCGTGCAATCGTGTATCAACCATGATGAGATCCACGAGGTTTCCATAATTGAATTTTCGAAAGATCTCTAAATTTGATGGCGCCTTTGGTCGAATCGGTAACCATTCAAAAAATGCTGTCTGCGCGGCCAACTTGCGATCCACCCATTGTCCTTCCCCTCCGTTGTGATTCTCAGCTCCGAATTCGTAAGAATCATTCGCTGATTCATGATCGTCCCAAACGCAAATCCACGGAAAATTTTGATGTAGTTTCTGAAGTGCTTGATCCATGTGGTATACCGAATACCTTAAACGATAATCATCTAGCGTCAATATTTCATGTGTTGGATCGAAAACACGATCAACATTTGTATTTGGCGCGTATCCACCTTCTTCGTACTCATAGATGTAATCTCCCAACATCAATATGGCCTCCACGTCGTTTCGTTCTGCTATTACTTCGTATGCATTGAAAAATCCAGCTTCTAAATTCGCACAAGAAACCACAGCGAAGCGAAGGCTATCTGTTGAAGTGACTTGCAAGGGTGCAGTTTTTGTTCGACCCCTCGGACTGTAATTACCGAGTGCCTTGAATTCGTAGTAGTAATAGGTATCCGGTTGCAATCCTGTTACATCCACTTTTACAGTATAATCGACTGTAGCATCCGTCGAAAGCGCACCTTGTACGACAATATTTGTCATTCCAGTATCCAAAGCCACCGAATAATCTACATTGACGGGCAAAATAAAATCCGTAGGTGTGACGCGCGTCCAGATAATAACACGGTCGCTCAAGGGATCACCAGATGCCACGTTATGGTAGAACGGTTCAATGCAATCTAGAGGTGTAATACTCGTTTGTCCAATACTTATAATCGGACAGAAAAACAGGAGTAGAAGGCTAATTTTCATGCGCTCATTGTTTCATCAACTTTTTAATTTCCGTCCCTTTTTCGGTAAGAATTCTAACGGAATACATTCCTGGGTTGAGATCCGAAATAGAAATTGACATTTCTGGTAAAAGTTCGGTATTCACCAAAACACGCTGACCCAATGCATTGTATATTTCGATGCTTCCGTCGGAGGTGAAATCGTACCCTGAGTGAATTGAAATCGACACGAAATCTTTCGCTGGATTTGGGAAAATTGTCCACCCGATTGAAAGCTCACCTTCACTCAATCCAGCATAACCGCACACTTCTTCTGATGATCCAAGCCCGCTTGTTGAAAATCCTGTCCCACCATCAACATTAATTGTTGCATTGATATTCGCTTCAGCACAATCGGCTACATAAATTTTCACGCGGCCACCAGAACCACCTCCTCCTTGTCCACCAGCAATAGCAGTGCCCGTAGAAATAGATTGATCTCCACAAAAGAAATCGCTATAATCGCATGTGATTCCAGTTCCAGGAGTTCCTGCATTTCCGCCATTACCTCCCGCCGCGAGAAGTGAACCAGAGATCGTTGCGGTACCAATCGCTTCGATGAAAATTCCACCGCCTGATCCGCCGCCTGCACCTGCACCTGCACCTGCACCTGCCGAAAATGTACGTTCGTCGCATCCATTGCATCCATCCGAGCAACAATCTGCCGTGGCATCACCACCTCCACCATTGCCTCCATTTCCGCCAGCAGTGCCGAGCACAGTAATTGTACCCGTGATAGAAAGTGAATTACTCGCTTTCAAAAACACCATTCCACCCCCAGCACCTCCACTTGTGCCGTTGGTTCCTAAATAAAACGATCGCCCGCCAGCACCTGAGCCAGCACCTCCCGATCCAATGGCAATATCACGACCCGTTGCCGTCCCATAAATAGACGAAATCGCACCGCCACCGCCGCCTATTCCGCCAACAATTGGATAAGAACCTTCGATTGGTAAGTTGGATGTTGTGGTAGAATAAGCTCCATTTCCTCCTTCTCCACCATATGATGCTACTCCGCCATATGATGCCCCAGAACCGCCCCCAGAACCACCAGCCCCACCAATGACTCCTGCCTCATCCTGCGAGTTTCCACAGTATTGCTTCGATCCTGATCCATTTGCGCCATTCGCGCCAGCCAAGCCCATGCCTGGTCCAGTTCCATTCGTACCAGCAATTCCCGCTTGAACGGTAATGTTTCCTGATGTTCCTGGATCGTTGCAGGTAGACAATGAGCCTTCGTGACCCGTAGCACTTGAGACAACCGAACCGCGTGTACCTCCATCACCACCAATGTATCCAGCATAATTGCCATCAATGGTTCCATCAATAATAATATCGGTTGCATAAATTTTAAGCTCGCCACAACCATTTGTTGCGTGTGAGGTGACAAAAATGGTGATTCCCGCGGGAACGGTAAACGTTCCATCTACTACGTACGTTCCACTCATAATAAGATCACTCGCGAGGGTATAGCTCGATGGAATTTGGATGGAATCGCATTGTGCATTCACGTGCACAGTTCCAAAAACTAATGCAATGATGGGTAAAATTCTATTCATAAAAATGAAGTTTAAGGGAATGATTAATTTGTTTTGGTTTAAGTAAAAATATTCCATTTAATTGACTTTTCAAGCGAAATTGATAATTTCTATCGGCTGCAGAAAATTCTAGCACCAATTTCCCTTCCAAATTGTAGAGTTCAAATTCATCAAAAAAGTGCTCGCCAGTTTGAAAAACATAGATTATTCCGTCCAAATAGCTCGCCGAAAGTCCAAGATCATCGAATACGATAGCAGTATTCGCTAAAAATCCGCAGCTGTCGTTTTGCAAAACAACTAAATTGAACGTGTCGGAAATGCAATTTTCTGAATCGGTGGCCGTGATTGTTGCGTTTGAGATAGAAGCAATCGTATAGCTGGAATCCATTTGTCCTCCTGGTTGCCATATCATTCCTGCATCTCCTTGCCAGGAAGGATCGAGCGTTATTGGCTCATTAATACAAGCAACAACATCGTGTTGCCCGCCAACATCTTTGACAATCGTAAAATGATCATATTCAAAACCTTGATCCGTTAAAAAAGTAAGGTCCAATCGATTTTTGTTGACATTCAAAAAGAGTGCTCCAACTTCGATGAAATAAGAGCTCATCGCGGGATGAGGCCATTGAGAGTCAACGCTACTCGTTTTACCCGCATTTCCTGCAACACAGTAAACGGTGCCATCGTGCTCCCCGTTTGTAGAGGATTTTTGATACGGACATTGGATGGGATAATTTCCAGAACCGTTCATTTTTAGATGCTCCTGACCGAATGAATCGGAATCTCCCGTATGACCAGAAATCAGGAACGTTCTTTCGTAGGCATGTGAATGGCCATTCAGGACAAGATCAACATCGAAGCCTTCAAGAATCGGAACAATTTCCTCGCGCATATCGACTAATTCTCCGTCTAAGAAATTATCATTGTCCGAATCGTGAGAACCTTTGGTATAAGGTGGATGATGAAAAAACACAACCACCCATTTCAATGTGTTTGCGCTTAAGTCGGAATGCAACCATTGCGCCATCGTTGCAGAAGCCGATCGCGGTTCGTCGTATGAATCCAGAGAAATGAAGTGAACATTTCCATAATCAAATGAGTAGTATTTTTCCGTGCCACTTGGCAGACCACCTGCTTCGCCCTGAGAAGGACAGTCGAAGATATCGAAATAAGCAGGAGGAGGAGAGAAAGGTAAGTGATTGTTGTAATCGTGATTCCCCGGACATGGCCAGATCACAGAATTTTCAATGATCTCATTGTATTTTCCTGTAAAAAAATTATCCTGATAGTTCGCATCAAATCCACTTTGATAGGCGTTATCTCCTAGTAGAATTACACCATCGTAATGATTACCACGCGCATTAATGACCGCATTTTTCACATCTAATTGCTCCTGATAACCCGTTCCGCAATCTCCCAACACAACAAACTGATAACTTCCCTCATCCCCTGATGAAGGCGTAGTTTGAAAGTACAGATTTGGAGTTTGCATGATCACATTACTATAACTACCGATCGAGTAGTTATACAAGGTCTCCGGTGAGAGTCCCGTGATTTTGATAGAGTGATCTGTGGTAAAATTAGGTATTACTACATTATCCGTTAGTCCTGCACCCTGCAATCCGAAATTGACCCGAGAATCGGTAGCGACATTCGTGCGCCACCTCACAATTACACTCGATTCGGTAGCCTGTTGAAGGTAAGGACCACGGATTACCTGTGCGGGAATCGACTGATGTGCGACCATAAAAAAATTGAAACTTAAGTCGGAACTTGTTGGCGAATCTTGATGGATTTCTACTGCAATCACATTGTTCCCGGCTTGCAAGTAACTTGCGGAAATATTCAGTGATAACCAATCGTTTTCAAATGGCCACGCGACAACGCCTGCGGCTTGCGTTCCATACGTTATCGTTCCCGCTGGCATGTTGGACCGCCAGACTTCTGCACCATTCAAATAGACAACCGCACCATCATCGCGTAAAAGATTCAATTCTAAGTGCGAATATTGTTGAGGAGTTGCGACGTTAAACTCATGGCGAAAATAGTTCGTCATGTATTTATTGTTAGCATTTGGGCCATAACTGACAACTGTATTTTCGTCTCCTTCACCGTATCCTAATTGAGACGGACCCGAACTCCAATTCGAAGCGTTAAATCCCAAAGAATTCCATGCTAGATCATTCACATTTCCTTGATCAAAATAACTCCAATTAGCTCCTTGTGGAATAAGTAGGGTTTGCGCACTAACTAGAACGGGAAATAGTAAGTAGAATAGGAATAAACTCTTCATAGTAAGTAATATGCTGCAAAACTACAGTTTTCCCTATGAAGGTATGTTAAATGAATAACAAAAAATAGATTTTATCAAAATCAATAGGATTAAATAAATCGAAACAAGTCGTGGACATCCTCATTAAAATGTGAATAAGTCTTTGCTAGCCAATCCAAAAGTAGCATCAAAACATCGTACCTTTGTAGACGCAGTAACAAAAGCTATGTTAACAATAATCCCATCTGAAATTCCCGTTGCGAAACTCCATCATTACCTGCTAGGAGCTGTCGGCCCACGTCCGATTGCATTCGCATCGACAGTTGACCCGGAAGGGAATGATAATTTAGCGCCATTTAGCTTTTTTAATGTTTTCAGCGCCAATCCACCAATCATGATTTTTTCTCCTGCTAGAAGTGGAAGAACAAATGAAACTAAGGACACTTATAACAACGTAAAAGTTGTCCCTGAGGTGGTTATTAATGTGGTGAATTATGATATTGTTCATCAAATGAGTTTGGCGAGTTCACCTTTTGAATCAGGGGTGAGTGAATTCGACAAGGCTGGATTTACAGCGGTTGATTCTGATTTGATTCGACCAAAAAGAGTTGCAGAATCTCCCGTGCAGTTTGAATGTAAGGTGATCGAAGTAAAGGAATTGGGAGATCAAGGAGGAGCAGGTAATTTGGTCATTTGTGAGGTACTTCGGATTCATATAAGTGAGGCGGTATTGGATGAAAATGGCGCGATCGATCAACACAAAATTGATTTAGTTTCTCGAATGGGAGGAAATTGGTACTGTCGAGCTGATGAGAACTCGATGTTCGAGATCATGAAACCAATTACAACGGTTGGAATCGGTTTTGATCAATTGCCCGATGATATTCGTTCGAGTTCAACACTAACAGGAAACGATCTTGGTCAACTTGCTGGAATTGAAGAATTGCCAAACGAAACAGATGTAAATGAATATAAACTCATTGAATTGAGCGATTTATTCATTTCCTTAGAGTATACACCAAGCGAATTGGAGCGCGAATTGCACCAACGAGCGAAGGAATTATTAAAAGAAAATAAATTGGATGAAGCATGGATGACATTGCTCGCATTCAATAATGGATAGCAAATACAAACACAACAATTACAATTATGTTCAAATTAACAGGAAGCGTGAAAGTGATAATGGATACTGTACAAGTAACCGAAAAATTCGCGAAGAGAGAATTCGTTATCAATGAGGCGTCTAGCATGTACCCGCAAGATATTATTTTTCAAGCGGCACAGGATAAGTGTTCGATGCTGGATGGCATTAACGAAGGTGAGCAAGTGGAAGTTTCCTTCAACTTACGTGGGCGTGAGTGGACGAGCCCAAAAGGAGAAGTTAAGTATTTCAATACATTGGATGCTTGGAGAATTGAGAAAGTTGGAGCAGGAATGCCACAAAGTGGACCATCCGACATGAACCTTGATTCTGCACCAGTTTCGGCTTCAACAGATAGTGCAGAAGACGACGATCTTCCATTCTAAAAAATTTAGTGATTAAACTCCTCCTACAGGTACTGCTTTTCAGTATTTTGTGGGAGTTGTTTCTATCCCATGAAAACTTCCCGACTTCTAGCCGGAGCTTTCATGCATGCCACTACCCCAGTCGGATATTAAGACAGGTGAAAATGTACAGGCAATTTTAATCGAAATGGGAGGAATCATCAATTTAATAGTGTTGGTGATTTTTTCACAGTGGAGAGTCTGTCTATTTTATTGAACGCCCCTTCCAACTCGGCGTGTAAATGAGCATGAGAATGCCCAAGAGTAACGAATAAAATGGAAAGAGCAGTTCGTAAACTGGAATCAAACTCCAAGTTAAAAATCGCTCTGTTCGAAGAAAGAAAGGCAGGAAGAAGACAAGGTCCATGCAAATTTTCCCAATGAAAAGAAGCGTGAAATTGTTCCAATCCGAGTATATTCCGCACACAATCAGGAGTACAATGAAAATGATGGCTAACATGAATTGGCCAAATGCCGAAGCTGTCGCCAATGGATCCCCTATATCCGTTGTTTTTCCAACCCATCGCAGGCGTTGATCAATAAATTCTTTAAAGGAATGAGGCGTTTCGGTGAAAACCGCCACGTTCAGATTTGAAACCAAACGAACGTCCTTTCGATTTTTTCTAAAATCGCGTAACAAATACGTGTCATCACCACTCGCCTTGTGTGCATGTGAAGCTAAGTCGTCTACTTCTGAGAAGACATCACGTTTGAACAATAAATTCGCTCCACTGCAAAAAATCGGTCGATTGATCCCTGAAAGTCCCGTATTGAGTCCGTTTGCCAATACCACATCGAGTTCGTAAAGCATTTCCATGGGTGATTGCCCCACCAATATCGCCGGCAAAACATACATGTCAGTTTCTTCGAGTAATTCGATGTCATTGAAATAGTTTGGTGGAAGTTCTACATCTGCGTCAAAAGTGAGAATGTACTTTGTATCAGAACGATCGATTGCCATGCGAAGTGCCTGTTTTTTTCCATGGATCTGCTCCTCCAACGAACAAATTTCGAACGGAAGTCCATTCAATTTCTTGGAGATCAAAGCACACGACCCATCCGTTGAATGATCATCAATGAAGACGAAACAATTCGGCATTTTTTCTAATTTCAAGATCGACTCTAAGAGAGCACCGATCCGCATCTCCTCATTTCTGAAAGGAACAAGAACCGTAATTTCCTCCGACGCGATCGCAGATTTACCTGAAACACGTTTGCTTTTTCGTAAATGAAGGATAAATCCAACCAAAACTACGCCGCCAATCGCGCAAGCATATATAAAAAGGTATGTAAAAATGAGCAGATTCATTCTTTCGGGCGATCACAAATTATTAATCCTACAAGTGCTGGCGACAGTGAATTGACGAACCAAATAATGAGGGACGCAAACACGATGGAGAATTCATTCAAGCCAAGTGCACCCAAAACGCTAAGCGAAATCATTTCTTTGACACCTAATTTCCCTAAGAATAGCGAAGGGATCATAATGGTAATGAGGTAAACTTGCCAAATAGCGAGAATCAAATGCAACGACCATGTTTCGCCAAAAGCGTATAGCACCATGGAGGATTGCATTGTGAACACTATGAAGCGCGCCATACTCCAAGCGATTAGTTCCCAACGAAAGCGCGGATTTGCTTTCAAAATCGTTTGACTCATCTCCAAAAATGAAGTCCTCTTAAACCATTTCAATGGCTTTTCGATGAAAAAATAGACGAACAAGGCGAGCGAAAATCCGAGAACGAGTATCAACTTGAGCTGCCAACTGTCTCCAATTTGATAGACTTCTCCAACGGAAAAAACAGCAATTATTCCAAACGTGAGCGTTGCAAGCACTTGCGAAAAATTGGCGACGATGGTCAAAAACGTGATTGTTCCGCGGTGTTCTTTGTCGAAATAATAAAATCGCCCGAAAAAATTCCCTCCCAACACGGGTAAGAGCATTCCGGTGACTAATCCCGCCAAAAAAGACTGAATATTTCGTTTGCGATCCTTGGACAAACCCATCACTTTTAGCGTGATTTTCCATTGCATAAAAGCGAGCCACATATTGAGGAAAACAAGTGAAATTGCAGCTATCAGGGCGGAGGGGTGTGCAATCGAGAAGTTATTCCACTTTTCAGGGTCGATGCGATTGAGTTGGTAGTAGATGAGATAGACGACCGCGACAAAAAGGATCAACTTAATGAAAAAGAAGATTACAGATTGTTTTTTGTTAGTTTTAAGCAATGAAGCGTTTTTAATGGTTGAAGATAAAATAATTCTAGGAATAGACCCCGGTACAACCGTTATGGGTTACGGATTGATCCATGTGAAGGGGAAAAACATCGAAATGGTTAATTTTGGGGTCATCCAACTCAAGAAATTGCCAACACATCCCGACAAATTGAAGCGCATTTTTGAGCGATTGGATGGAATCATCAAAGAATTTAAACCCGACGAAATGGCGATTGAGGCACCTTTTTTCGGGAAAAACGTACAATCTATGTTGAAATTAGGTCGAGCGCAAGGCGTTGCAATTGCTGCAGCGCTGATGCACAATGTGCCGTTTGAAGAATATTCTCCTCGTAGGATCAAACAAGCGATTACGGGCTCAGGCGCAGCGTCGAAAGAACAGGTCGCGGCAATGCTACAGCAATTATTGAACTTCAAAGAAATGCCTCAATTTTTGGATGCTACGGATGCCTTGGGTGTTGCCGTTTGTCATCATTTTTCGAAAGGAGTTGGCGAACACAATAAGTCCAAAAGTTCAAATTGGTCGAGTTTCGTGAAGAACAATCCAACGCGAAAAAAGTAAATTAAAGTGAGCTCTCATTGCAAAAAGGCAGCGTTCATTCGAAGAATACATTGAAAAATCAGAAGACTTTACTCAACCCATTCTAACACATCTCCGAGTATGTGCACAAGGTTTGTCCAGAAATTGGCGAAGAAATCAAATGGGATTTCCCTAGTTTTATCTACAAAGGTTCGATTTTGGAGAATATGGCGGCTTTCAAGCAACACGCAACTTTCGGTTTTTGGCTCGCCAACTCAATGAAGGATGAATACAAAATTCTTATTCACGGGAAAAAAACGGGAATGGGGCACTTTGGAAAAATTACCTCAATCGAAGATCTTCCAAGTAAAGAAATATTGAAAAGTTATATCCGCTAAGCGAAGGAATTATTCGACATTGGGGAGAAGACAAAACCGAGTGTGAACAAAATTTCGATTCCAGAAAATGCTGTTCCTCTGGATTCGTTGCACGGTCAAGCCTATCTCAATTTTAAAAACTATCGCCCTCGCAACAAGGTGAGTACCACGAATGGATCAATGAAACGAAAATGGATTCTAAGTGCGAGAAGCGAATTGCTCAAACGATCGTCTGGGTTCTCGAAGGGAAGCCTCGGAACTGGAAATATATGACGAAATAGAAATGGGATGCAGATCAACAGATGTTCCGATGGTCCGATCGAAATTTATAGGCTGGGAGGCTCCGGTTCTCGGCTGGTTTTGTGGGAATCCAAATTGATTTTGGGAAATTGTTCAAGTTATTACCTCATCGACTTGAATCGCTTGTACGATTTTACAGATCGTTCGTGCTCAACAATCTTCATCGGGAGGGTGTCGAATAACATTTTTGAGAATACGCTGAGAAGCGAATCCATGTCTGAATTCTCGAAATAGTGAAGGCTTCTTTTTAGTTTGATTCCTGATTCTTTCGTTTCAAAAATCGTTTTGATTTCTACTAATTCGCACGATGGCACAGTTGCCTGTCTTACCCCTTTTTGGGGAACTTCGCCGAACCAAATCATTCGAGCGGCGAATAAAAACGTATCATGGTGGTAGTAGCTCATTTCACTATTCCCAAATGCTCCTTGATCGCTGAATTCAACTCTCAACTTTCGGAATTTATCAAATTTAGTTTTGGTGAGTGACGCGGTTCCTCTTTCAATCCGTAACGACCGTTTTCGAGTAACAGCTCCATTCATATCAATTTCCGCCATCTCTGAACATCTCGTTTCGTACCAATCGGACTTGGAGGCCGTTAAAAAAACAAGAAAGATTAGGGTTATTTTCATTCTACGAAAGTCGGAATGAACTTACTGCCCCAAGCACTTATTAAAAATCAACAGGCTTAACTCTCCTAATTCGGGGTGTTTTTTTAGCGATTTGTTCACCATTCTTCGCGCCAAACGCAGTTGTGCTTCAGTGACATAGCTATTATATATCAAGTCGCGCCCATATTGATTGATTCCTTCAACGTCTTCATTCTTGACGGCCTTTCGGAATGATCTCCAGACTTTACTCAATTTTTCTCCGTCTTTTCGGTTCGTGAACCACATTAATAGTCGAGCAACAACCCAAATAAAAATTAAGATCACTAAAACGACAAGGATAATGTCTTTGGTTGTTTCATCGAGCGCAATGGCGAGCTGAGTGTATGGTAGTTGCATAATTATCTTATTAAGTTAACATGTCCTGTATCTATGTGCCGCTTATCGCTCATCAATTCCTTGAATTCAACTTTCCATGTGTATGTTCCATCTTGCACCATCACTCCATTGTAAGTTCCGTCCCAACCAATATTCACGTCGTACGATTCAAAAATAATTTCTCCCCATCGATTGAAGATTAACATTTCAAAATCGTACGGATCGAAGCCGGACGAGAACACGGGCTGGAAAGTTTGATTCACACTATTTCCATCGGGCGTGAAGGTGTTCGGGATGTAGTAAATGAGCACATCTTCAATTTTCACAATGTGCTGAACCGTATCAAAACAAACACCATTCATTGCAATCAAGGTAACAACATAGTTACCACTTCCAAGTGAAGGGAAGTTGTGAACAGGATCCGTGGCACTACTCAAAGCACTAAAGTCACCAAAATTCCATTCATAAGAGGTCGCATTTACGGATGTATTGTCGAAATGAACAACTTGATTGAGCACATCGTATCCATTTCCAAAGCTAAATGCAGCAATAGGTTGTTCGTAAACGTTTATATAGTCAACGTACGTTGCAGTAGTCGAACATCCATTCGCATTCGTTACAGTTAAACTTACGGCGTAAAGTCCTGCGTTCGCATATATGTGATCGATACTTCCGCAGCCTGTTCCTGTTTCATCGTCTCCAAAATTCCATTCACATAGCACGGACCCACTGGATAAATTAGTAAACACTACACTGAGAGGTTCACATCCATCCAATTCATCCACAGAGAAGGCGACAACTGGATTCAGATTCACGGTAATCGTGACATCATCCGCAGTCGAACATCCTTGAGCGCTCGTGGCCGTCACCGTGTAAGTATTTGTAGTAGGCGGAGTAAAGCTCACTCCATCCACCACTCCATTGTCCCATGCGATGGCAGCTCCGGATGGATTCGTGGCAGAGAGGATTAGACTTGTGCCCTCACAGAGTGTTTGATCAGATCCCGCACTAACGATTGGAAGTGGATTGACCGTAATGTTGGTAATAAATAAACTATCACAACCGTTGACAGATGTGAATACCGATGTATAGGATTCGTTTGCCAAAATTGGATCGTGCACTGTTCCGTCGGGGAATGTGTGTGCATCGCCTTCACAAATGGTAAATGCTTCGGTGCTCGAATACGTTGGAAGCATGGTGATATTTGTTACAATCACGGAATCGCACCCATTCGATGTGAGGAGATTACTCGTATGAGATGTGCTGGCAAGAATTGTTTCCACCACACCATCGGGATAGGTGTAATCATCATTTTCACAGACATCTAAGTCCTCAGTTTGATTAAACGCTGAATTCATAACGATGTTGGTGGTGATGATTGAATCGCAACCCGCGGCAGTTGTGAGATTACTCACGTGAGAAGTGTTAGAAACAATCGTTTCGGTAACGCCATCGGGATACGTGTAATCTTGATTTTCACACACTTGCACGTCTTCCGTAGTCGCACTGTTCGGGTTCACGGTAATTGTTTCGGTAGCACCACTGTATTGGGCGCATGAACCGTCGTTGATCGAATCGAGGACAATTGTTTGATCCAGCGTGGCACCAAGTACTGTTACGTCAACGGTTCCACCTACAAGTGTGACAGATGTGAGCGGACCACCGTTTAATGTATACGTTATAACGGCATCCGTTGTTCCCGTGAGAGTGAAAACGGCATCATCTCCGCTACAAATAGGTGAGTTGGTAGTAATGACAGCTGTTGGGATTGGGAGAACAGTAACTGTTGCACTTGTTCCTAAAGTTGTGACACAACTTCCATTATCAATAGAAACCATGTAAAGTGTGAGGTCTGCTGTTACGTTGAGAACTGAGATATACATTGTATCAGTACTGAAGAATATCGTTGAGTTAGCCCCACCGAAATTATAGGTTAAGGTGGATGCATCTGTTCCAACTAATGTGAAATACGCCGAATCGCCCGAGCAGATAGGGCCATTTGCAGAGATGGTTGCGTCTGGAGTTTCGTATTCAGGAATATCAAAAGTGAGAGACGACGAGCAGCCTAGCGCATCTGTAACCGTTACGGTGTAAAGTCCAGTAGCTAATCCTATTCGGGTAGCGGTTCCGACTCCGATATCTGACCAAGAATAAGCAAATGGAGCTGTACCACCAGAAGTTGCTACCGTTACAGCCCCTGTGCTTTGGTTTTCGCATGTACCTACAAGCGTTTGAACATAGACAATAGGTGCGGATGCCGAAGGATACACATCGATGCTATCACTTACCGAACAACCTGAGAGGACATCGCTCACTGTTACTGCGTAGTTATTCACCGAAAGCCCGGAAATCGTTGAACTAGTCGCGCCATTCGTTGTCGCGCCAGTATCCCACACAAAATTGAATGCACCTGGATTACTGACCGTTGCTGATGCTGTTCCATCGTTCGAACACAGAACTGCCGTTGAAGACATCGTTAATGATGGCAATGGATTTACTGTGACTATGAAGGAGACAGAGGTTGGACAGCCAACAATTGTTTGTCCACCACCCGTTACCGAAGAGTAGATGCTTGCTGTGTAACTTGTTGTGACAATTGGGTTCACGTTTATACTTCCAAGCGCAACTGGCACACTATTCGAGCTAGGGCTCCATACGATAGAATCAGATGGTAACACTCCCGCTAAGGAAAGCACCGTTGCCTCACCTGCACAAATTGCAGCGTTTCCAGAACCTGTAGCTGCTGAAACTGGAACCACGTAGAGATACGCAAAATCGTTCGCAGATAACCCACAACAATCCGTCGTCATGTTCATCGAAATGGGGTAAAAACCGGGGGTATTAAATTGAGATGAAACAACCTGAACATTTCCAGGAGGTGGAATTGCTCCATTAAAGTTCCACGAATAGATATCGGCGTAGTACAAACTTTCGAAGCTTGCAAAATCACCCTGACAGACCATGAACGTATCCACGCCTATTGATTGAGCAGTTGTAGTAATTACTGCATCAATGTTAGAAAAAGCAATATTGTGAAAACCTACATACGTATTCGCGCCAGCACCAATCGTATATCGATTAACCGCGCCAAATTGCGTTATTACAGAAACACCCGTTGGCGATTGTGGAGTTCCGCTTGCCGTGAAATTCCAAGTCACCGCTGCAGGCGTTACGAAATTCACTGGGGTATCCATACAATTCACGTTCGTAGCTGTGATTACTGCTTGAGCTGCTAGATTGAACGTGTAATTTGCTATAACTGGTGGGGTACCTGAAACCAAGAGATAATTAATCGCCACGCCAGGTGTTCCATTGCCACCATTTCCGCCTGCGCCACCAGCTCCAGCGGCGCCACCAGCTCCGCCTTCACCAATTTCCGAGGTGCACGTAGTTCTTCGTGGAGCACCAGCACCACCTGCACCACCAGACCCACCAGGCCCACCAAGACCGAGAGCACCAGGTGCGCCTGCCACAAAGTTAGATTGATCAATCACGGCATTTGCACCATTGTTCAGCATGACTAGACCGTAAGAGCTTCCTCCGCCAGATCCTCCAGTTCCACCCGTTCCGCCTTGGCCTCCGCCTCCGCCTCCAGATCCTCCATTTCCTGGACCATTGTCACAGAAAGTACATGTTTGACGACCACCTCCGCCGCCGCTTCCGCCGCCGCTTCCGCCACAACCATCGGCGCCATTTCCACCAGATGTTCCTGGAACCCAGAAACCACCTACGAAACTACCAACCGGTCCCGTTGTTCCGCTCACTCCAACTGTACCAATTACTCCAGCTGCTCCATTAGTTCCATCACCTCCAGGATCTCCTTGATTACCTCGAGTACCACCAATTCCTCCTGCCACACAAGCTGAATTCCCACCAGAGGCACCGTTTCCTCCATTATTCGTTGAACACTCATCTCCACCTGCACCGCCGCCGGCACCACTACCGCCATTTCGACCAATTGCTGGGTTTCCTACTGTTCCATTATTTTGAACACCATTGGCTGCAGCTCCTCCAGCACCACCAACAGCACCACCACCTCCGGCGCCTCCAGTTCCACCCGCAGCACCTGGATCTCCACTCCCAAAAGTACATGATCCACCATCGCAAGAACCAGAAGATCCTTGAATTCCCGTTGATCCATTCACGCCTGCAAGACCCGCCAATCCTGTAGATCCTGCCCCAGCATTTCCGGGAAGCAATTGCGTTCGAACGATGTTGTAATTTGAACATCCATTCAAGTGTAAGGCATACGTCGATTCTCCACCCAAATTTGCGTTGGAAGTTGAAATCGTCACATCTTGTAATCTCCATCCTGCAGAACCATTACTGTAAAATGCAACCAAACGTTGTTGCCCAACAGTACCCTCAGGATTTGCTGTTGATCGATTGATCGTTGTAGCACCAGGCGTGCTAATTTTTGTCCAAGCACTTCCCTGTTGGAATCCTCCTTCTAAGGTTACAAAACTTCCAATTGTCAGTGGATTGTTAATCGTATATGTCCCAGTAGCCATTTTTATTATCGCATCATTACATGCCGCGCGCGCTAAACCTTCTTCAAGAGTTGTAGGATCGGCTTGAGTTCCAGCAGCAGCTACTGTTCCCGTTGTAGATACATAAATATTCACGCAACTAGGCAAGGCTGGAGGAGTTCCAATAGTTAAATTAGACACGCTTGAGGATGAACATCCGCTTAAAGGGTTCGTCACAACAAGCGTATATTGATACGTTCCAGCAGCGGGAGGAACGCTCACATTGATCGAAGACTGGGAACCCGAAATCACCCCAGGTCCTAATGACACCATAGATGGATCGAACCATTCGAAGCTCATTCCTGGTTGATTTGATGTTCCAGTGAGAACAAATCCAGCTCCCGCACAAACGTCTGCGGCAGTTGGAAATACATTTGCGCTAGGATCAGCGAGAATAGAAACCGTAACGGCATCTTGCGATGTACAGCCATCTGTGTAAGTCAAAGTGACTGTATAATTAGTTGTCGTTGAGGGAGCGGAATTGGTTGATGCAGTGTTGGGAGAGGACAAGCCATTTGGAGGCGCCCAGTTGTACCCAGAAATAATTCCAGGTCCTGCGCTCGTGGTTGCGTTCAATGTAACAATGTCACCAGCACAAATGCTAACATCTGGCCCTGCATTCACAGCTGGATTTGGATTTGGAACAACGTGCACTGTAAATAAAATCGTGTTTTGTCCGATTAGTGGACACGCGTCATCCTGAGCCGTAATCGAAAAAGTGTAATCGCCCGGAGGATTTGTAGAACTGTTCCAACAAAACGTTCCTGATGGAGCCGCTGTTGTTCCCGTTTGTGTAAAAATCGCCCCAGGAATTCCACCTGCATAGCTCAGGGAAATAGCTTGTCCAGCATCTGGATCGGTACCAAAAATATTAAAACACGTCGATGCACCTGAGCAAATAGTGACATCGTAAACGCCAGGAACGTTGTTGATTCCCGATACAGCTGGTAAACCGTTGTTGCACGGTCGAATGACAAATTGGATATCGCGCATGATGGAGCCAATCAGCACTCCATTTCGATATTCCTGAATGAGTACCGCAACGACGGCCACTTGTGGTACATTTGGTGTAAACGTAATTTGTCCCGTAGAAGAATTCAACACCAACGGAACTGTAAACGGATTCACTCCGCTAAATCCACCTGCGTAGTTCACGTTAGTTGAGGCAGCTTGTTTAGCATTAATCAAGGAATAAACCAACACATCGCCATCGGAATCGTACGCCAATTGCTGGAAGTTGATCGTTTGTCCGACGCATCCGAAAAATTGTGGTGGACTTGAAAAAGTAGGGGAATTATCCATCAAACCAGCCGTGTTGTTCAAGCGTGCTTCGATATAAATATCTTGACTTGAAGGAGAAGATAAGTTCGTAATTGCCGCATTTCGACAACAGTTTTGAGTTGAAAGAACCCAGTCACTGCAACCAGGCGGAAGGTTCAGGGTTCCTTGAAATATAATTAATTGGATTCCGAGATTTCCACCACCACCGCATGCACTTGGTGCCGATGGACAGAGTGGTGTAACTTCAGTTGTGGAAACGAGATTGAGCGTGATACTGGCATTTACTCCGCACGCAGCAGAAGTATAATTTACCACTTGAGTTGATCCAACCGAAACCCCGTTGCAATCACGGTAAATCGTCAACTTCACTAAATATTGATTCGGCCCAGCGTAGGTATACGTCAATTCTCCACCAGAATAGTGGGACGCGTTCGCTGAAAAGCTGAGTCCAATTAGCAGTAAGCAGAAAAGCGAAATACGCTTCACTTGAAAGGTGTTTAGAAATGTCATTTTCATAGTTTTGTATCCGTAGTTTCCAACTTCAGTCAAGAGAAAGACGCAATCCAAATTGCGAAGTTGTCCGGTAGAGCTAAAAATACTAAAAAGTTAACGGAAAACGGAAAAATGCATTGATGTTAAATGTGGTACAAAAATGTGAATTCTTGAAACGAGTGGATGCCACGATTCGATTGCTAAGAATTGATAATTTCTATCGAATTTGAATGGGTATTCTTGCGTTATCGATCACTATTTCGCTTCCAGTTCGCCCAATTCTTCATTGATTTGACTGAGTGCATCGGCATAAATTGCCTTCATTTCCACCTGTCGGGAGCCGTAATAATCCATCGAAGATTCGAAAATTTGTCGATCCAGATGATAAGAGGACAATAGAGAATCGCCCGATCTTTCCATTACTATGTAATAATTGGAAACTTGACCCAGATTCGCCTGCACATGTGCTTCGAGCTTCATCATTTCTTTGAGAACCGTGACCATTTTTTTTCGTGGAATCAAATTATCAGGCTCGGGAATACGATCGACTGTTCGGGTGCACGAAGCACTAAAAATAACGAGCGCTATGACAAGAAGTCTGATCATCTGTTGAATACTAATCTACTCCCGATCGATCCTTCTCGAATCAATCCATTCTGGTAAACGATATTGCCGTTCACGAGGGTCATGTCAATTGAATTCGAGAAATTGATTCCTTCAAACGGCGACCACCCACATTTATACAAGAGGATTTCCTTTGTTACTTCGCAATTTTTGGATGGATCAACCACCACCAAATCGGCGAAATAACCCTCGCGAATGTATCCTCTCTCATGCACTCTGAACAAAATAGCTGGCGCATGAGCCATTTTCTCGACTACTCGTTCAATTGAAATTTTACCTTGTTCCACTTTTTCGAGCATTGCCAACAAAGCATGTTGAACAAGCGGACCACCAGACGGAGCCTCCAAGTAGCTCTTTTCTTTCTCCATGATGGTATGTGGGGCATGATCGGTTGCAATCACGTCGATTTTATTGTCTAAAACAGCTTGAAAGATTGCGTCACGATCGCTCGCTTTTTTCACCGCAGGATTCCACTTGATGTAGGTTCCTCTCTCCGCATAATCTTCATCCGAAAACCACAAATGATGAATGCATGCTTCGGCTGTGATTTTCTTTTGTTCGAGTGGAATCGAATTATCGAAGAGGGAAAGTTCCTTCTCGGTGGAGATGTGAAAAACGTGCAGGCGGCTACCATACTTCTTTGCAAGTTCAACAGCACGAGATGAGCTCAAATAACACGCTTCTTC
>CALFOS010000262.1 GCA_937919725.1 uncultured Fluviicola sp. | reverse complement strand
GGCAATCATTCACGAAAACCTCTACCGAACAGAAGATTTTTCGAGCATCAACTTCGCGGACTATCTGATGAACCTAGTCACAAATCTCATTGCTTCCTACCGTATTCGAGTGGACATCGAACTCTCTTCAGATATAGAAAAAATTAATTTATTGCTCGATCAAGCGATTCCTTGCGGATTATTGGCTAATGAATTGATCACAAATTCGCTGAAATATGCCTGGCCAAATGATGAAGACGGAAAAATTATAATCCAACTCAAACAAGAAGGATCACAGGTAAGTTTACTAATAGGTGACAACGGCATTGGGCTCCCAAAGAAGTTTAACGAAATGAATTCAGACACACTTGGTTTACAGTTAGTTTTAACGCTTGTGGAGCAATTAGACGGCGAACTTACAGTGAATTTGGAAAATGGAACCGAATATTTGATTAAATTTGATAATCTGAAACCCTCCTCAAATGGCAAAAATTAACGTACTCGTAATCGAAGATGAATCTATCGTATCAAAGGACATTCAACATAGCCTAAAAAAATTAGGGTACAATGTTGTGGGCGCTGCCTCTACGGGTGAAAAAGCCATAGAACTGGCCGATAGCACCAAGCCAGACATTATTTTGATGGATATTATGCTCAAAGGTGAGATGAACGGAATTGCTGCAGCCGATGAAATTCGAAAAAACAACTCCATTCCAGTGATTTTCCTCACTGCTTACGCCGATGAATCTACTTTATCAAAAGCGAAGATCACAGAGCCCTATGGATACATTTTAAAACCGTTTAAGGAAATTGACCTCCACACCACTATAGAGATGGCAATCTACAAACACGGCCGCGAACAAGAGATCATGAAGGAACGGGACCTACTCTTCTCACTCGTAGAAAACAAAGACAACACGCAAAAAGGGTATGTTTTCGTGAAATCTAACAGTAAATTGGTGAAGCTCAAAAACGAAGATATCTTCTACATTGAGGCATTGAAAGATTATGTGGTGATTCACATGAAGGAAACACGCTATACGATTCACTCAACGATGAAGGACATCGATTCTAAAATGGGAAATGAAGAATTTGTGCGCGTTCACCGGTCGTTTATTGTTCGATTAGACAAAATTGCCACGATCGAATATCCGAACCTAACACTCGAAGACATCGATAAATTGATTCCAATAGGTGGATCTTACCGCGATGAACTAAATAACCGGATCAAAACGGTTTAGACTTTATTAAACGACCAGTTCTAAATCTATTCGGCGTTTTTTAGTCGACACTTCAAATATTCGAACACGAACCGCATCTCCGAAATTGTATTTTTTTCCAGTTTTAGCTCCCACGATCATGTAGTTATCAGCATCGAAACTGAATTTATCACCAGGAAGATCTTGTAGTGGAATCATTCCTTCGCACTGGTTTTCATCCATCTTCACAAACATGCCAAATTCGGCTACGCCAGAAACGACACCGTCAAATTCTTGCCCAATTTTATCGGAAACAAACAAGGTTTGGAAATACTTCGTGCTTTCGCGTTCTGCATCCACAGCTTTCCGTTCCATGCGCGATATGTGCTTGCAAATATCGTTCAACTCACCTCCATACCGGTGTTTTCCTCCCGTCAATGTTTCTTGCAGAATGCGATGAACCACCAAATCGGCATAACGGCGAATCGGCGAGGTGAAGTGGGTGTAGAAACCAAACGCCAAGCCATAGTGACCGATATTTTTTGTTTCGTACGACGCTTTTGCCATCGAGCGAATCGCCATCGATTGAATTAATGAATATTCATTTTTGTAGCGAATATCGTCCAATAAAGCATTGATATTTTTCGAAATACTGTTCGGGTCGCTCGTCTCAATTTCGTAGCCAAACTTCTGAATGAACATGTTAAACATCTCGATTTTTGCCGCGTCAGGCTTGTCGTGACATCTATATACAAACGGAATGTGCGCGTCGTTTTTCTTTTGCTTCGAAACGTAAGTTGCCACCAAACGATTGGCCAACAACATGTACTCTTCGATTAACTTGTGTGCATCTTTCGAACGCTTGATCATCAAAGATTCCGGGAAACCAGTTTCGTCTAAACGGAAACGAACTTCCTCCGATTCGATGTTCATAGCACCCGCAGACAAACGCTTTTTCCGCAAAATTTTAGCGATTTTATCTAAAACAAGGATTTCAGGCTTAAAATCACCCTCAGCACCTTCAATAATTTCTTGCGCTTGTTCGTAGCTAAATCGTCGGTCGGAATGGATCACCGTTCTTCCAAACCACTCTTTGTACACTTTTCCGCTTTCGTCGATTTCTACCACCGTCGAAAAGCAAAACTTATCCTCATACGGACGCAAGGAACAAGCTAAGTTTGATAATTGTTCGGGTAACATCGGAACCACGCGATCAACCAAATAAACGGAGTTTGAACGCCTCAACGCTTCGGCGTCCATAGCGGATCCGGGGCGCACATAATGCGATACATCAGCAATGTGAATTCCCACTTCGATGTTTCCGTTTTCGAGTCGTTGAAACGATAAGGCATCATCAAAATCTTTAGCGTCTTCAGGATCGATGGTGAACGTAGAGATTTTTCTAAAATCGCGTCGCGTCGCGACTTCTTTCTGATCCAAATCAATCGTGACAACTTCCGCTTCTGACAGTACATCGTTCGAGAATTTGAAATCCAATCCTTGGTTCACCAAAATGCTAATCATCTCGTTGTCGTTACTCGAGTTTTTCCCTAACAACTCAACAACTTCCCCGTAGGGATTTTCTGAAGATTTTGGCCATTTAGTGATTCGAACGAGCGCTTTTTCTCCGTCCTTCGCCTTTTTCAATTTCTCCCTTGGAATATAAATATCTGTTCCCACCCGTGAATTATCGGGAATGAGAAACGCAAAATCTTTGGTCAATTGAATGGTTCCCACAAATTGCGTGCGTTCGCGCTCAACCACTTCTATAACGCGACCTTCTTTTCGTGATTTACCAACCTTGGTGATTTGTACTTTCACGCGATCGCCATCCAATCCCTGATTTGTTTTGGAAGGTGGAATAAAAATATCGGTGTCTTCACCTTCTACAATTACGAATCCCGCTCCGCGCTGCGTCATTGAGAGTAAACCTTCCATGAAATTGGTTTCACCACTTAGGCGATACGTTCCATGACTGATGGACGAAATAACTTTTTCACGTTTTAAATCTTCCAACACATTGAACACTAATTTGCGCAGTGCATTTTCGCGCACATCAATGAGTGCGCAAACTTGGCGATGGTTGAAAGTTGACTCGGGATTTTCTGTAAAAACCTTTCGAATGATGTGGGAAAGACTTCTATTGAGCTTTCCATTCGGCTTTTTTTTAGACATATAATGCAAAAGTACGGTTAATTTAGATTAAATATAAAAAAGGGGAGAGTAAAACAATTGGCATCTTTATGATAACTTTGTTAGAAAATCACCAAGATGAAAGAAAGAGTAGAAAAAGCATTGAACGACCAAATTAAGAAAGAAGGGCAATCGTCGCAGTTTTATTTGGCGATGGCATCATGGGCAGAAAGCAATGGATTGAGCGGAACCTCTGGCTTCATGTATAAGCAATCGGAAGAGGAGCGTTTTCACATGCTGAAATTGGTGAAGTTCATAAACGAGCGTGGAGGAATAGCAATTATTCCAGGCTTCGAAACTCCCCCAACGGAATTTGAATCGGTGTTAAATGTGTTCGAATTGTTATTGAGCCACGAAATTGTAATCACCGAAAGCATCAATGATTTAGTGGAAGTGTGTTTGAATGAAAAAGATTATACCACGCATAATTTCATCCAATGGTACCTCTCTGAGCAGCTCGAAGAAGAAGCATTGGCACGCACTATACTTGATAAAGTGAAACTTATTGGCGAAGACAAAGCAGGGCTGTACCTCTTCGATAGAGACTTAGAAAATTCAACGATCCAAATTACCCCAGCGAATACTGTGAGCCCAGGAGCATAGTACTCTTTGATTTTTGGTATTTTAACCTTCGAAACCGAAATGAAAAAATACCTTTTTTATATTATTATTTGCTGCTATGCAGTTACGAGTCGTGCTCAAAAAGAGTTTCGATTTCGTAATTTTAGCATCACAGATGGTTTGTCCCAAAGTTCTGTTACTGCAATTGTACAGGACGAAAGTGATGCCTTGTGGGTGGGGACACAAGATGGACTTAACCGCTTCGACGGAAAGGAGTTCGAAGTGTTTACGCCCGACAACACCAAGGGTTTAGAGAGTGGTTACATCAAATGTGCACTCATCGACCAAACAGGAAAACTCTGGTTTGGAACAAACAATGGACTTTCGATCTACGAACCACAAACAGAAACCTTTAGCACGTATTTTGCCGTGGACAAAGAGATTATTCAAATAGAAGACCTCGCCAACGACAAAAACGGAAACTTGTGGGTAACCACAAGCGAAAGCGGTTTATTTCATTTCGACACGAAAACACGAAAATTTACGAGTTTAAAATCCGTTATTTCCTCTCGGAAAACAACACGAGTCGTGGTAACCGAAAATGGAATAGTGGTGGTGGCTACAACCGATGACGGACTGTTTTTTTATGATCCAAAAACAAAAAAAGTAAGTTCCCGCCTTGCAAACAAAACAGGGCTTTCTGCCGTGAACCGTATGATTGTTTACGGTAGAAACGAATTGATTCTAGCTACCAACGATGGAGTTTTCACATTGGATATTCACACGCAAAAAGTATCGGAAAAGTTTGGAAGATGGAAGGAGAAAATGGGTGAAGTTTCCGCAACGGATGTTTACAAATACCGGGATTTCGGATGGGTGATTTGCACCAAAAGTCAAGGATTATACGTGATCTACGACGATGGCGAAATCCATCAAAGCACGGAAGATATTTTTCAAAAATCTGCCCTACTCAATAATGCCACCAATTTAATTTACAGAGACAACGCGGGATTTTTATGGATAGGATCGCAGCGTGGACTTTCCGTTTTTGATCCAGCAAACAAGGAGATTTTGGGTGTTGGCCCAAGCGGAAATGAAGACAGTGGAATTCCTACTCCTAGCGTTTGGAGTTTTGCAGAGAGTGAATCTGGCCGATACATATACATTGGAACTGATAATGGTGTTTCACGCTATGATAACACTACAGGAAAATTCAAACAATATTATAGGAACCGAAGCTACAACGAGTCAAACAATGAGATTTCTGTATTGAGCATCGAAGTGATTAGCGCTAATTTCTTATTAGTAGCTTGTACCGATGGCGTCTACGAATTGAATCTCAACGAAGACGGATATTCCTACAATCGCATAAAATACGCGTCAAAAGAAATCGAGGTTCAGCACGAACGGTCTTATTCCATCGAACACTTGGAGGGAAGCACCTACCTGATTGCTACAAAAGAAGGCGCGATCACCTACGATATTGTGAGTAAGCGCATGCAGGTTTTCCAGCACGATTCTAAGAACCCAAAGACGTCGATTTCCAAAGGAATTTGTCGCTTAGCCCACAAAGATAGATCGGGAAATGTATGGCTCACAACTTCCACTGGAGGACTTAATTTAATGCGAAAAAAGGAGGGGAACTGGATCATTCATCCCTATGCCTTCAACGGAAAAATAAAAGCAGCTTCCAAAGAATACATCACCTCCATCTATCAAGCCGAAAATGGCGAATATTGGATGGGAACACTGGGATCAGGCCTTCTTCGGTGGAACGAGAAAACGAAAACCACGGTGATCTATAATCGAAAAGATGGTCTTCCCAACGACGTAATTTATGGGCTACTGCGCGATAAAAACGGTAACTTTTGGTTGAGCACGAACAAAGGTTTGTGCCAATTTGATCCGATCAAAAAGCGCGCGCGAAATTTCACAGAAATCAATGGACTGATGAGTAACGAGTTCAACATTGGTGCTTACCTGCTCACCTCCAAAGGAAAAATGTACTTCGGAGGAATTTATGGATACAATTTTTTCAATCCATCTGAACTCTCCAAACCAAAGAGCGCTGTCAGCGTGGTGTTCACAAAATTCAAATTGAAAAACGATTGGCTGAAACCAGCCCCCAACACCATTCTCACCAAACCTATTTCCGCGACTAATGAGATTGAACTTACCTATCAAAAACGGAGCTTTACCTTGCGTTTTCAGCCCTCCGACCTGAGTCATCCGGAGCTGATCAACTATAAATATATCCTCGAAGGATCCGATGAGCGCGAAATATTAATAGGAACAGACAATGAAATTCACTTCAATTCACTCGCTCCCGGCGAATATGTTCTCAAAGTTTATGCGCGCATAGGCGATGGACCATGGAGTGTTTATCCGGCGACACTCTCCATCAATGTCGCCGCACCATTTTGGCAACGCCTCTGGTTTTGGATCACCTTAGCGATCGCGTCGGCTATTTTTCTGCGCTGGTTTATTCGCCGAAGAATGGACTCATCTCATAGAGAACAAGTACGCTTGGAGATGAAAATTAGGGACCGAACGCGGGAAATTCAACAGCAAAATGAAAAGATTATTCGGCAGCGTAAAAAAATTGAGGAGGAACGTAACAAAGTCGTTCGCCAGCAAAAGCTCTTGCAAATAGAGAAAGATAAAACGGAAAAACTGCTCCAAAACGTGATTCCAGCATCTACTGCGGAGGAACTCAAAAAGAGTGGAAAAGCGCGCGCTAGGGCCTACACAAAAGTATCGGTATTGTTTACAGACTTTGTTGGGTTTACCAGAATTTCGGATCGAATGAACCCGACGGAACTCGTTAAGAAACTCGACGTTTATTTTACCAAATTCGATGAAATTATAGTGAACAATAACCTCGAAAAAATCAAAACTATTGGCGATGCATACATGTGCGCGGGTGGCGTTCCTGTGCGTAACAACTCCAATCCGATCGACACCTGCTTGGCAGCACTTGAGATTCAAGCGTACATGGAGAAACGACGCCACGACGCGATTGCCAACGGAAGCGAATTTTGGGAATTGCGCCTCGGAATCAACACAGGTGAAGTAACGGCAGGTGTGATTGGCAGCGAGCGCCTGGCCTATGATATTTGGGGCTCCACGGTAAATCAAGCGCAGCGCATGGAAATGTTGGGCGAACCAGGGAAAATTACTATTTCTGGAGCAACGTTCAATTTTGTAGAACCTTATTTTGAGTGTACGTTCAAAGGTAAAGCGCAGTCCAAAAGTAAAGGCTTGATCGACATGTATGTAGTGGAACGCATCAAGCCTGAACTTTCTATGAAAGGATTGGGACTGCATCCAAACGACAGGTTCAATCAAATTGTGAACCTACACCTATATAGTTCGATCAACTATTACAAAGCAGAACGCCACATCATGCAATTGCTAGAGAAACGATTATCGAAAAATTTCCACTACCACAGTATCGCTCACACGAAGGATGTAGTGACCGCTGTGGAACGCATTGCCTTGCTCGAAGGAGTAACAGACGAAGGATTGTTTTTGCTGAAATCGGCGGCAACTTATCATGACGCTGGATTTATTGAGCAATACGATAAAAACGAACCCGTGGGCGCACGATTAGCAGTAGAAATTCTTCCGAAATACGGTTATACCGATCAGCACATCGATCAGATCAAAGATTTGATCTTCGTTACACAAATTCCACACAAGCCAAAAAACCAACTGCAAGAAATTATTTGCGACGCCGATTTAGATTACCTCGGACGCGATGATTTCCACGAAATTTCGGACAAATTGCGCCGCGAATTGAAGGAACATGGAAAACTTGACAGCGATAAAAAATGGGACGAAATTCAAGTGATGTTTCTCAAGAGCCATAGGTATTTTACAAAAACGGCGATCGCTATGCGCAAGAAAAAGAAGAACGAAAACCTCAAAGAGGTGATGGCTCGATTGGAGAGAGATGAGTATGAAGATTGAGCAAGTTAGATTCGTTATCACACATAAGATGAAACGAACCCTTTTCCGATATATATATTTAATTTTCCTTACCTCGTCTTGTAATTCTGGGATAGAGAAGAAACAGAGCGCAGAAATAATAAAAGTGAATACACCCCAACCTCTTGCCTCGATGGATTCTATTCTAAAAAAACATGAACATGGCTATGTCTATATCACTTTGGATACAAACGCAAAAATGTATGATTGGTTGAATATAAAGAGCACGGATCAATTTGAAATAAAAAAAATATTAACCCCAGAGTATACAAAAGAAATAGAGTCCGAATTAAATATCTCGATACAACATTTTAAGAAAATGGATATGTATCCCTATTGGACTAAATTGAATAAATACAAAAGTGAATATTTCGTTTCACTA
>CALFOS010000261.1 GCA_937919725.1 uncultured Fluviicola sp. | reverse complement strand
CATATTCAAAGCCATTGTCGATCCATCGGATGCCGTAATTTTCCCGATTCCTTCGTGGAACAACAACCATTACACTTATTTGAACAATGCTCGCCCCATTTGTATCGAGACAAGTGCGGAAAACAACTTCATGCCAACTGCTGAGGAGATTGCTCCTTTCATCGGCGAGGCTACCTTGTTGGCACTCTGTTCACCTTTGAATCCAACGGGAACAGTGTTCTCCAAAGACGGTTTGGAAGCCATCTGCGATTTGGTGATTGCCGAAAACACACGAAGAAAAGCACTGAATACAAAGCCATTGTACGTGATGTACGACCAAATTTACTGGCCCTTGACATACGGAAGCATCGAACATTTCAATCCAGTTTCCTTGCGCCCAGAAATGCGCGAATACACCTTGTTTGTTGATGGAATTTCCAAATCCTTGGCAGCAACGGGCGTTCGAGTTGGATGGACCATGGGACCGAAGTATTTGATGAACAAAATCAAATCGATCCTCACGCATGTGGGAGCGTGGGCGCCGAAGGCCGAGCAAATGGCTACCGCGAAATACTTGAGCAACCTAACGCAATACGACACCTTCCTCGAGCATATTAAAGGCGAAATCTACAATCGCTTAGACGGATTTTACACGGGTTTCCAAGCTTTGAAAGCAGAAGGATATGCTGTAGATGCAATAGCACCAGAAGCGGCGATCTATTTGACTGTTCAATTTTCTCTGCACGGAAAAACCACCGCGGATGGAAGTGTTCTTACCACCACAAAAGACATCACAAAGTATTTATTGGACGAAGCCAAAGTTGCCATTGTACCCTTCTACGCCTTCGGGTCTTCAGAAGATTCAACGTGGTACCGTTTGTCCGTTGGAACATGTAAAATGGAAGACGTAGCTGGGGCGATCTCCAACCTGCGTGCGGCTTTGAAAAAGTTGAACTAAATTAAACCGAAGTTCATAGTACGCATCTAATCCTTAAAAACACAAACGCGTCAATCAAGGTGTGCGAAAAAGAGCATTTTTATGCCGAAAAAATCATTCTATATCTCGTTAACATTTCTTTCTTGCAAAACGCCTTTTTTGAAGAAATAGCAACTAACTTTAGTCTGTGAAAGACAAATTCAGAATAACGATTACAGTATTTTTTACAGCTGTTTATTGCCTTGCAATTGGCGTGGTGAATCAATCACGCACGGATTCTCCAGTTCACGAAAATCCAACTTCTTCGCAGGAGAAATTTATTTCTGATTTATCTTCAAAACTTTTTTCTCCCACCATAGCTTCCGAAAGTGTAGTCACTAATTTCACGAGTAATTCTTCTTCTCCTGGTTTTAAAAGCCCGCTTGCAGGTTGCGATGTTATTTTTAAAGCAATCGCGAAACGCTTCGAAACAGCGTTTTCTCAGTATGCTAACTTTTCGCGAAACTTCCGGATAAAACACAAGAAGTCCGACTTCATTTTCCCTTTCCATTACTTCTGGTAATCCATCCTTTTTTGACCGACGAACATTCTCCGTCTGGGTATGTTCATTAATTATTTAATGCTTCGCAAAGGTGTGACGCACAATTAACGCTTTCAAAAAACAAAAAAATGGATTTAGGAACCATCATCATTGGAGTAATCATTATCGCAATTTGCACACTTCCGTTTGTATATATGCATTACAACCGGGTGAAAAAAGAAAATAAAACCTTGCAAACGCTCAAGGAATTGGCGAAGCAACATAACTGTGAGATTAGCCAGCACGAATTTTGCGGTGACTTCGTATTAGGAATAGATAAGATCAGAAATTTCGTTTTCTTCCTCAAGCAGAAAGATGATGGAGCAATGGCTCAATTTGTTGACCTAGCGGAAGTTCAAATGTGTCAAACATTAAAAAAAATCCGTACCATTCAAGCTGAGTACGAAACTGTGACCGTCATCGAACGAATTGAATTAAGCTTCTTCCCCAATCAAAAAAACAAAAGCGAAACGAAGCTCGAACTCTACGATGATCATATCACGATCCGGCAGAGCGGCGAATTACAATTTGCCGACCAATGGTCGAAAGAAATAAATGAGTGCTTGAAAAAATAAGAATTATACTAGACAAGCCCCTTGGGAAATCCTTGGGGCTTGTTTTATTGAAGGAATGGGCTGACCCTGTCGCAAACGTAAAAACCTTCTAACTCTAAAGATCAAGCACCAAAATGATTCGCATACTTTTTCTTGTTAAGATTCCTCGCTTCTTGAAAAACTATCAGTATCTTTAAACCACTTACGTTTGCTTCTTATGTTAGGTAAGAAGTTATGAATTACAAGTGCATACAATTGCATACAACTTCAAAACTCCCAAGAGACGAATTGGCTATTACTATGCTTATGAAAAAAATACTCTCCCAAGTCTACAAGGCACTTCGCTTTGCGAAAATGGATCTAACCATACATCCACAAGCATGAACGACGCCTCAAAAGAATCCATCCGCAACATGGAAGAAGTATCCAATGCCAAGCTTGTCGGTTGCTATCATTGTTTGGAAATTTACCCATCCTACGAAATTGTCGAAACTACAGATGCCGGCCAAACTGCTTTGTGTGCGCGCTGCGGAATTGATAGTGTATTGGCGGACACATCCGCCTTTTCGCTGGACATCGAAACGCTTAAGGCGCTGAATGACCAATGGTTTTAAAATCGAACGTGCAGTACACCTCCCTATTTCTTACGAATAATCTATCTTTGGTAGCATTTAGAAAGTAAATGAGAATCCTTATCGCATACATCTTCAGATTTCTCTTTAAATTTTCGTTTTTCAAAAAACGATTTTTCGGAATTCATGTGAAATTGATCAATCGTTTCAATTTGTTTCGAGGAATTACGCGAACAGTTGATTACAATGGACTTCAACTCACGCTCCACATCGACGATTGGATTCAAGAAAACATCTTCCTTTTGGGAACATACGAACAAGCGGAACTCGATGTGCTCCAGCTCTTCTTGCAAAAAGACAGCGTGCTTCTCGACCTCGGTGCCAATTTTGGACTCTACTCACTCAACGCCGCAAAATTGATTGGACCAGAAGGAAAAATTGTCAGTTTTGAGCCGTTTTCGGTCAATTTCAACGCGCTCAGCGAACACGTGAAGTTGAACAAGCTTACGAATGTGCACCCCGAAAAACTGGCCGTTGGTGAGGAAGATGGCGATATCACCTTGTACTATAACGAAAGCGAGCACAACCTCGGCATGGTCACTGCTACATTTACCGAAAATGCGACAAAAGAAGAAGTGCAGGTAGTTTCCATAGACTCGTACGTGAAATCGGAATCCATTGAACGCATAGATTTCATCAAAATTGACATTGAAGGTTTCGAATACCAAGCACTTTTGGGAATGAAGCACCTTCTCGAAACACAGCACCCTACTTTGCTGATCGAAATTTTAGATGGCGATGGAGCAAGAACTAGCTCGATTGAAGTTTACCGTTTTTTGAACGAATTGGGCTACACGAAGTATTTCATCACCAATGACGGAAAACTTTCATCTAAAGAAGAAAACTCGGAACGGAAAAATTATGTTTTCACTACGCAAGTAACGGCTTAGACTCACATCAAAAAAATCTTCCTCTACCTCAGTATTCTCTGCTTGTCTCTCGCTTTTCTGCCCATTCCATTGGCGTATTTCGTCGATATGACATATCATTGGTTGCTCATCGTTTCGATTCCAGGCGGGATACTCTTGGCCATCATCTTCCTGATCATTTGGGCGGTGATGAAAACTCCTGACGCAAAGAACAAAGAAGAAATAGGATGAGTGATAGTCAACTTCGTAAATTTCACTTAGACTGATTACTTTCGACGACGGAACTTCTAAACGATTCACGGCAAACAATCGAAATGCAATTAATGAAAACAACAGTAAGCGTATCCACGATTTATAAACGCTCACTCGAACGTGCATTCAAAACGCCCATGCTGAGCGACATCGGCAAAGTGCACACCGGATTCGGTTTCACGCCGCGCGTTACAGATACCATAGAAGATGAAAACTGGGGGAAGCCTGGCTTCAGCAAGAAAGTGTTCACCGCTCGCAACTTTTTAAAAAAGAGAGGTTGGACATCCAACTACGCGGTGCTGGAACGCGTCGAAAATACCTACTGGAAAATTGAAGTCGGCGATTTCCAAACCTACCTACTGGGATTTACGAAGTATGTTGGCGTATGGAAAACGGCTGAACTTGAACCGAATAAAATTGCCATCTAGTACAGCTACACCATGCATTCGAAGGGAGTGCTTCCCTACCCTCTGCAATGGCTCTTTGTCAAACTATTCTGGCGCGTGTACATGAAGCGCGTAGTCGAAAATATTCGGAAAATGGTGGATGACAAAGAACCGTATCTTTACGATTAAGTTTTCAAAGGAACTGA
>CALFOS010000260.1 GCA_937919725.1 uncultured Fluviicola sp. | reverse complement strand
GACGCGAACAAAGACGAAGAAGGGAAGGCAGCTAAAAAATCGAAGAAAGATGCAGTAGCTCCAGCAGCAGCAGATCCAGTTGTTGAAGAAGCACCAGTTGCTGAAACGCCAGCTGTTGAAGAATCACCAGTTGTTGAAGAAGTGAAGGCGGACGCAAAAGCGGACGGAGAAGAAGAATAATTAGTGCATAATTCCATGGCAATGCAGTTCTTGAAAAACACAGAGTCTGGATTGACAATTGTAGATTTCAAACTTCAAGCGTTGTCTTTATTTAGACAACAAGAAATAAAAAAACTGTTCGTCAACTGATGAACGGTTTTTTTGTGCTCGATATTTCACCTTTCTAGATCGAATCTTATTACCTTTACTTTATGCGCACATACATTATACTTCTACTAGTTCTAATTACCGCAAGTTGCGTGCCTTCCCGTTTTGTAGAGCCACTCGATAAAGGCGAATGGTCAGTTGGAGGGAACTTTGGAGGTCCTGTGATTGATTTCGCTGGCGCATCTATTCCCGTTCCAATCACCTCAATTGAAATCGGATACGGACTCGATTCAACAAAAACAATTCACGGTGGGCTACACACTACTGCCATGCTCTTTGGAAATTTGCAAATCGATGCGGGAATGACATATCAATTTCTTCATCAGAAAAGGTACATCCCAAACGTGAGCGGAGCAGTTGGATTCAACACCATCTACGATTGTGATGATAAAAGTGGGAAGTTCTGGCCTACGCTTGATATGAATGCGTTCTGGAATTATGGAAAACGCCGAAATTATTTTTATGTTGGATTCAACAACTACTTCGATTTCACCAAAACACTGGAAAACGGAGAGAAGCAAACGAATCGTATCTTGTTTTCACCGCAAATTGGGCACATCGTAAAAGGGAAAAATCGAGCGTGGGAATTAACCACCGAATTTAAGTTCCTTGCGCCTTATCGTAGAAACGACTACGCCTTTGTTCCGTACAAAAGCATTACGGGCAATTTTGGAGCGGCAGGATTTTATTTAGGCTTCAGAAAAATTTTGGGAAATAAATCAAAACAGGATAAGGTGCGTTAAGGCGTGCGATTCATCTAATAAAGGAGAATATGAAATTTGCAATTATTGCTTTCGCGACGCTGATGCTATTCAGTTGCAAGAAAATGACACTCGATAGTCTCGCTTTTCCATCCGAAACAGTGGACAGTTATCTTTTCGAAGGCTTCGCTGATGGTGAAATCGAGATCCCAGCGTCATACAATTTAACGGCTGCCGATCGCACTTTGATCGAGTTTATGTCAACTGATGCCGAAACCGGAGATCAATACAAACTCTACGGAGTGTACATCGGAAACATCGCGACGATTGCAACCGACACCGTAATCTTATATCTCCACGGGCAATCCAAACACATGGATTACTATTGGTCACGTGCAACTCTATTGGCCAATGTGGGTGGGAAATTGAACTACGGCGTGTTCATGATCGATTACCGCGGCTACGGAATGTCGGAGGGTAAATCAACCGAACAAGGACTCTACGAGGATGCCGATGCTGCTATCAATTGGCTCATTGCACACGGAGCAACCCAAAACAAGACGATCTACTACGGATTCAGCCTTGGCGCTATTCCCACGATTGATCGTGCTGCTTACCGAACGGATTTCAAACCGAACAGAATCATCATCGAATCACCCTTGGCATCCGTGCAAAATTTGGTCGATAATTCAACTTTAATGAATGTGAACGCTGATTTCGTAACCGATTTATCCTTCGAAAACTCAGAAAAAATTAAATTGATAACGTGTCCACTTTTGTGGATACATGGCAAGGAGGATTCTTACGTTGATATTCAAAATGGTGAGTTGATTTTTGCGAATTATGGAGGAACTAACAAAACAGCCTATCGGGTAGATGGAAGTGACCACGCGGAAGTTCCTGTGAAAATGGGCTATACAACATATGTTGCAAACGTGCTCAACTACATCCGAAATTAGTAATTTGCAGAGAAGCGAATCCGGCGATCCAATTCATCCAAAAAATCTAATAATCCATAAGATTCTCTACATATCATACGACGGCATGACAGATCCACTGGGTCAGTCGCAAGTGTTGCCCTACGTTTTTGGTTTGAAAAAGCGCGGCTACGAATTTCATGTGATCAGCTTCGAGAAAATGGATCGCTATCAGCAACATCACCGAACAATTCTGCAGTTGTTCAAAGAAAATGGCGTTCACTGGCATCCTCAGGATTATCAACTTTCGGGTGGAATTTCAACGACACTCAAGCAGGTGCGCCGAATGCACAAGGTGGCAAAATACCTGAACGAAATCCATCAGTTCGATATTGTACATTGCAGAAGCTACATGCCTGCGCTCACGGGACTTCGAATGAAAAGGAAATATGGCACAAAATTTATTTTCGATATGCGGGGATTTTGGGCAGATGAACGCATCGACGGAAAGATTTGGAGCCTCGATAGTCCGATTTACAAACAAATTTTCAATTATTTCAAGCGGAAGGAAACGCAGTTTTTACTCGAAGCGGATTATTCCATCATCGGAACAGAAAATGGGTACAACGAAATGCACACCTGGAAATCGATGCAAGGTCAACATCCGAAGACCAAAGTGATTCCCTGCTGCGCCGATCTCGATTTATTTGACCCGAGAAAAATTGAAGTAGAAGACCAGACTACACTTCGTTCCAAACTGGGGATTTTGCCGGAAAATTTTGTGCTCGGATACGTCGGTTCTATCGGAACGTGGTACATGCTCTCCGAAATGCTAGATTACTTCAACTGTTTGAAAACGGAGAATGACAAGGCGATTTTTTTGTTCGTTTCGGGTGAAAAACCCGAGTATATTAAAGGCGAAGCGGAGAAAAAGGGGATCGATCCTGCGTCAATTATCGTCGCATCAACTCTCCACAGCGGTGTTCCATTGCATTTGTCTTTGTTCGATATTGCGATCTTTTTCATTATACCAAGTTATTCCAAAAAAGCCGCTTCACCCGTGAAACAAGGCGAAATTATGGCGATGGGAATTCCATTGATCTGTAATTCTGGGGTAGGCGACACCGACAGTATCGTGATCAAATACAATGCAGGAACGGTCATCAACGAACTGAACGATGAAACATACAGATCCAATTTCATCCAGAAAGAAATGTTCGATTCTGAAGCCATTAAAGCGGGTGCTTTAGCCTATTTTTCCTTGGAGGAAGGATTAAATCAATACGAATGGATCTACAAAAAAGTCCTTGAGTAAGCGTCTCGTTATCATAGCGCCCTATCCGTTTGGTGAAGCTCCCTCGCAGCGTTTTCGCTTTGAGCAGTACCTCGATTTTTTTGAAAAGGAGGGTTACACGATCGAATTTCATCCATTTTTGTCGGATAAAACATGGAAAGCGCTCTACAAAAAAGGAACGTTTTTTTCCAAGGCATTTGGAATGATGGGAAGTTTTTGGCGTCGATTTTTGTTGATGTTCAAATTGCGTTCGGCCAATGTGATTTTTATTCACCGAGAAGCATCCATGATCGGACCGCCCATTTTTGAATGGATCATCGCGAAAATTCTCCGAAAGAAATTTATCTACGATTTCGATGATGCCATCTGGCTCCCGAATTTCAGCGATTCCAATGCTCGTTTTCAACGATTGAAAGCCTATGGAAAGGTGAAACGAGCGATGAAGTGGGCGCACGTAATCAGTGCTGGAAATCAGTATTTACTCGACTTTGCGAACCAATATAACTCGAATGTGAGAATCATTCCCACCACCATCGACCTCGAAAGGGTGCACACTATTCCAACGAATCAACGGGTGGAGAAACCAATTATCGGCTGGACGGGAACACACACAACCATGGGTTATTTGGACGAACTTATTCCAATACTGGAGGAATTAGAACAAACACACGAGTTCACGTTTCGCGTCATCTCGAACCAAGCTCCAGAATATGAATTGAACAGCCTCGAATTTGTGAAATGGAACAAAGAATCAGAAATCCAAGATTTGGCGCAAATCAACATTGGTGTCATGCCGCTGCTCGATACAGTATGGGCACAAGGCAAATGCGGTTTCAAAGGATTGCAGTATATGGCGCTCGAAATTCCTGCGGTGATGTCGCCCGTGGGAGTGAACACTTCGATTGTGGAGCACGGAAAGAATGGATTTTTGTGTAGCTCACCCAATGAATGGAAACATACTTTAATCCAGTTGATTGAAAGTGAATCGCTTCGAACGGAAATTGGGAAAGCGGGACTCGAAACAGTGAAAGAGACCTATTCGGTTGAGGCAAATCGTGTTAATTACATCAATTTATTGAACGCATGAAACTACTTTTTGCCACGTCGAACCAAAATAAAGCGAAGGAAATTGCTGCACTCTTGCCCGATTCGTTTGAATTATTGACCTTGAACGACATCGACATCACCGAAGATATTCCAGAAACGAGTGACACGCTCGAGGGAAATGCCAAGCAGAAATCGGAGTACATTCGCACCAACTTTCAACTCGATTGCTTCGCCGACGACACAGGACTAGAAATTCCAGTACTCAACAACGAACCTGGCGTGAAATCGGCTCGGTACGCTGGTGCGCAAAGAGATTCGGAGGACAATATGCAATTAGTTTTGTCTCGTTTGAAAGGCAAGTCAGATCGCTCTGCTCGATTTCGAACGGTTATTTCCCTGGAATTTTATGGAGAGCAGCACCTCTTCGAAGGAATCGTGAATGGAACCATTCGCACGGAGAAATCGGGAACGGCTGGCTTTGGATACGATCCTATTTTCGAGCCTGAAAATTGCGGAAAAACATTTGGCGAGATGACAATGAAGGAAAAGAATTCGTACTCGCATCGCGCGCGGGCGTTTGAGAAGATGATCGCTTTTTTGAACAACCGTAATGAGTAGACTGAGAAATAGCACGTATACCTTTGATTTTTGGCTGAAACTAGTCATGTGGATCTGTGCTATGCTCTTTATCGCTTTCTACCTCACCTTGGCGTATAACAATCGGTGGGTCAGCGACGATGTGATGCTCTACAATGATTTAATCGAAAAAGGTTGGTGGAGTGCAAGCACGGAATTTCTATATAGCCGAAGAGCCACCAGTCACGGTTTATTTCATGGAATAATAGTTCTTAACACGGACTTTTTCTCGTCACATTATCAATTATTCGTCTATCATATTCTAGTACTACTTGGATTTATTTCTGGCATCTATCGGTTGAGTTCAACTCTCATTCTAACGAATGCACACCAGCGTGTGTCCAAAAGCGAACGAATGTTATTCTCAATTCTAGCAACGGCAGCACTATTTTTTGGGACAGTGCAATTGAATGAAGCTTGGTTTTGGGCGATATCATCCACCGTCCATTTAGTTCCAATGCTGGCCTTACTGCATTGCTTGGCTAGTATCTATGCTCCGAGCAGAATGTTTTTTCATTTTTCTGTGACGTTTTTATTGGGGGTATACATCGGTGGTGCATCCGAATTGGCTGCTTTGATTAGTTTACTCTTCTGTTCGATTATTTTAGGTCAGCATCTAGTTAGATCGAACATATTGAAAAGAGCACAATTACTCAAATTGAGCGCGGCGATGATTGGAATGATGATCACACTTGCATGGAACATATTCGGGAAAGGCACTTCAGCGCGAATTTCATTGATCGAAAATGAAAATGGCTCAAATTTGACGCATTATGCGCAGGATTTTATAAACGCATTTTCCGAGCCCAGAAATTTGCTCGTTGTCCTATTAATTTCGCTTTTCGTCTTGTTGGGTCGATGGCTTCAAGCGCGTCGAGTTCAACTAAATTTCTTCACAAAGAGGCGAATACTAATCGCAGGTGTATTTCTCGGTCTATCATTCCTTCTATGTTATCTTCCGATGAGAAGCCTTTTCGGTGATGTCGGTCCTCTCCGCGCATGGGCTCCTTTTAGCATGATATTGATCGGGACGATACTATTGATAGCGATTCAAGTTGGAAATAATGTACACGCTAAAGAACGTCCCTTTAGAATACTTACGTTCGGAATACTTGGTCTGATCAGCTTGCTGTTAGCAACATACACGATTCGACAGGCACCAATCGTATCGAAATACAGCGCTGCGCACGATCAGCGGATTACCAAATTATTTGAATTAAACAAGACTCATCGCACGCAAGTGCTTAGCTTAGATCCACTTCCAGATTCTGGGATGTTGCCAAGTTGTGACATTGATTCGGATACAGGGGCATGGCTAAATACGGAGTACAAACAGGTGCTGAGTCTGGGGTATTCAATTCGAATCGAGGAAGATTAATCTTTCCGATGATATTCGTCCTTCACCTGATAAATTGGCCTGTTTTTCACTTCGTTAAACACGCGTGCAAGATATTCGCCAATAATACCCAAACAAAGCAATTGAACTCCACCGAGAAGCAAGATCACGACCATCAAAGATGTCCATCCCGGAATCGTATTTCCAAGATAGTTCTGGATAATTGAGTAGCTGGCATAGACTAAGCCGAGTGCGAAAATCAAGAGTCCAATGTAGAATGCAAAGCGAAGTGGGCGAGAGGAGAACGAGAAGAAGCCAACACCCGCGAAGGCAATCATTTTTCGAGTTGTGTATTTCGATTTACCGGATCTTCGGGGAGCAACGGTATATTCCAACGAAATTTGATTGAAACCAATCCAAGCGATCAG
>CALFOS010000259.1 GCA_937919725.1 uncultured Fluviicola sp. | reverse complement strand
TGAAATCGATTCACATCCAAGCAAGTGCTCCAATAGTCCAGTTAACCAATGCGCATAGCACTCAACATCCCTATGGTTTCACGACAGGCGCAACCAGCTTCGGTGCATTTTCCAATTTCACTACTTCCGTGATCACTTCTTTTGTGAGGTCTGGTCCCGTGTGCACCATTAGCATCGAAATATCGAAAACGTATTCGTATTTGCTGCGATCGGAAACAATTTTCACTGCTTCGTTAAATTTGGTAATAATCGGCTGGTTCAATTCGCGCGAGTATGCCTCTACTTCTCGTTGAAGCGATTCTTCACGTTCGTTGATCGCTTGTTCCTTTTTGCCCAATTTCTCTTCCTCCATTTGTTGACGAACAGGTGAAAGTGTTTCGCGTTCAGCCATGTATTTTTTCACAGCTTTATCATAGTCGGCAATCATCATTTGAATTTCGGCCGCTCCATCAGCCTGAAATGTTTCCAATTGTTTTACTGCCGATTGATAGCTTGGCATGGCTGCCATCACTTCTTGCGAGTTGAGGTGACCGATTTTTTGTTGAGCGTTTGCTAATCCTGCGCCAAAAATAAGTACGGCTATTACAAGTAATTTCTTCATTTTAGTTGGTTGAACGCACAGTGAGTCAATTTTTTTTACTCCCCGCATCTGCGTAATTTATATTCGATCGTGTTGATTGGTGCACATTTTCGTCACAAAAAAAGGGATTAATCACGATTCTCATAACAATTGGAATCGAAAACTGAACCCCCTTTAAGCTTTTTTTTGAGCGAAAACTATTTTGGTGTGGTAGCCGCTGCCGACTCTAACTTCGCTATTTCAGCGATTACTTCCTTCGTGATATCTGGTCCGTTGTGGATCATCAAAGTACTCACGTCGAATACATAATCGTATTTATTTCGCTCCGACACTATTTTCACCGCTTTCTCCACCTTGTCTAAGATTGGTGCATTCAACTCGTTCGAGTACGTTTGCATTTCTTGCTGAAGCGATTGTTGTCTCTCCATCAAAGCTTGCTCTTTTTTTCCCAATTTTTCCTCTTCAATTTGCTGAAGAACGGGCGACAAATTACCGCTTTGCACTTTTTGCGAATACACCTGAACTGCGGCGTCAAATTCCGATTTCATTGCTTGTAATTCAGTGTACCCCTCTTTCTCGAAGTTTTGCAACTTCGCCACAGCCTCTTTATAAGATGGCATCGCTTCCATAATTTCTTGAGAATTCAAGTGAGCCATTTTAGACTGAGCCGAAGCCAATCCTGCCCCCATAACAACTAACGCAATAAGTACTAATCTTTTCATTCTTTTTGATTTAAATTTTGTCGGCCTGCACCGTATTCATTTTCTAGTTTACGGACCGACTTAGTTCGACGATCCGAGTTCTTTTAACACTGCTTCACTCAAATCGAATTTAGAATCTGCATACACCAAATTACTTTGGTTTGCTTTATCAAACACGAACGAGTAGCTTCTTTTTGAGGCAACGGCTTGCATGGCATCATACACGCGGTCCTGAATCGGTTTGATCAATTCTTGACGTTTCGCGAAGTAATCACCGTTCACACCGAAACGCGTTTTTTGCATCTCCATTGCTTCTGTTTCCAATTTATCAATTTCCTCCAGTCGTTTCTTTCTTTCTTCGGATGGAAGGAGTACTTCTTCCCTAGCAAAGTTTTCTTTCTTTTGGAGGAGGATTTCGTACCGTTGTTCGATATCCTTTGTCCAACGATCAGCTAATTTATCCAACTTGTCTTTGGCCTCTGCATATTCTGGCAAGTTTGCAAGGATATAATCTGAGTCGATGTATGCATACTTTTGTGAATAGGCAAACCCTGTGCCAAAAATCAATGTGAGTGCAAGAATGAGTGCTTTCATAGAAAATGTTTTCTGCGGAACGCAAAGTTAATAGATTTATTGTGAATTTCACTCCGTTTCATGGCTTAGAGCTCTCCAAGATTCATTCCAATGGTGAAGTTCAATTTGCTGTAGAATCCTTGTCGGTCAATCGATGAATCCGATTCTGCCCCGAAACCACTCGACCATGGATCGAGTTTGTCGAAGCCAAGCCCGTAGTCTAATCCAAGCATTCCGAACATCGGTAAAAACACGCGAATTCCCATTCCTGCAGCACGTTTCACGTTGAACGGATTAAATCGTTCGAATGATGGATACGTATTTCCAGCCTCCAAAAAGGCGAGTGCATAAAATGTCGCTTGCGGATTCAGGGAGATTGGATAGCGCAATTCGAGGGTGTATTTCGCAATCAGCGGGTCACCACCATTGGAATTGAGTGAGTTGTCGTTATAACCACGAAGCGCAATAATTTCACGTCCTCCAATTTGATTGACCCCAGTTAATCCACTTCCACCGAGCGTAAAACGATCGAATGGTGTCAATCCTTTCCCAGCTGTGTATGTGCCCATGAATCCAAATCCGATCCGCGGCATCAAAATCAATTTTTTATCGGTCGTTAATGGCAAGTACCATTCGCCTGTAAACTTAATTTTGTAGTACTCCAAGAATTTGTAGCGTTCTTGGTTTGTATAATTTGAATAATCATCTACACCGTCAAACTTCGAATATGGCAGCGTTGCTTTGGTCGAAAAACGCAAGCTCGATCCTCCTTGCGGATAGATGGGTGAACTTACTGAGCTTCGTTGCAAACGATAGGTCAATGCGATGTCATTTGCGAATCCGTTGTCGAAAATTCCAATTTGGTTGTAATCCACAACATCGTAGTATTGGTAACTAAATTCGTAGTACGCTTGGAAATAGTCATCTGGCCATTTTTTACGACGACCCAATCCAACACCAACTCCGGTAATTCCCATTCCTGAGAAATTTTCATTCGATCGGAGGTAGCCTGTTCCAAGTGCAGTGTGATTCATCCAGATAGAGAGCGAGTTTGGTTTTTTACCACCTAACCATGGCTCGGTAAACGAAAAATTGTATCCTTGATAGAATTGTCCGTTCGTTTGCGCGCGAATTTGCAATTTCTGCCCATCTCCGCCAGGTAGTGGCGTCCAAGCTCCATCTTTGAAGATGTTTTTCACGCTAAAGTTATTGAAGACCAGACCAAGTGTTCCAATTAATCGGCCACCTTGTCCGCTTACTCCTGCTCCACCGTATCCTCCGGAAAGCTCAATTTGATCAGACGATTTCTCCTCAACAATGTACTCGATATCCACCGTTCCATCTTGTGGATTCGGAATTGGGTTGATCTGGAAACCTTGTTCGTTGAAGTAGCCCAACTGCGCCAACTCGCGCTGCGTTCTAATAATATCGTTTCGGTTGAAGAGGTCTCCGGGTTTCGTTCGTATTTCCCTTCGGATGACGTAGTCGTTTGTTTTCGTGTTTCCTTTGATGATAATTCGGCGAACACGCGCTTGTTTTCCTTCGATGACCCGCATTTGGTAGTTGATCTTGTTGTCGACTACATTCGTTTCTACTGGTATTACTTGAAAGAACAAATAACCTCTGTCCATGTATAAAGAGGAGATATCGCGTCCATCTTGGCTCATGAACAAACGTTGATCGAGCAAGGATTTGTTGTAGATATCGCCTTTCGTAATTCCGAGTACCGTATCGAGGAAGGAAGAGCGGAATTTCGTGTTTCCAACCCATTCAATGTCGCCAAAATAGTACAATTGCCCTTCGTTGATGTTCATATCAATTTGAAGGTTTTTGCTATCGGCAAGAAATACCGTATCAGACTCGATCGTAGCGTCGCGCAGTCCAATGGCGTTGAATTTTTCGATCATCGCTTTTTTATCGCGCTTGTAGGCAGACGTCGAAAATTTTGATCGTTTAAAAAAGCGCCAGAATGCCTTTTGCTTCGTGTCTTTCATCGCCATTCTCAACTTCCAATCCTTGATAGATTCGGCATTATTGAAATTGAGTTCACCTATTTTCACACGGTCGTTTTTATCGATGTCGATGGTGAAAATTTCTGAATTCGAGATCAAGGAATCCGTTGATCGTCCAATGTTTACATCTACTGAATAATATCCTTTTTCGCGGAAATATCCTTTAATTCTTCCTTCTGTGGCAAAAATGAGATTTTCGGTGATGGTCTTTCCAGAGAACAAGTCAATTTCTTCGCGAATTTTATCTGCTTCGCGCTTGTTAACACCTCGGAAACGAAAACGAGACAGCTTGGGTCGAGGTGTAATTTTGATAATGAGGTAAACCACACCCGCAATTTCCCGATCGGCAATTATTTCCACATCCGAAAAAAGCCCTTCGTTCCACAAATTGCGAATCGCTGTGGAAATTGCTTCACCCGGAATGGTGATGGTGCCTCCTTGTCGCAAACCGGCGATGAGTTTTATGGCATTGTGATCAAAATTGTCGGCACCCTCTACTCGAATTGGTCCCAATTGATATTGTTCAGGACGAAGAATATCTATTTTGAGATCACCACCAACGGATTTCGGACCTTCAGGAATTGTATCCTGCGCGTTTGCAGACGACCCCACCGTTAAGCATACCAATAGAACTAGAGCTGAAAGTTGTTTAAGTATCATGTATTTTTTTCAAGTTGTGCAGACACTAATCCGAAGCGACGTTCACGCGACTGGTAATCGAGCACTGCTTTGTATAAATCTTCTTGTTTGAAGTCGGGCCAAAGGACTTCAGTAAAATGAAGCTCGGCATAAGCGATTTGCCAGAGTAGGAAATTACTTACTCGCCGCTCGCCACTGGTTCTGATCAATAATTCAGGATCGGGAATTCCGTGTGTCGAAAGCATGTTCGAAATCGTTGCTTCATCCACTTGATCCAATTTCATGTCACCCGATTTCACGAGTCGTGCAATATTTTTTGTTGCCCGAATCAGTTCCCATTTAGCGCTGTAGTTCAAGGCTAAAATCAGGTTGATTCCTGTATTTTTTTTCGTTCTGTCGAATGCTGCTTGCAGTTCATTTCTGCATGAATCTGGAAGTCCATCCGTATCACCGATGCTGGAAATAATCACGTTGCTTTTGTGCAATTCATCTACTTCTCCGCTAATTGTGCGAACGAGCAAATCCATCAAACCGTCCACTTCTTCCTTCGGGCGGTTCCAATTTTCGGTAGAAAATGCGTACAGCGTTAGGTATTCCACTCCGATTTCTTGAGCAGCTTTTAGCGTTTCTCGAACGGCTTCCACACCGAAATTGTGCCCAAACAATCGTTCTTCGCCCTGTTTTTGGGCCCAGCGTCCATTTCCATCCATAATGACGGCAATATGTTTGGGGGTAGTATCTCGGTTTATTTTATCCAGCAAACTCATTCATTTCAATAATTAACGAAAATAAGTAAAGTATCGTATCTAGTGCTACTACAAGCCACTACACTTAACGTACTTTAACATACGAAAACGCAAAGATACGTCATTTGTGTCATTTCATAGCTAATTAAGAATGGTTTGAATTAAGAAATAAGTGGAATGAAGAATTAAGAATTGAAAAATTAGCTTTGTAGGTGAGAATTGTTGGATTTGGCTTCTTCTCGCTATATTTGAGTCATCGGTATACGAATCCATTAAAAAATCAACTTATGAGGAATAGAATAATCGTGGCACTGTTTTGCATTTTGTCATCTCAGTCTTTCAGTCAGGGAAATATTCTGGTTGGCACCACCACCGTGGAAGTTGACACGATTATGTCTGGTCTCGATATTCCGTGGGAAATTATTTACGGACCCGATGGACATATTTGGACCACCGAAAGAAAGGGAATCGTCAGTAGAATTGACCCTATTGCGAAGACAAAAACGGTGATTTTGGATATTGTTTCCTTGGTGTATCAAAATTCCGAATCTGGTTTGTTAGGGATGGCATTACATCCTGATTTTGCCACAACTCCAGAAGTGTTTCTTGCCTATACGTACGGTTCATTCTCGAACATCAAGGAGAAAGTGGTGAAGTATACGTATAACGGAACGGCGTTGGTAAACGAAATTATTTTAATCGATAATATTATTGGAAATACCACGCACAATGGTTCTCGCATCTCAATTCTGCCCGATAACACCTTACTTTTTTCAACGGGAGACGCACAAAATCAAGCGTTCCCACAGGACCTAAACGAACTGAATGGAAAGGTTTTACGGATCAATTTGAACGGAACAATTCCTGCGGATAATCCATTGGCAGGGAATCCAATTTATACGTTTGGGCACCGAAATATTCAGGGAATTCTGCAACATCCAAATGGAAAAATATATGTTTCAGAGCATGGTGCTACAACGGATGATGAATTTCAAATTCTAGAGGCTAGTCGGAATTACGGTTGGCCAAACGTGGAGGGATTTTGTGATCCTGGTGGCGAGCAAACTTTTTGCGATGCAAATAACGTAATGGAGCCGCTCGTCGCGTGGACCCCAACCATTGCGCCTTCGGATATGGTATATTACGAAAACCCAATTTTCCCCGAATTTGATGGTCGTGTGTTGATGTCTGTGCTAAAAGATAAGCGCATTATCGCTATGCAAATGAGTGTAGACGGAACCGCGGTGGTAGCTGAAGATCATTATTTAATCAATCAATTTGGGCGACTTCGAGATATTTGCGTGGGTCCGAATCAGGAAATTTACCTTGCTACGAATGGCGCGTCGTGGACAAACACCAGTCCGAACACGCATCGAATCATCGTTTTGCGCGCCATCGACTTTTCGGGATTGTCTCCAGTAACGGAAGGCTTCGTGCACGTATATCCGAATCCAATTCAGGAAAGTTTTACCCTTGAGGTTTCACCTCAGTACCTTGGGGCGAGTCTTTCCATCTTAGATTTATTCGGGAAAACGGTGTTTGAGTCGACAGTTTCGCATCAGAATATGGTTGTGGATGCCTTGGATCTTGCAAAGGGAATGTACATTTTGAAGATTTCAAATGACACGCAGGAACTCTTGAAACGTATCGTGGTGAACTAGGATTGAAGTAATCCTTGTGCCCTACAGATTGTTTTCGACGTGCGTGAACTCCTTCCGTCAGGTTGGAGCGTGATAGCTTGGTGAAGTGGATTATCAAGTGGAACCAGCAGATGGCGGCGACCATGGAAGCCCGCGAGCTGCGCTGTGGAACTAGTGGGCCGCGAGCCAACTAAAGCGTGGAGACCTCAGGCGGCCGACTAATTATTGAACTTCAAAAATGACAAGACATCAGCGGAAGACTCTTTAGGAGTACCCCTAAATAATGAATTGTTGTATGTCTTTGCTCTTGTTGCTCAATAAGTAGGGTTTGGCATATCTTTATCGCGTATTTGTGGATAAATTTAGGGCTTCATTTTGCACTATTACAAGTGGCAAAATAAATTTGATTTTTTATCATCCGTCCAAAGCACAACGGTGACACGTGTACATCCCAAAACTTCCGATTCAGTAGAAAACAAAAAAAGGGACATTCCTTCCGGATCATCCCTTTCATCAATTATTTATCGTGGAGCTTATTCAGCCAAGACAATCACTTTATTGTTCAGCATTTCCATAACACCACCTTTGATCTTCACTCGAATCAACCGTTTGTTGCTTCCGTCGGCATATACGACATCGTTTACACCGTCCGTTTCAATAAAATCTTGCGTTAGATTCACTTTCACTTCTCCTTCAACCAAGGCTGAGATGATCGGTGCGTGATTTGCCAGAACTTGAAATGAACCATCCAATCCTGGGAGCTGAACTGCTTCGGCCTCTCCTTGAAAGATTTTCGATTCTGGGGTAATGATTTCTACTTGCATGTTTTTTTGATATTAAGCGTTCTCAGCCAACATTTTATCTCCAGCAGCGATAACATCTTCGATTCCTCCTTTCAAGTTGAAAGCAGCCTCTGGATACTGATCGTATTTACCGTCCAAAATTTCGTTGAATGCTTTGATGGTATCTTGAATATCAACCAACACTCCTGGAAGTCCAGTAAACTGCTCAGCAACGTGGAATGGTTGCGACAAGAAACGTTGAACACGACGTGCGCGGTGAACGATCATTTTATCTTCTTCAGACAACTCATCCATTCCAAGAATCGCAATGATATCTTGAAGTTCTTTGTAGCGTTGCAGGGTGATTTTCACTCGTTGAGCACAATCGTAATGCTCGTCACCCACAATCTCAGCCGTCAAAATTCGAGAAGTAGAATCCAATGGATCCACCGCTGGATAAATTCCAAGCTCAGCAATTTTACGTGACAATACTGTTGTTGCATCCAAGTGAGCAAATGTGTTTGCCGGTGCTGGATCGGTAAGGTCATCCGCAGGTACATAAACCGCCTGTACAGATGTAATCGAACCATTTTTTGTTGAAGTAATACGCTCTTGCATTTGCCCCATTTCAGTTGCCAATGTTGGTTGGTAACCTACCGCCGACGGCATACGTCCAAGAAGTGCAGACACTTCAGATCCTGCTTGTGTGAATCGGAAGATGTTATCAACGAAGAAAAGAATGTCCTTCCCTTGTCCATCTCCTTCACCATCACGGTAATATTCAGCCATTGTTAATCCAGACAATGCAACACGTGCACGTGCTCCTGGAGGCTCATTCATTTGACCGAAAACAAACGTTGCTTTCGATTCTTTTAATTCTTCTTTATCCACTTTAGAAAGATCCCATCCGCCTTCTTCCATCGAGTGCATGAATGCATCACCATACTTGATAATACCAGACTCCAACATCTCACGAAGCAAATCGTTTCCTTCACGTGTACGCTCACCAACTCCTGCAAACACAGATAAACCACCGTGTCCTTTCGCGATGTTGTTGATCAACTCTTGAATCAATACTGTTTTACCAACTCCTGCTCCACCGAACAAAC
>CALFOS010000258.1 GCA_937919725.1 uncultured Fluviicola sp. | reverse complement strand
TAGTACCAAACAAAATTACGTCAATCTAGCAGTAAGGAAGACTACGATTTCGAAATAAAAGCACGTACAAAATCCATTTCATCTATCTGGCGGAAAATGAGCACGAAAGGTGTGCCGTTTGAGGAAGTTTTCGACCTCTTCGCGATTCGTATTATTGTGGATACGCCGCAAGAGATGGAGAAATCGGAGTGCTGGAGAATTTATAGCATCGTCACTGATTTCTATCAACCGAGTCCAGACCGTTTACGCGATTGGATTTCGACTCCGCGCGCGAATGGATATGAGTCATTGCACACCACGGTGATGTCACCAACGGGGAAATGGGTCGAGGTGCAAATTCGTTCCTTGCGCATGGACGAGATCGCTGAGAAGGGACTCGCAGCTCACTACAAGTACAAAGAATCGAAGGTCAGCGAAACGAAATTTGACCGGTGGATTACAGAAATACGGGATTTGCTCGCCAATCCAGATGCGAACGCATTGGACTTCATCGAAGAGTTCAAGCTCAATTTGTTCAACGATGAAATCTACATTTTTACGCCAAAAGGCGATCTTCGTGTGCTTCCTACAGGAGCAACGATCTTGGATTTCGCCTACGACATTCACACGCAAATTGGAGATAAATGCATCGGCGCGAAAGTGAACAACCGACTCGTTCCACTCAGTTATCAGTTGCAAAGTGGCGATCAGGTGGATATTATCACATCTTCCAAACAAAAACCAAACGAAGAATGGCTCCGCTTTGTAGTGACAGCACGTGCTCGACAAAAAATCAAGTCTTCGCTCAACGAAGAACTAAAGCTTATCGCCATGGATGGCAAAGAGATTTTGGATCGAAAATTCCGTCAGCACAACATTCGTTTCGTTTCCGAAAACATCTCCATCCTCGAACGATTCTACAAGGTTTCGGGAGCCACCGAGTTGTATTTCCGTATCGCGAAAGGTAAAATCGACCTGAAAAAATTGCGTGAGATCGAAAATGTCAATGGATTGCTGCAAGTTGATAAACCGAAAACAACGCGAAAAAAATCGAAAGAAGTTTATTCCAAAATCAACAAAAAGGAAGATATCATTGTCATTGGTGACGATTTCAAAAACATCGACTACAAATTGTCTCAGTGCTGTAATCCGATTCCAGGCGACCAAGTATTTGGCTTTGTAACAATTAGTGAAGGGATTAAGATTCACCGAAACAGCTGCCCGAATGCCGAACATTTGATGTCGAAAATGGCGTATCGCTGCATCAAAGCAACGTGGAAATCCACCGAAGTTAAAGAGAACATCGCATCGATCACGGTTTATGGCATCGACCGACTAGGCATTGTGAATCAACTCACCCAAATCATCTCCAACGAACACAACGTTAACATGCGCTCGATCTCTTTCGAAGTAAACGACGGAATTTTCGAAGGAAACATGACCGTGATGGTATACGATACGGAGCATTTGAGCAGTTTGATGGCGAAATTCGAACAAGTCGAAGGCATCCAACGCGTAGTGCGATCGAGCAAGGAGGAACACTGATTGAGTTAGGTTTACTCAAAATCTATTTCGTTCACACGTGTAAAATTAAAAGTATGAAAACAATGTTAATCGTTCTCGGAGTGCTTATCGTTTTGGTCACGATCGTTCAAATTTATGCCATGTATAGCAGAAGTAACATCGAGAGTTATCCATATACAGTCGTCAAAAAATACGATACATTTGAAGTGCGTAACTACGAAGCGAGATTATTTACATCCGTTAAATTAGCTACAGGAGATTACAAGGAAGCATCAGGTCGGGGCTTTTCGATCTTGGCAGGTTATATTTTTGGTGGAAATGACAAGAAGGAAAAAATCTCGATGACATCACCAGTCGCTATGTCCATTGAAGATTCGATGACGATGATGTTCATGGTTCCCAAAAAGTTTAAGAAAGAAGACTTGCCAAAACCGAATCAATCCAACATCGAAATTCATGAAGAGCCAGCAAAAAAAGTCGCGGCTATTACGTTTGGAGGCTGGGCCGATTCTCAGAAAATAGAGAAGTACAAAAATCAACTCACGGCCGCATTGGATGCAGAAGGAATTTCCTACACGAATAAATTTTCCTTCTTGGGGTACAATCCGCCATTCGATTTAATCGGTAGAAAGAACGAAGTGATCGTTGAATTGAACTAATCGCTAGAGTGAACATTTACACAGTATCAAAGCACACAATTTGAGTCAGAAGCGAAAAACGGGTATTCAATTTCTTAAAAACTTCCGAGAAACGGGCGCATTCAAAGAGACGAGCAGAAGTGTAGAACTCGAAATTTGCACAAGTATTCCAAGTGATCGCGCAGTAACGGTAGTTGAATTCGGAATGGGACACGGCAATATCACCAAAGAGATCTTGTCGACGATTTCCTCCGATTCGAAATTGTATGCGTTCGAAGTGAATCAAGAATTTTGTGAGCACGTTCAGGAATCCATCAACGACGATCGACTGGTGATCATCAACGATGGTGCGGAGAATTTGAAAAAACACCTAAACGAAAAAATTGATTCTGTTGTTTCATCGATCCCATTTTCATTTTTATCCGACAACAAAGGTCATTCGATTATTCAAGATGCCTACGATTTGCTCGAAACCGAAGGATGGTTCAGTCAGGTGCTGCTTACGAAGTTCAACTTTAAGAAGTTTAAATCTGTTTTTGAGGAATGCGAGATGGTTAAATTGCCGAATTTTCCTGCTGAGTACATTTATCATTGCCAGAAGAAACACGGAAAATTCTAGTTGATAGTTCGTTTGTTAGTAAGAAAACACTATTTCGCAACCTTCGAAGCAAGCAACAAACTCACTTCCTCCGCAGAAATCGTATCCACAAATTTCTTCATCTTCTTCTGAATCACTTTGAAATGGTGCTCGTCATGTTCGGTAATAAACGAAATCGCTTCACCAGGGTTTTCCGCTCGACCTGTTCGACCGATTCTATGAACGAAATCTTTTGGTGAACGCGGCAATTCGTAATTGATCACATACGGCAAAAATTGGATGTCAATTCCTCGCGCAAGCAAATCCGTAGCTACCAAAACGCGCAATCTTCCTTTCTTGAAATCTTTCAAGATGGCTGTTCGATCTCGTTGCGTTCGTTTGCTGTGAATCGCGTCTGCATCAATTCGATTTTGATTGAGTTTCTGCACAACCACATTCGCTTGGTGCACCGAAGACGTGAAAATGAGCACTTGTTTCATCTTTTTTTCGGTGATCAAATAGCGCAAGAGCGGACCTTTTTGCTCGTTTGAAACCGCATACGCCGATTGATTAATGAGCTCAATTTGATCTTCTTGTTGTTCAATCTGAATCACCAAAGGATCCTTCAAAAGCAACGAACGAACATTTTCGATGTGTGGACTTAATGTGGCAGAAAACAGTAAATTTTGTCGTTTTTCGGGCAAATAGGTCAATATTTCGTCCATTTCATCCTTAAAACCGAGATTCAGCATCTTGTCGGCTTCATCCAAAACAAGTGTATCCACCGCCGAAAGATCGATGGAATTGGTGCTGAGTAAATCGATTAATCTACCGGGAGTTGCGACCAAAACGCTCACATCTCTCAGACTTTGTAATTGTATTTCGACATTCACGCCGCCGTACACCGCAACAGATTTGCAGCGATACGGCATCGCATCGGCGAACAGTTTAAATACATCCGCGACTTGAATCGCCAATTCTCGCGTAGGAACGAGTACCAAAACACTCACGTGCTTGTCTGATGGAAGCACGCTCGATTCCAAATTCACCAAAATCGGGAGTACGTAGCTCGCTGTTTTTCCAGAACCTGTTTGCGCAATTCCCAAAATATCCTTTCGTTCGAGAATAGCTGGAATCGCTTGTTCTTGTATCGGGTAGGGCTGAGCGTAATTTACATTCTCAAGCGCCTTGAGTAAATATTTGGGAAGGTCTAATGAGGAAAATGACATATCGCGTTGTAAGAATTGTGCAAAGGTACGACGAAATGGAGGTTATAGAGACGAAAAAGGAATTATCGACTGGAATATTTTTAAATGGAGCTTTTAGATTGTTACCGTTGGACAATTGAACATAAGTTACTAGCGACGTGATTAGAACATAATTTGACCAATTCGGTTGGCAAACGGACATTTATGTGGTTCAATAAAATCGAGTTAAGAGAAAATGATTGTTCAAATCACAACTAGAATAATTATCTTCAACGAATAAAAACTAATTAACTATGATAAAATCACTACTAAATTTAAAGAGCGCATCCCCTGCTGATACTGACTTTTTCAGGAATTTCTGTCAATGCTCAATGTACAATTTTGAATACGCCAGCAACCTATAACACTACGAATAATACTGGTACGTTTGATTATGTCCAAAGCTTTACGGCTCCTTGTTCAGGGGATATGAATTACTTCCAATTAACAGCATCTCAGGCGGGAACTTTTCCGGGGGCAATCTTGTTTGTATATAATGGGAATGTAGCGAACGGAACCGCTATTTATACGCAAGCTTACCCTAATATTCCTGTTGCAGGAAATGGATCACCAATCACGATCAATATTACGGGAACCTTGCCTTTGACTTCAGGGAATCAATATTCTTTCCGTTTTGAAGCGACAACTCAGAATTTTCGATTTACGACAGGAAGTCAATATGCCGGAGGACATGCGTGGCAAGATGGATCGGCACTGGCGACTACGGATTTTTACTTTGAAATTAGCATCGGGCCGGGATGTGCGCCATCTGGAATTACGGCTGACTTGACTCAATTACCTGTTGTAAATGACGAATGTTCGGTTACCATCACAACGCCTCCTACTGCCACCAACAGTTGTGGCGATGTGGTGGATGGTGTTCCAAATGTCACCTTTCCAATCACGACACAAGGACCTACGCAAATAACGTGGTCGTACGATGATGGTGCGGGGAATACTACCTCACAAACGCAAGATATTGTGATTGCCGATGTAACTCCGCCTGTTCCAGATCTCACACAATTACCAGATCTCACCAATCAATGTGAAGTGACGACTTTAACGCCTCCAACAGCTATGGATAACTGTGCGGGAGTCATCACGGGAACCACGACAACAACTGCGCCTATTCAAACACTTGGAAATTCGACAATTACTTGGACATTTGATGATGGAAATGGAAATGTCACCACGCAAACACAAAACGTGATCAACCCAGCGATTGATAATACTGTGACGGTTAGCGGACCAACTATTACGTCAAATGAAACCTTTGCAAGCTACCAATGGGTCAATTGTGACACTGCCTTCTCTCCAATCATAGGAGAAACGAATCAATCGTATACAGCAACAGTAACGGGGAATTATGCAATTGAACTCACCATTCAAGGTTGCTTGGACACCTCTGTGTGTACACTGATCGATTTCACGGGAATCGAAGAGCTTGCGCAAGACAGCAAAGAATTGGTAAAAATTGTTGATTTAATGGGGCGTGAAACGAAGTTTGTCCCGAATACTCCGCTCATCTTCATCTACAGAGATGGGACAATGGAACGCGTGATGGAAATTGAGTATTAGCATCACTACCAAATTTATTCAGATAGCCCTTCAGAAATGAGGGGCTTTTTTTTGATTATGATTGACCCTTAGGTTTTATTGAGTAGATCAAAATTTGAGATTTGCGTATGTGTCCTTTCTGGTAGTATTTAGCTTGGTTTGACAGGATCAATAGATCGTTGCTAGGATAAATACTCTATCGCTGAGAAGGGGAATATGCGGTCTACTCCGCCAACATAAAATTCCAAACGCACAATCCATCTGGCAACAGTTTGACGAACATTTCTGTATCATGCTTGTACGTGTAATCTCCGGCAATGGTTGTTCCACCGAAATAAAACGCATAAATTTCATCTCCGTTTTGCCCAATGGAAACGAGATCTTTGAATTTCGTTCCAGCCATGGCTTTGTTGATATCGTCTTGAAACAAGCGTGCAATCAATTTATTAAATCGTTCTTCATTGATTTTTTCGGGAGTCAATGCTCTCAATGCTTCTGCATCACGACTCACAATGGCCAACTTTATTTCTTTCCAGTTTTTTGGACCTTCGAGCGACGCTGCTTCTTCTTTGGCAATTTCTTCGGGAGATTTAGCCGTCGTTTCTGACTCATCCGAACAGGATGTGAGAAGCAGTGAAGCCAAGATAATAAAAGAGAATTGGTGCAATTTGATCATAGTTTAATTGAATGATGAAATGGTTGAAAAATTGAATAACTGAACGATTAATTGAATCTTTAAATTTTCAAATCTTTCAATGCGAGTGCATTTTACTTCTCCTTCGCCAATTCCTTCTTCAAGGCTTTCTCGTCGAACGCTTTCGCATCAATTCCATCTGAGAAATAACGAATGTTTCCGTTCCACAAGTACACAACGCCAGGCGTGTCGCGAGTTCCACCGAGGATGCTCCAGAATTTGCCTACGTCTTCAATTTGATAGGAATAATTTGATCCAGCAAATGCAAAGAAGGCTGGAATTTCTTCGGGCGCTTCGTCCATGAAAATAATGTAGACTTTCGGGAAGTTCGGATCTTCCTTGCGCATGCGCGTGAGAATTTTCGCTGTTGCTTGACAATGCTCACAACCGGGAGCAAACAAGCAGAGAATTTTCTTTCCTTCGTCTAGTTTGATCGATGCTGGAACGTATTTACTGAACTGTGATGTCACTTTTTTCGGTGAAGTGTCTTTCGGAACTTCTACGGCAATTGGCTTAGTGCTATCGGTAGTTGGAGTTTTCACTTTAACAGTCGTGTCTAAAACCAGAACACTCGTTGTATCTACAAAGGGTTCATCGTCGACAATTACAGCGTTTGCCGCGGAAACTGATGTTGTATTTTGAATCGGTGCGATCATGAATAGGTACAACGCAGGAACGGTGTACATCAATCCGAGTAGAGGCAAATTGTGCGGAGGCGTATCTTTTGGCAACATTTTGAACAACCACGCCAATAATGCAATTGTGATAATATTTTTGATGAGTGCTTGAAGAGGCGACATCGGAAGCAATTCTCCGAAACAACCGCAATTTCCACCAACTCCCGTTGCGATACCATATGACAAATGAATACAGAAAATCACCAATAATGCGATGGTTGCTGGAACGATAATACGTTTGAGGAAGTGTTTTTGAAGGATTCCAATTCCCAAAGCAAACTCGAGTGCAATCATCAATCGCGAGAAATATGGAGCTAACCATTCTGGAAATCCAAGTGGAACGAGTTGCTTAGCTTCGAAAGTTGGAAGCGCGAAACTTGCTGATGGGTAAATTTTGGCATACGCCGAAAACAGGAATAAAAACGCAACAAGGATCCGAAGTGTCCAGGGTAGATATGGTCGAATAGATTTCATAAGTCAACTTTGAGACGCTTAAATTAATTGAAATTATTCAGTTGGGTCAGCGCGATCGATTTAATAGGAAATTTTTAACACGGAATTCCGCTTATTTGATGTCGAGGGGGTCGATTTTTTCGAGCGATTCATCTTCTGCTTCTTCCAATTCTTCCTCAATCACCACAACTTTTTCTTTCAATAGATCTTCAAATGATCGCGGTCGGAGTAAATCAAGCCACTCAAATCCTGGAATGAATTGCTCGTCTTTATCGATTTGATCCATCGGATAAAAAACGCCGTCGGGTTCGCCCAAATAAGTAATCCCACTTACTTCATTACTATCAATATCGATACGCAAAGTGCTCGAATAGATTCGGTTCATACCCATTCGTTCTTTCACCACCGTGGAGTCAGTTTTGGTTTCATCTTCTGGATAAAAAATCGTGATTGCGTTTCCATTTACATTGGTTCGGTACAAATCGTTGTCGCGGAAGTAGGCGATGATTTCTTTTCCGCCAATCTGATTATAGAGTTTGTCATTGTCCACCGACATGATCACGGAGCCTTTATTTTTGATGATTACACGGCGCAAAATGGAGTCGCTGAGTTGTAGTTCCATTGAATCGCCTTTGAGCTCTGCGCCGTTTGACCACACGATTGGATCGCGGAATAGTTCCATTTTATCTTCGTTGGGCGTGTAGGAAATACTGTCGGCTTTGCATTGGAATTTAGATGAGAAGATGGATGCGTTTTGGTACGCGCGCATGTACTCGATCGAGTCGTGTTTGAAAGAGTAGAGCGTATCTGCGTGAACGTACATCGTGTCATTGTCCAATTCTTTGACGGCGAGTGTGTGACCACTCAGCAAGGTGTAATGAAGACTGTCTGAGATAAATCCGTAATCCCCTTTAAAGGACATTTTTTGAGTCGAATCGCGGTAATACACATTTCCTCGTCCAATCGAAGTACCTAATTTGGGCTGATAAATGAGCGTATCGCCTTTGATGAGTTCATTCTCTCTGTGGATTTCGGCATTTTTGTAAAGCGTTCCTTCTTCTGTTTCGATGTTGTACCAACCCGATTCGCAGTAAATTTTCGCGCCCTTGGTGTCGATGTTCGTCGGACCGTAGAAAAATGTTTTCTTCTGACTGTAGAGATAACGTAGCGTGTCTGTGGTCATCGTGATGTCGGCACTTTTGTACTTGACCTTATTGCTGAAGAAGAAATTTTTCGTCTCGGGATGGAAATAACCAACGCGACTGGTCAATACTTCATTCGTTAGGATACTTTCCACACGTCCTCCGTTCCGATACGTTGCATGTCCACCGCGGGTGTCGTATTCAAGCGAGTCGGTGGAGAGTTTGTATTCGTTATCACGCACGCGCACGTGACCCCACAATTTGGCCAAACGTGTATTGCCATCGTAGCTGAGCGAATCGCAGAATAAATTGAGTGTATCACGCTTGTTTACGTGCACTTTTCCATACGCCTTCACGACTTTCTTTCGCTCGTAGTAGTGCGCTGAATCGCAGTACATTTTATTTCCTTGGTAGATAAAGTTGACGTTTCCAATCAAGCGGTGCTTATCGGAATCTTTGTCGTAGATCATTTTTTTTGCACCTGGAAGCAGCTCTAGAATGTTGTTCTGAGCGAAGCTATTCGCAGAAAGCAAAAAAAGTGCGCATCCAAGGAGCGCACTTTTCACACTATTTTTAAGTGAGATCAAGCGAGCACTTTTTTGTTACTTAATGTTTGTGTTCTATCTGGTCCTACCGATACAACCGTGATCGGTACTTCCAATTTTTGTTCCAAATACTCGACGTAGTCTTTCAACTCCTTCGGAGCATCATCGTATGAACTTAATTTTGTTGTGTCACAATTCCACCCTTTAATGTCTTCGTAAACAGGAATAACTTCCACGTCATTAACGTCGTAAGGGAAGTAATCGTATCGCTCGCCGTCAATAATATAGTGCGTACATGCTTTTATGGTGTCAAATTTGTCGAGTACATCCGATTTCATCATCGAAAGTTCTGTGACTCCGTTGATCATGATTGCGTACTTCAACTGCGGAATATCGACCCAGCCACAACGACGCGGACGTCCAGTTGTCGCGCCAAATTCGAATCCTTCTGTGCGAATTCTTTCTCCTACTTCGTTGTCTAATTCCGTTGGGAAAGGTCCACTTCCAACACGTGTGCAGTACGCTTTGAAGATCCCGATCACCTCACCAATTTTCGTTGGTGCAATTCCCAATCCTGTGCAGGTTCCAGCCGTCACGGTGTTGGATGAAGTGACAAATGGATACGTTCCAAAGTCGATGTCGAGCATTGTTCCTTGCGCGCCTTCTGCCAGCACCTTCTTACCAGCTTTCATGGCATCGTTCAAGTATTGTTCGCTGTCGACTGCTGTCAATTCGCGCAATTCATCGATCGCTTGAAGCCATGGACCTTCCAATTCTGTCAAATCGTACTCGAAATCCGCATAGTGATTCAAAATGTCTTTGTGCTTGTTGACCAATGCATTGTATTTCGTTTCGAAATTTAGCGAGAAGATATCTCCAACGCGCAAGCCGTTTCGACCCGTTTTATCCATGTACGTTGGACCGATTCCTTTCAAAGTCGAACCAATTTTATCTTTTCCTTTCGCTGCTTCGGATGCTGCATCGAGCAAACGGTGCGTTGGAAGAATCAAGTGCGCTTTTTTTGAAATGATCAAACGCGATTTGATGTCGATGTTGTACGGAGCTAATTTCGCTAACTCAGCTTTAAAAATCACTGGATCGATCACTACACCGTTGCCAATCAAGTTGAGCACTCCTTCACGGAAAATTCCCGATGGAATGGTGTGCAAGACATGTTTGATACCGTTGAATTCGAGTGTGTGACCAGCATTTGGTCCACCCTGAAATCGTGCGATGATGTCATAATTTGGCGTGAGTACGTCAACAATCTTTCCTTTGCCTTCGTCGCCCCATTGTAAACCAAGTAAAACGTCTACTTTCATTTTGGTGTATTAAAATATTGAATTCCAGCTGTTTCGTTGTCACAGATGGTATAAACTTCCGTTAATTTTGCGATCTCGAAGATCTTTTCTACGTTGCCCGAGATGTTCGTGAGTACCAAATCTCCTCCCATGATGCGCGTCTTAGTGAGGGTACGCATAAAGAATCCTATCCCAGAGGAATTGGTATGAGTGAGTTCGGTGAGATTGAACACGATTCGGTAATAATTCTGATTTAAGTGATTGAACACTTCTTTTTCGAGTCCGAGATAATCGTCGTCTGTCGTTATTTTTCCTTTCAAAGTATAAACAATAACAGGATCATGAATGGATATGTCGTAGGTCAAATTCACGTGCGCTTATTTATCGGTGGATACATCTTTTCGAACTCCGTAGAAGTAGAGTGAGTGGTGCTGAATGTCGATTCCAAAGATTTCTTCTACAGTCGCTTTGATCGTTTGAATCCGTGGATCACAAAATTCGATCAACTCTCCAGTATCAGTTAAAATCACGTGATCGTGTTGTTTTGATCCGTGTGATTTCTCGAACTGTGCGATGTTTTTTCCAAATTGGTGTTTTCGGACCAAGTTACAAGCGAGTAAAAGCTCGATGGTATTATAAAGTGTGGCTCTCGAAACGCGGTAGTTTTGATTTTTCATCTCCACATAAAGCGATTCGATATCGAAGTGCCCCGTGTAATTGTAGATTTCCGCGAGTATGGCAAAGCGTTCGGGGGTTTTCCGATGCCCATTTTTCTCAAGATATGCCGAGAAAATGTCCTTGACGGTACTTTGTAACTCTTCCTGAATCATTCACATTCATTAAGCAACAAAATTAGTGAATATTGAGCGGTTGCGGGAAACAATTTTATAAATGAATTCACGGAGTTATTCACAATTGGCACTTAGCATAGCGTATTGAGGGTAAGTTTTGAGGAAAGCTTAGATGTGTACAAAAAAAAGCCACCTCGATGTGAAATGGCTCAATGTAAATTATTTATAGCTCTTAGAGAATATCTTCCAAAATTACATCTCTTGAAATTCCTGCTTTCACTTTTGCTAAAATGATCGGGTACATTTTTTCGATGCTTTCCTCCGTCATGCCAAGTGCTGTTCCGTATTTGGATACGAGACGTTCTTCACTTGGTTCGATATGTCCGTTAACGCAGATCATTTTCACAAATTGAATAAATCGTTCGTAGCGTTCTTCAAGTGAAACTGGCGGCACCATTGGGTATTGATCCGGGTGCTCAATAATTTCTTTCACTTGTTTCGATGTCAATCCCAATCGAGTTGCAATTCGTGTCAACAAATTGATTTCATCGTTGTCCACTTTACCATCTATACGCGCAAGCATTACCAAGTTGTTAAAATATCCTTTGTTTGCGCTCTGCTCACCTGATTCAAAAAATTGTGCGATTGTTCCCATTTGTCTTCTTAAAATTCGTGGCAAAGATACTATTTTCAATTGCCCAGTTTCTGATTCTTATAGATTATTTTCAATATAGTGAATCAATGAATGAATCACTTTAATATGAATTTCTTGAGCGCGGTCGGCGTACTCGGATTTTGGTGCTCGAATTTCAACGTCACAAATATTTGCCATTTCCCCGCCTGTTTTACCTGTTAACCCTATCACTTTCATGCCTTTAGATTTCGCAGCGTGTAGTGCATTGAGCACGTTTTTTGAATTGCCACTCGTCGAAATTCCCAATAATACATCATTCTTGTTTCCCATCCCCTCCACGTAGCGCGAAAAGATGAAATCGAAACCATAATCGTTTGCTACGCACGTGATGTGACTTGGATCTGAAATCGAAACTGCAGCAATTGAAGCGCGATCATCTCTAAAACGACCCGTAAGTTCTTCGGCGAAATGCATCGCGTCGCACATCGACCCTCCATTTCCACAACTAATGATTTTCCCTCCGTTCTTCAAGGCTTCCACCATTAATTGACCAGCTTTTGCGATACGTTGCATATTCTCTGGAGTGTTAAATATTTGCAAAATTTCGGCTGCTTGCGAAAATTGGTCTGCTATTTGTTTTTCACTCATCAGAAAAAAGATTTTTGTCAAAAATACAAAATCTTAAATGCAGGAGAGAAAATATTGAATCAAACTTGCTATATTTGAAAACCCGAGCGAAGCTCAAAAATATCAAACTATGAAAAAAAGTTTACTACTCGTTCTTACCGTCTTTATTGCAATGACTGCGAGTGCACAAGATTGCTTCACTCGTTTGCAAAAAGCGTTTGATACTCGTGGAGCGTATGCCGTTGCTGACGATATGCACCGCAATGTAATTCTTACGTTTTTCGAATCGGATGGAACATCTTATTGCATCTCAGGAAAAGCACGAGTTGAAAAAGGATTGGTTCAATCAGTGTTCAAACAGTTTGAGGATGATGCGTACGAATTGATGGAGAAAAAATTCTACAATGCGCAAAAACAACCACCTGTAATAGTGAACGGAATCACAGAGATGATCTACAACACAGACGGTGAGAAGTTTAAAGTTGTGTTCATCGACGCGCTCAAGCCGAAACAGAAATCATACAAAGAAATTACGCTTCCGGACGATTTGTAGGAATGGCGTTCAATCATAATTTGTCCCGCTCAATCGTAGATCAACGAATGTGCGGGATTTTTCTTTTCCACATATTCCTTAATCTTCATTAGTTTTGTGATATGAAGGATATGAAGGATAAAATTGTTTGGGTAACTGGTGCATCCTCTGGTATTGGAGCAGAAATTGCCAAGCAAGCTGCACACGCAGGGGCCACGCTCATTCTCTCAGCGCGGAAAGAAGCCCAACTGCAAGTGGTTCGCGTATCGCTTCCAAATTCTGAACGGCATCTGGTGCTGCCACTCGATTTGAGCGACTCTGATCATTTTGATTCGCTGGTGGAACATGTGATGGTGAAATATGGACGAATTGATGTGTTGGTGAACAATGGTGGACTTTCTCAACGTTCCGAAGTACACGAAACACCGATAGATGTGGACCGCAAGATCATGGAGGTGAATTATTTTGGAAACATTGCACTCGCCAAAGCTGTATTGCCAGTTTTCAGAGAGCAGCAGTCGGGTCAATTTGTCGTGATTTCTAGCATTGCTGGGAAATTTGGATTCTTCCTGCGGAGTGCATACAGTGCATCAAAGCACGCGCTTCATGGATTCTACGAAAGTTTGATGCTCGAAGAAGAGAAGAACAATATCAAAGTACTGATCGCCTGTCCGGGGAAAATAAATACGCCGATTTCTGTGAATGCACTCAACGCTGTTGGCGAATCGCATGGCGTGATGGACCACAATCAGGCAACTGGAATGTCCGTGGAAAAATGTGTAGAGAAATTATTCAGAGCGATTAAAAAAGGCAAAAAGGAAGTCCTTATTGGAAATAAGGAAATTAAGGCAGTGACCTTAAAGAGATTTTTACCAAGGCTCTTTTGGAGGGTAATTCGCAAGCAGAGCGCAACGTAATCGGAGGACGAAAAACCCGAACACACCCAACTTTTAAGTGGTGCTAACAAGTCGAAAAAACAGCAATTTTTGTTTCGCGACGATTATCAACGGAAATTCTTTATTTAGCGCTCTGACTTCTGCGAAAAGCAGTTTGAGGCCATAGGCAAAGGAAACACGGACGCCCTTTGCATGAAAGCGATCGGAATGTAATGTGGAAATTGAATTTGGTCACCTACAATTCAGTAAACGTATTGGCTTTTTTATATCCATCCTATAGACTTGTCTACAAAAAAAAACTCTAAAGAAAAATCTCCAGAGTTCTATATCAATTCCAAATTCTATTCTGCTCCTACCACTTAAACAAGGGGCGGTGACTCATCATATCGTTTACTTTTTTTCGAACGGAAGCAATTACCGCTTCATTTTCGATATCCGATAGCACTTCGTCGATGTACCCAACAATTGTTGGGATTTCATCAGCAGAAACGCCGCGTGTTGTAATTGCAGAGGTTCCAACGCGAATTCCAGATGTTACAAAAGGCGATTCGGTATCGAACGGAACCATATTTTTGTTGACCGTGATGTCGGCCAAGACCAAGGTGTTTTCGGCATCTTTTCCTGTCACTCCTTTCGAACGAAGGTCGATTAGCATGGAGTGATTGTCTGTTCCGCCAGAAATTACGGCATAGCCCCGTTTCACAAATTCGTCTGCCATGATGCGCGCATTCACAAGCACTTCTTTCATGTAGTTTTTGTAATTATCCGTCAATGCTTCACCAAAAGCAACTGCTTTTGCGGCAATCACGTGCTCCAATGGTCCACCTTGCGTTCCAGGAAAGACAGCGGCGTCCAACAAGGCTGCCATCGATTTCGGGTTTCCGTTGTTCCAAACCAAACCGAAAGGATTATCGAAGTTTTTCCCCATCATGATTACACCTCCGCGAGGTCCACGGAGTGTTTTGTGCGTAGTTGTTGTAACAATGTGGCAATGCTCGAGTGGATTGTTCAACATGCCTGTCGCAATTAGTCCAGCCGGGTGAGAAATATCAGCAAGTACAAGCGCACCAATTTCATCGGCTACTTTTCTGATTCGAACATAATCCCAATCTCGACTGTAAGCAGATGCTCCACAAATAATCAATTTCGGACGTTCTTCACGCGCCACTTTTTCCAGTGCATCGTAATCCACTTGCCCTGTTTCTCTGCTTACGCCATAGAAATGTGGTTTGTAATATTTTCCAGAGATATTGACAGGTGAGCCATGCGAGAGATGACCGCCATGTGATAAATCGAATCCTAAAATTTTATCGCCAGGTTCTAAACATGCCAAAAATACAGCGGTATTCGCTTGTGCACCAGAGTGAGGTTGAACATTCGCCCATTCGGCACCAAACAACTCTTTCAGACGATCGATTGCCAGTTGCTCGACTTTGTCAACAACTTCGCATCCACCATAATAGCGTTTTCCAGGAAGTCCCTCCGCATACTTGTTCGTGAGCACGCTTCCCATTGCGTTCATTACGTCGTCGCTCACAAAATTTTCGGATGCGATCAATTCAATTCCGTTCAGTTGACGGTGTTTTTCCTCTTCAATTAAATCAAAAATTGCTTTATCTCTTGACATATTTGGTTCTAATAATTACGTTGGTAAATGCGTTCTAATCCTTCCGAGAGCGTGGTGTCGGGCTTATATTGTGTGAGTTCTTTCAACTTTTTGGAGCTTCCCACGCGTCGTTCTACTTCGTAATCGTAGCGTTTTTTTGGAGCTTCGATGTACACTGTTTTGGAACTCGATTTTGTTATTTCTTTGATTTTCTCGGCAACATCGGTAATGCACCATTCTGCTTCGTTGGCAATGTTGATGATGTGACATCCTTTCAAATCCATCAAACGAACGCATGCTTCTATTGTGTCGTCGATGTACGTGAAATCGCGGGTTTGCTGACCCGATCCAAACACGGTGATGTCTCTTCCAGCGAGTGCTTGCTCAAAAAACAATGGAATCACCATACGGTTGTCTTGATTCCATCCGTACACATTGAAAAATCGGAGGGAGACAACATGCAAGCCTTTTTCTGCGTGGTGCGATGCCAAGTATATCTCGTTGTAGCGTTTCGCCATCGCGTAGGATGTGCGCGGGTCTACTAGTATTTCTTCTGTTAAAGCAGCTTCGATTGCCGAGTGACCATAAATTCCACTCGTGGAAGCGTACATGATTTTTTTGATGTTGTTCAGCTCCGCGGCGTTCACCACGTTTCGCGTCCCAATTACCTCGACATCCATCGTTTCAACTGGGTTGTCAGCTACGATATCTACTCCAAGAACTGCGGCGAAGTGAAAAATCAAATCGCATCCAGCCGAAGCTTGAAGAACGATGTCAAAATCACGCACATCTCCTTTGATGAATTTAATTTTAGCAAAGGTTTCTTTGTCCAACTTATTTCCGCGCAGCAATGAATCGAGCACAACTACGTCGTGATTGTCGTCTGCTAAACGTTTCGCCAAATTGCTTCCAATAAATCCTGCGCCACCTGTAATAAGTATTTTCATTCGAGTAGATTTCATGCAAATATCGACATTAATTTTCGATTGCCTCGGGAGTCATCGTGTCGATCAAAGCCGTTTTATTATAAAAAGTGGATGCGTAAGCGACTCGATGTCTTCACGGAAAATTCCATCTGCAGTAAATAGATCTCGCCTTACATGTCCGCTCGCGTGAATGATTCCTCCCGTGCCATCGAGAATGCCAACATGCGTCACTTTTCCTGTTTTATTTTTGAAATACGCCAAGTCTCCAGCTTGGAGTTCATTGTAATCAACTTCTTGACCATGATCGATCTGTTCGAAGGCATCGCGCGGCAAATTCCACCCAAAAAACCGATAAATTACTTGCGTAATTCCTGAACAATCGATTCCAAATGGCGATTTACCTCCCCAGAGATACGGCGTATTCAAGTAATCTTCAGCGAATTCCAGAATGGTTTTACACGGCGTTTCGGTGTATGACTGAAGCTCGAAGTTATGATTTCCAATCGAAAAAGTCGTTTCGTTTTCTGGAACGAAGGATCCACGACAAATGCGTTGTTTCCCCCAAGGCGTCAAGACCGTTCGTTCGCGTTCCTTCAAATAAGAAAGTCCATCACTCCAACGACGAGCTTCTTTTGGAGTGAGATAAGCAAGGTGTTTGTGGTCGATAAATCCGGAGTAACCATCGGCAATAGTTCTAATTTTTGCCCAAGGGGCATCTAAATCGTGCACTTCAATCAACTCACCAAAGAGTAATTGCGTAATTATTTCTGATCCGTCATCAGCCGCAAGCCGAACGGGGGATATACTCACCAAGCAAAATGCGTTTTTCAATTCCATTATTTGATCGGGAAATTCTTATGCGTTTTCAAATTGAGAATTTGTTGCATGTGCCGCTCGTTGTGAAAAGTGATAAATAAGAGAGCATCACCCAAACGCAAGCGAACAATTTTCGAAATCGAGATGGGAATTTTCACTTTTCGCACATTCACCTCCTTCGATTTATCCAAAATATCGATTAATTCTTCTTGTTGCGCCAAAAATTTTTGCAATTCATTTCCGTCGAGTAATTCTTGATCGATGGATGGATTGTGTCCTTTTGGTGCTTTAAATTTTCGTTTCACGTTGTTTGCACGTCCCAATTTCATCGATTTCCACGCCGAACGTCCTAGTGGAGAACTCACGAATTCTTCCTTGGCATTTCGATAGCGCGTTTTAGTGATTTTCTTGAGAATGGCAGGATGATAATATCTTGCGTAGGAGTTGAGATGAGCCAAAACTTCGGCAATCGACCAAATACCAGGATTTGGGCGCCAATGGAGTTGATTCTCGCTCAATTTTGTCATCCAACTCGTAGCATGTTGGATGTTCTTTGTTGTGATCTCGGATACCGTTGATCTTAATTCTAGTGTAGTCATCATGTCGCGACCTCGTTCTGCGTTAATTGCTTGTTCCAAAAGTAGCAAATTCATACGCAATCTGCGAAACAATTTAGAAAGAATCTGAGAAGTTTAGTTACTTTCGTAAACCCATTAATTCTATTGAGAGATGAGCGAATTGAGACCCTTAATTTTTATTACCAACGATGATGGAATATCGTCGAAAGGAATTCGTTCGCTCTACGAAGCTGTAAAAGGGTTTGGTGAGATCGTTTTAATTGCGCCAGATTCAGCTCAATCGGGCATGGGGCATGCTATTACCATCAATCATCCTTTGCGTCTTGAATACTCGTATTTGTTTGATTGTGAGTCGTTCGCATGCACGGGAACACCTGTTGATTGTGTGAAATTAGGTGTATACGAAGTGATGCACAAAAAGCCAGATTTGATTCTATCTGGAATTAATCACGGAGCCAACGTTGCAACGAATGTGTTGTATTCTGGAACGATGTCAGCGGCAGTAGAGGGAGCCATGGAGGGAATTCCATCTATCGGGTTTTCGCTGTGTTCATTTGACAGTGATGCCGATTTCGAACTGGCAATTGAGGTTACTCGATCTGTCGTAAAGAAAGTCCTCTTAGAGAAGATGCCAATCGGGGTTTGCCTCAATGTGAACATTCCGGACATACACAAATCGGATTTTAAAGGAATAAAAATTTGTAAACAAGCGAACGCCTATTGGGATGATCGCTTCGATAAACGAAAGGATCAATTCGATAGAACGTATTATTGGCTGACGGGAGATTTTGTGGATCAAGACCAAAGCAGTGACACCGATGTTTATTGGATTGATAAAGGTTACGCCACCATCGTGCCTACTCAATATGACCTCACGGCCTATGCGGCATTAGAAGAACTAGAAAATTGGAATTTATGAGTTTGAGAAATTGGTCCAAGGGACATACATTTGGAATGCTTTTAGGAATTATCACGCCTATTTTGTGTGTGCCGATCTTGCTTTTGTTGCTCTCGTGGTTGCAGGATTACGATTTTAATTACCTCTGTCATAAGTTCACGTCCAATGGACCTTACCGGGTAAAAATGCTCACACTTTCCATTATCGTCAACTTGTTGTGGTTCTACTATTTTCTCAATCGAACCAAATGGGAGTATGGCATGGGCGTCATTCTTGGCTCCATCGCATTTGCACCTTACGTGATTTACATCAAATTTTTCTAGTGCATGACACAGCAGAAAAAAATCTATGTCATTGCAGGTGAGGCGTCGGGCGATCTGCACGCTAGTAACCTGATGCAAGCCATGCTCGATCGTGATCCAAACATCAATTTTCGATTTTGGGGCGGCGACAAAATGAAGCACGTTCAATCCGCTGGACTCGTAAAGCACATTCGCGATTTAGCGTTCATGGGATTTTGGGAAGTGATCACCAACATCCGTAAGATTCTTAAAAATATTACTTTTTGCAAGGAAGATATTTTGGAGTATGCACCAGATGCTATTCTATTAGTAGATTATCCTGGATTCAACCTACGAATCGCAGAGTGGGCGCACGAAAAAGGAATCAAAGTGATCTATTACATTTCTCCTCAAGTGTGGGCTTGGAAACAAAAACGCGTGCACAAAATCAAGAAAGTGGTCGATAAAATGTACGTTATTCTGCCTTTCGAGAAGGAATTCTACGAGCAATTTGATTACGAAGTAGATTATGTAGGACATCCGCTACTCGATGAAATTGCAAAACACGGATTCAACGATGAGCAGCGATCACAATTTTATCAAAGGCACGATTTGGACGAGCGTCCCATCATAGCAGTGTTACCTGGAAGTAGACGTCAGGAAGTGAGCAAGAAATTACCGATTATGCTCGATGCACTCAAATTATTTCCAGATTATCAGGTGATCATTGCTGGCGCTCCAAGTTTGGATGCCGAATTCTATGCACCGTTCAATAGTGAGAATGTGAAAATGATTTCGAATGAAACCTACGCGCTCTTGGCCAGCTCTGAAGCGGCTGTAGTAACGTCTGGTACCGCAACATTGGAAACGGCTTTGTTCAAAATTCCGGAGGTGGTATGCTACAAAAGTTCACGTTTCTCCTACGAAATTGCCAAGCGATTGGTGAAGGTTAAATACATATCGCTCGTAAACCTGATCATGGATCAAGAAGTGGTGAAAGAACTCATCCAAGCCGATTGCAATGCGAACGCTATTAGGAAAGAATTATCGAGGTTGTTGAACGATGACGAGTATCGCGCAAAACTGATGTTCAATTACAAGGAACTCGAAAAAATATTAGGCGGAGGTGGGGCAAGCGATAAAGTTGCACAGTCTTTGCTTCGTGAATTAGAAAAATAGATAGTTTGAAGTTTCTCGGCTACTCGTTTGTAGTAACCTTAATTGAACTCTATCGTACAAGTGAGCGTGCATAAATCAATTTCCATACTCCTTTTATTCTTTTCGCTTACCGCAACAGGACAAGTGGAAAGCATTGGTTTGCTTCGTGATCACAAAGTAAAACGTATAACATTTAGCCAGCATTTGGGTACGTACAGCATTCAGGCAGATAGTTCGAGTATTGGCTCATTAAATGCGCAACAATTTATTGAAATAGAACTGGTTGGAGGGAAGTTGGCGTTGAACTACAATACGGTTTCTCAAGGAAGTTTCTCAAAAATAACACTCACATCTCAAGGAAACGGAACGCTTGCTCTTATCTCCAAAGTACCGAGTGTACGCGAACGGAAATACCAAGATAGCTTCGAGATTTCCGTGGTTGGCGGTCAAATGACGATAGTGAATAAAGTGAGCATGGAGAATTATTTGTGCGGCGTGATCGAATCGGAAGGGGGTGGAGGTCGACACGGCGAATACTATAAAGTGCAAGCGGTGATGAGCCGAACATACACGTACAAAAACAAAGATCGTCACAGAAATGAGGGCTTTTCGCTGTGTGATGGTGTTCATTGTCAAGCATATCACAACATGTTGCGTTACACACCTGAAATTCGGACGGCCGTTCGTGCGACACAAGAAGATGTGCTGGTAGATGGAAAAAACAATGCGGTGAGCACTTATTTTTCCGCTAATTGCGGCGGTGAGGTGTGCGATGCGTCGATGGTTTGGAATACTTCGATATCGCATGTTGTCCCGTTTCTCGATACGTTTTGCGTGCACACGGTTCAGGCTAGGTGGACAGCGCGCATTCCACAAACAACATTTCGTAGTTTTTTGGTGAAACAATATGGCTACCCAATCTACGATTCCATTATGGCTGCGCAGATTTTCACCTTCGAGCAAGAACACAGAAAGTCATTTTACATTCATCCATGTTTGGGAATTCCACTGCGTGATTTGCGCGCAGAATTTAAGTTGAAATCAACGTTTTTTAGTGCGCATCCCGAAGGAAATGATGTTGTGTTGGTCGGTCGAGGTTTTGGTCACGGTGTTGGTTTATGTCAAGAAGGCGCGATGAACATGGCGAAAAATGGTTTCACGTACAAGCAAATTGCTGAATTCTATTTTGATGGAGTGAGCGTGAAGCCATATGGCGATTTGTGATCGATCCCTTAATTTCCTATGCGAAAGAGATGAACAAAATAAAACAGGTAAATCATTGAAAATGAGCTAAAATAGAAAATATTTAAAGATCTATTTCTCCTCGAAAATCACAAAAATATCTTCATCATCTTTTTTGAAAAATTTCTCCTCACGGGCGTATCGTTCCAACTCATTATTGCTGTTCAATGTGCGCAACGTTTTTCGTGCTTTCTCCAAATCGGCGCTCACTTCCTGTTTGGCAATTTCGAGTTGGTACAATTTGTGTTTGTGACGGATGATCGTGAAAATATCGTTTTCGTCCAAGAAAAGAGTGTACACCAAAAAAATCACACTTGCGAGAATGAATTTGTTCTTGAGATATTGCAACCACTTTTTCACACTCCAAATTTAGCCGAAATGAACACTCGATTTCGATTTAATTGATATTCTTTTGCAAGCCGAGTTGTTCAAAACCGCAATTAACTCCGAATGCTTTGCTCGTGCCGAATGGTGTTGTCGCGGTCGTATTTCTGTTTAATTCGCTGCAATCGCGGATAATTGTCACCAAAATATGCCGAATCCCACATTTTGAAGCCAATACTCGGATAATTTCGATACTGTGCCCGATTTCCATTTTCGTAAAACAAATTTTGAATGTATTCGAATTCCTTGAGGTAATTGTCGCGCTTTTGATTTTGCCCTTCGCTCCAGTACGTTTGTAATTCACTCAAATACTCGAAGTTTCGGTGTGCATAACTTGATTTTGATCCGTGTTGAGACGAATTAATTGCACCTCCCAAGGTATTCACTTGATAAATCAAGCCGGGAGTGGAGACAACTTTTTCCAAAACTTGTTCTATACAACCCGAAACGTCCTCGAACGTGGAGTAGTAGCCTGCGGATGCGTTTTTGAAATAAATGGGTTTTTGAATGCCATAATAATTTTTGAGTGCGTCGGCGATGTTCGTGTTTCGTTTTGATGTCACGCTGTCGCAAATTGGCGTAAGAGCGGAAATCAAGTTGGAAAGTTCGGATGATTCTTGCTCGAAATGAGTAATCAAAACCGTCAAGGATTGTCCATTCAACACGAAAGCAGAAAAGCAATCTTCGGGAAGTTGGTGTGCATACTCGAACCATGTTTCTAGAAGTAATTTTGCACGTTCGGTATCCAGATTTTTAGCTTTGAAGCGCGTGTAGGAAAAGTGCTGTGGAATTGGATGAGTTTTGAATGTGAAGGAACTTACTACCCCGAAATTTCCATTTCCACCTCCGCGTAACGCCCAAAGTAGTTCGTGATCATCCGAAAGTTCGTGTATTTTTCCATTTCCATCAACAAACGTTGAAGCGATGAGGTTGTCGCACGTTAGGCCATATTTCCGCGCGAAAAATCCGTAGCCGCCGCCGAGCGTCAATCCTCCAACTCCAACTGTTCCGCAAGATCCAGCGGGAAGAATTCGTTGTTTTGGGAGGAGCTCATCGTACATTTCTTTGAGCAAACAAGCGGGTCCAATTTTCACTAGGTTGTTTTCGAGCCACTCAATTTTGTTTAGGAGTGAGAGGTTGATCACCATTCCACCATTATTCGATGAGAATTGCTCGAAGGAATGACCGCCACTTTTCACGGCAACAGGTAATTTTAATGCTTTGGCGTGTAAAATCGCTTCCGAAATTCCATCTGCGTTCATCACTAAAGCAATAATTGCTGGACTTTTTTGGGTGAAACGATTAAAATAGGTTGCTAATTCATCAAATTTCTCATCTTGGTTGGTGAGATAGGTGACGTTGTTCGTTTTGATCGCTTGTTCAATTTCATCAATCACCTTCTCGGTATTCTTTTTCGCAATTGGATCGTCTTTGGTTGGTGTGGTGCAACCAATCAGCTGAATTCCAAATCCAGCAAGGATAAGGGTTTTGATGATTTTCCGTCGGTCATCTTGTTGATTGAGCATAGGAGTTTCTGTTGATTCCTCCTAAATATAGCAATTCACACCAAAATCAGTCGTTTCTCAATCCGGCAGTGTCCACTTCGGTTCCTTCAAATTGAATACGCGGATCATTTGTGTAAACCAATTCACTCAATTCAAATACATTTCGGTAACCGTAACCGTAGAGATTGATGTAGGTCGGAATGTTGAGCGCGAGCGTGATTGGTTTTTCTGATTCGATATTTTCTGCTCGATCCTCAATGGCTTCTTCTACTTCAATGGTTTCAATAGTCCATCCGCTATTCATCTGAAAAACAGCATTTGGAATTGAACCACGATCGATGGTTTGAATTTGAAATTCGCGCATATCTGGACGTGAAACTTTCGATGCGAAATTCATATCTGCGATCATTCTTATTTGGGAAGAAGTTGGATCAATTTGAACGCTTTCGATGAAATTGTTGTTGCAATAAATGAGAATGTTCGCGTCGCGCGATGGGAAAAGTGCGTCGAGATTTTCTTGTGTAAAATCGGAGAAGTTGATGTGAATTGCGCCTTTCACATGTTTTCGATCGTACATTTCTTTCGAACGCGTGTCCAAAATGTAGACGTTTTCTTTTTGTTGCATCTGATTAAAATTCGCCAAATCGACCAAATGCGTTTTTCGATGTTCTTTCACTTTCGACATTAATATTTCGTAGTCCTCGAAGCTCACGAGTGGCGAATCGCTATCTTGCGATGAGACTTGGAAGATCAAACTAAAGGAGAACAGGAGGAAGACGATATTTTTCATAGGATCAATGTTGTGTTTTGGTACTGTACATTCTGTTTAGAGTTTAGTTCAAAAGAAAATCCCGATGCCGACGTTAAAATGTCGAGATCGGGATTTGAATGTTATTAGGGTGGAGCTTACTTTCCAGCTTTGTTTACGATCTCGTCGTATTGCTCTGACCAATCTGGATCTTCCTCGAACCATTGTGCAATTTTTCCAACGAGAACCTTCGCTTTGTCTTCTTGACGGGTTTTCTTCAAAGCTGCTGCAGAGTATAAAACTCCGAACTTCAGCATGTTTTTATCGGCTTCACTCCAATTTTCAAGGGATTCAATTGTAGCCAATTCTTTGTCCGCAGTGTTCCAATAATCGCGGGCCGTCGTTTTGTCGTTGTCTTCGTACTTACATGCGCCCATCAAATAGTTTGTACCGCAGTTGTTGTTCGACACTTTCGAGTATTTTAATACCCAGCCGAATGCACGTTTGAATCCACCGCTTGCAATTTCGTTGTTGATCGTTTCGAACAATGACATCTGAAACAACTTCACAAACTCATCTTCTTCCGCAGTGTATGCACCCTCGTTGTACTTAGAATCGTATTCCATGCCTTTTCCAAGGTATTTAATTGCGTCTTTGTAGGCGTTTTTGAAACTTTCATCATCTGTTCCAGAGTTATGAATTTTATACAAGCCCTTCGCCAACCAAAAATAAGGGGGGACATCCTTCTTTGAATCGTCCTTGAGCGTGTATTTCTCTGCTTCCTTCACGAGTTTTTTGTAACTATCGAATGTTCCATCGGCGTAGAGAATAATAAGGTCTTGGTAATCAGGAGCCTGCGAGAACGCTGTCAATGATAAAAAAAGAAAACTAAAAATTGCGACTAAATGCTTCATATTGGTTCGTTTTTGCATAAAGGTTTTCAAATATTGTGCCGAATTTAATTATTTTTCTAAAGGTATGAATTTTTCAGGAATTATTTTTGTTCGAAGCTCTTGATTAACAGAGCAAGTATTTCTTGTGCTGCTTTCGAGATTTTTGTTCCTGGACCGAAAACGCCAAACACACCAGCTTCATATAAAAAACCATAGTCTTGATGAGGGATAACTCCACCCGCAATCACCATGATATCGCCGCGACCTAGTTTTTCGAGTTCCGCGATCACTTTTGGAATCAAAGTTTTGTGTCCTGCAGCTAAGGACGATACACCCAAAATGTGTACGTCGTTTTCCACGGCTTGCTTTGCTGCTTCCGCTGGCGTTTGAAATAATGGACCGATATCTACATCAAAACCGATGTCTGCAAAAGATGTCGCAATCACTTTTGCTCCACGGTCGTGACCGTCTTGTCCCATTTTTGCGACCATAATTCGTGGACGTCGACCCTCCAGTTTACTGAACTGATCGGCCATTTCGAGTGCTTTATTGAAATCTGAATCTCCCATAGCTTCTGATGAATATACGCCATTTATCGAACGGATGGTTGCTTGATAACGTCCAAACTGATTCTCGAGTGCTGAAGAAATTTCCCCCAACGAAGCACGTTCACGTGCACAACGTACCGCAATTTCGAGTAGATTTCCTGTTTTGTCTTTCGCTGCAAGTTCGAGTTCTGAGAGCAATTCGTTTACTTTTTCCGTATCTCGGTTCGCTTTCAATTCGTTGAGGCGTTCGATTTGAGAATCGCGCACCTTCGTGTTGTCGACTTCCAAAATGTCCATTTCATCCTCTATTTCGATCTGATAACGATTCACCCCAACAATTATGTCTTTCCCAGCGTCAATTCGAGCTTGCTTGCGTGCAGCGGCCTCCTCGATGCGCATTTTTGGAATTCCCGTTTCAATTGCTTTGGCCATTCCCCCCAATTCTTCGACCTCCTCGATCAATTTCCAAGCTTCTTCTACCAATTGGCTCGTCAATTCTTCAACGTAGTAACTTCCGCCTAAGGGATCGACGTGTTGAGTAATTCCCGTTTCCTGTTGAAGATAAATTTGTGTGTTTCGTGCAATGCGAGCGGAGAAATCTGTTGGAAGTGCAATGGCTTCATCGAGTGCGTTGGTGTGCAAAGATTGTGTTCCTCCAAACGCAGCTGCGAGTGCTTCGATACATGTTCGAGCTACATTATTGTATGGATCTTGCTCGGTTAAACTCCAACCAGATGTTTGACAGTGTGCGCGCAAAGCAAGTGATTTTTCGTTCTTCGGATCGAATTTCTGGACAATTTTCGACCACAACAATCGGCCAGCGCGCATTTTTGCAACTTCCATGTAATGATTCATTCCAATCGCCCAAAAGAAGCTCAATCGCGGGGCAAATTCGTCTATGTTCATACCTGCATTTACTCCTGCTTTAAGGTATTCGAGTCCGTCGGCTAGCGTGTAAGCCAATTCGATAGATGCTGTGGCGCCCGCTTCTTGCATGTGATAACCAGAAATGGAAATCGAGTTGAAGCGGGGCATGTGTTCTGCTGTATATTCAAAAATATCGGAAATGATCCGCATGGATGGAAGAGGTGGGTAAATGTAGGTGTTCCGCACCATAAATTCTTTTAAAATGTCGTTCTGAATCGTTCCCGCCAAGAGTTCTTGATTTACTCCTTGTTCCTCAGCAGCAACAATATAAAACGCCATAATGGGCAAAACAGCGCCGTTCATCGTCATCGAAACGGACATTTCATCCAAGGGAATTTGATCGAACAACACTTTCATGTCGAGAATCGAGTCGATGGCAACGCCTGCTTTCCCTACATCGCCTTCTACGCGTGGGTGATCGGAATCGTAGCCTCGGTGAGTCGCCAAATCAAACGCAACGGAAAGTCCTTTTTGTCCAGCGGCCAAATTTCTTCGGTAAAAAGCGTTCGATTCTTCCGCAGTTGAAAATCCTGCATATTGCCTTATTGTCCATGGACGAATCGCGAACATCGAGCTATACGGTCCGCGCAAATAAGGTGGGATTCCTGAAACGAATCCTATTGTTTGTGCTTCGCCCGATGCAGCGTAAAATTGTTTTAGTTCAATTTTATCGGCGGTTGTGTACGTCGATGTTGGTGCTACGGTGTTCTGTTTGCGCTCCGTTTTGAAAGGAATTATACTAAAATCTACTCGTTTCATAGCGATACTGTTTTAGTGGTCCGTTCGTAATTGAGCGCGTCGATTCCAAGGTAGGATGGAAGTTTTTTCCAGTTCGCAAGCACGATTTTAGGATTCGGATATTTATTGATGCCGATCAGCATGAATTCTCCCGCAAGAAATAATTTTTCACGTAAATTTCGTTTCGCTGTAACTTGATCTACGAAGTTTACTCGTGCCTTTTGAGCGAATAATCCGCCGTGCGTTTCCAATTTTTGAAATAAATTCCACGCTCTGTGTCCAATTTTTTCGGTGAGTTGTTCCAGTGAATAACTTCCACCAATTGGGTCGATCACCTTATCAAAATAGGATTCTTCTTTCAAAATAAGCGGGATGTTGATTGCCATGCGCTCACTCAAACTCGATGTTTCTTGGTCGGAATATAAATCATGCGGAAGAATAACAATGTTGTCTACTCCAGCATTCAGCGCCGACATTGCTTCGGTTGTTTGCCGCAACAAATTGGTGTGGGGATCGGAAAGCGATTTGTTCGTATGACCAATTACCGCCGTGATGGCGCAATTGTAGGTGCAATCATGTTTTGGTTGGTATGCATCGATAATCTTTGCCCAAAGTGCACGTAGCGATCGAATTTTAGCGATTTCGTAGAAATAATTGTTCCCAATTCCAAGGTGGAAACCAATACATGCAGATGCTTCGTCTATAGTGAGTCCGCTTTCCATCAACTGAACGAGGTATTCGTGTCCAACATTCAAACAAAATGCAATTTCCTGCCAAGTCGTTCCTCCGCTTTGTTGAATCCCAAATCCATTTACGCAGGCGAAACGTTGTTGATTTTCTCTAAAAAGCTGAGAGAATTGCTTTATTTGAAGTTGATTATCGTCAATAAAATCAAAGTTGAATTGAACCGAGTGAGACGAGTGGGAGGTGAGCGCTTGAATCGCTTCCATGTCTTCCAATGACTTCAAACTAAATTGTGCATGAATGTGCTCGAATTGTATGCTGTCCAGTAAAGCTTTCCAATTCATGTTCGTGCGTGCAGCAACAATCCAGATCGCATCAGCTCCCGACATCAAAAAATTGAGAATCGTTTCGTTCGCCACTTTTTCATCCTCCACAAAAACGTAAGCAGTATTTTTCCAATCGTTGAGTTTTGTTTTTAGTCCGCGCGTGAATGGAAATCCACCTGGAGTTTCGGGTTCCCCTTGGTCGCTCACATGGTAAACGCTTGAAAAATCAAGTTCTTCAATCGCGTCGTTATGCCCCAATATGCTCGGATCCTTTCCGTTGAGATCAATTCGGATTTTTTCCATCCATTGATCCTTCGAAACGGGACTAAATTCCTTGAGAAAATTATTCATTCGTCGGTAGATTTGATTTGGGCAAACTCTTGATGTAATAGGCGTATGCGACGGTGGAAACCATCACCACGAGGACTGGAGCCAAGGGGATTCCGATGTATGGAACAGCGTAGATAAGTTTAAATAGTGTTCCAATGATGATCATGCCAAGCGGAGCGGAAAAAGCGAATCCGAGGGACGAGAACACCCCTTTCTCGTAGCGCTCAAGTGCGAAATCGTAGAAGGCAAATCCGAAGAAAAATGCGCTGATTGCGTAACGCAAGATGGTGTCCATCATCTCAGGGAATCCAAAAATTTTGTCGATCAACCAATAAATTCCAATAATGAAAAACTCGAGCACTAGCGCTAGAATCACAACGAAAACCATTCGAATGAAGTCATTCACGAAGCGCAAAATTCCACTCTCGGTCACTTTGCCTGTTAATTCTTTGTCGTATTGTTCGCCAAGAGCCGTAAAAAAAGGAGAGAGCACTGTAAGCACGAGGAAAATGTACACTTGCTCCATCAACCAATCGATAATGCCGAATACTTTTGAAATTCCTGTATCAACTGCACTTCCGAACCAATCCAACCACGAATACTCAGATGTTAAATCGATGGCTTCATCAATTGCTATCGTTTTTGATCGAAAATACCAGAAAATTATCGTTAGAATTAATCCGGGGAGAAAATAAATCAGGTACTTGCCTTTCGACAAATGTTCAAATGAGGTGATGATTCCTCTAATATGATAGTTGATCGCTCTCATTTACTTCCATTGTTCAAATTTAAGCTAATTATATAAAAACCTTGAAAAGGCTGTAAAAAATCGCGTAAAAGACAAAAATTCCCAAGAACAGCTGAGGAGTGTTGGATAATCCTTGCTTGCGATAATAGAGCCATGTAAAAATTCCAAGACCGACCGCTGGGAAAATTGGGTAGAGCAAAATTGGGGACATCAGAGATTGAATTGCAAAAAGTGATGTGTAAAATGCTTTGAATGAACGCGCATCCAACCTTCAAAATCGAGCATTCCATATACTGGATGCATGTTTTTACTCACATTATTTTCTTCGTAATGTTCTTCGAAAGCAATCCACTTCATCGTTAATTCGTCGATGGCGTCGTCCAAATTTTCGTTGCGTAAAGTAGGATTCTCGGGGGCGTAGTTTGCTTTGAAGTCCTGTGGAAATGGCTTTTCAGAAAACAAATAAGTTACTGCACTTTCCACTTTTTCTTCGGGAATGCTCAGTTTTCCTTGTATCACTCCCATGGATAAATCGAGACTATTCGAAAGGTGTTCCACCATTTGTTGAGCATTCATTGAGCCCCAAGCAGGTGAAGCATCGGGTATCAGTCCATTCAACTTTCCGAGAAGGGTTTCTAGATCTGGTGAAAGAAAATCACTCATGTCGTTTTTTTCCGACTAATATATGAAGACTTTTTGGTACAACGCTAACGCTCAATTCGTCGGTTACGTCGATAGGTTCACCATCGTAGTGTGCAATTTTCTCCGAAAGTTTGATCCGTGCATTTTTGAAGCGGATGATTTCACCAAATTTTGCGTTCTGCGTTTTCTTACGAAAGAAATTATAGGCAATTCGCGGTGCGTTCCATATTGAAAATGGTTTGAGAATGAATAATTCCAATTCTCCGTCCTCAACATTAGAATCTGGCGATACAGTAAATCCATTTCCAAATTGCGACGAGTTCGCAACGGTGCAAAGCATCACAGGAAGCGTTTTTACTTTTCCGTCGATGTCAATAGAAATGTTTAATGGGTTGTATTTGAATAGCTCGCGTATAACGGTGATGACATATCCCAACAATCCGCGTTTTTTTCCTTTGTCAAATTCTTTGGCAACTACAGCATCGAAGCCATAACCCCCAATTCCGATAAATGCGCGATCGTTCACTTTAACTGTGTCCATGTGAATGTACTTTCCATCATTGATGCACAAAATTGCATCTTTCACATTAAGCGGAATATTGAGGTGACGCGCCAGGCCATTTCCAGATCCAACAGGAATGATCGCCATGTGCGTCTTCTTGCCGATTAAAGCAGTTCCAACTTCGTGAACTGAACCATCTCCACCAACGGCGCAGATGATATCAACTCCATCATCAGAGCATTTTGTAGCAAGTTCAAAGGCGTGCTTACGGTACTCAGTATATGAAATGGCGTAGTCGAATTGATCGAGATCCAAATATTTATCAATCAAACCAGGGATGTCCGTTTTTTTGTGGACGCCCGAAATCGGATTAATAATAAATTGAATACGTTGTTTCATTTCACTTTTGTTTGATTCGAAATTAAATCCCTCGAATACCTTTGTAGAATGGCTTTCAACCTTTTTTCGCGAACTGCTACTATACGAGTATAGTTTGGGAGTTCACTTTCGGTTACAAGACCACCATTAGTAAAATTAAGCAATATTTGTGCCTTATCGTCATTAAAAATCATCATTTCTTCACCACTGAAGTAGTAATAACTCCCTTCAAGGTGCGTAATCACGTATCTTTCAGTGTTTTGTAGAAGTGAGGAGCCATAGGAATAATACGTGTTTTTCACATTTAAAAGGTCCAAAATGGTTGGGAATAGGTCCAATTGTTGGGTGATTTCACTTCTTTTCTCGGCTTTAATCAATCCTTTTGGATGGTAAAAACCGATAGGAATCCGATACATTTCGTGGCGAAAACTGTATTCTGGCGTCTCACTTCCGGGGCTATGATCAGCCACAAAAACGAAGAGCGTGTTCGCGTACCAATCCTGTTTTTTTGCTTCTTCAAAAAATAATTTCAGGGCGTAATCCGCATAACTGATCGAAGCGCAAATTGGCTGAGGACCCGTTTTGGTATGCTTTCTGAATTTTTCAGGGATGAAGTATGGATGATGTGATGATGTATTGAAAAGCAAACTAAAAAACGGCGGTTTCAGCTCGCTCATTTTCTTCGCCGCCCACGGATTGAAATAACCGTCGGAAATGGCCCAAGTTCCATCGAAATGTGCATCGTTTCCGTATTCTGTTCGACCATAATACTGGTCGATTCCACAGCGTTTTGAAAAACTATCGAAGAGCATGGAACCGTTTGTAGCACCGTGAAAAAATGCAGTTGAATAGCCTGTTTCCTTCAAAATCGTCGGCAATGCAATAAGTTGATTGTCGGAATAGGGCGAGGACATATAAGGTTCTTGGGCAAGAGATGGAATGGAAGCTAAGATTGCAGGAATCGCCTCATTCGATTTTTTACCGTTCGCAAAAGCATTGTCGTAATACAAGGATTGCCCCATCAGTGAATCCAGGAACGGTGTATAAGATTCCTCACCGCTCAGTTTTCCTACGAATTCCTTTCCGAAGCTTTCGAGAACTAAAATGACCACGTTTGTGTTATGGGGCAGAAGATTAGCTGGAATCGAGGTGCGAATTGGATCAAACATGTGCAGTTCTTCCTCCTTCGAAAAATAGTACTTTTCCTGCAGGCCATCTACTCCAATCGTTTTCAGAAATGTGAAAGGCGTATTGAGTACAAGAGCCGTGTTTTGGGAAGACGTGAAGGCTGTGGCATCCAATACTCCGATTGGTTTGGGGCGAATTCCACCTCGACCTACGAAGATAAAAATCGGCACGAGCACGAGAAAGGAAATCCAATTTGATTTTCGGAACTGTGACTTCGTTTGTGCAGAAATCCCCAACTTTTCTTCCGTTTCTTCCGTTTTTCGGTAAAACTGTTCCGTAATCAATATCAGGAATCCAAAGAGGAGTAAGAGGTGCCAATTTTCAGATAGAAAAGTAGTAACGAGTTGACCAAAATCACTGCCTGTGGAAACGGTACTTACCAAATCGCTTGTTGAACGCTTTTGAGTGAACGGGAAATAGGCAGAATCGATCAAGTTCAGCATCACCATGAAAAACGTGATCAGTAAGAAGCTGATTTTAAACGTCAATCGGTGCCAACGCAAATGTCGGATTCGAATGGGAAGTAAAAATAAACTGCCGTAAGCGAGAAAATAGAGGGAAATCGTAACGAGATCGAACCATGCTCCCCAAAAAAAATCGCAGAAGCTCACCTCCAAAAACGAATTGGAATTACTGAAATAGAAGATGATGCGGGTGAGTTGGAGCAATACAAAAACAATCGCCAATCGGAGAAGCAAGGCGCGAACGTGTGAGGGAAGATAAAGGTTGAGTCGGTTCATTTTTTTCAAAAATAGTGAATCTCACTGATTGAACGGTAGAAAGGTTCTCAACCTAAATCGCGATATTTGTAACGATAACTAGAATAGTATGATGATAAAAGAAATTGCGAGTATCACGATGTGCGTTGCATTCGCCTTTTGCGGGATGACTCAAATTGAGTTGGGTGGAGACACAGATGAGGAAAAAGAAAAGAAGGAGGTTGAATTGAAAGAGAAGAAAGTTGCGAATAAAGACGGTAGCACTGAAGTTTATTTCACCGCAAATTGTTCGCGCACAACACGCAAGCTCGAAGTAAATGAAGGTCCATTTGGTGATCCGCTGGGAGAACGAGAGTTCGAAACGGGACTCAATAAATGGTCGTTCGGCATCGGATTTCGAAATGCAATTAATCCGTATTTCGCGATTCAAGCTGGCGTAAGTTATGTCCGCAACGGCGAAAGTTACCTTTTCGAAGATTCCGATACCTTATTTAAGTACACCACTAGCTATTCGTACATCGGAATGCCGATCAAAGCGCTTTTCACCTATGGAAACGAAATCAAGTTTCTAGCCGGTGGCGGACTTACACCGCAACTTTTTACGGGCTATGTTCAGAAGCAAGAGTGGCGAGATGCTGTCGACGCAACAGGAGATGCTACCATCGAAAAACGAAATGGCTATTCTTCTTTTGTACTGAGCGCGGCAATCAATGTGGGAATCCAATTGTCGTTTTCGGATAATTTCACGCTGCTCATCATGCCCGAATATCGAATTCAATTGAGCGATTCGTATGTGGTAACCGATTCGTACAATCATTTTGGTCGAGCACTTGGCTTCGATATCGGACTAACGTTCAAACTTTAAGTATGAAATTAAATGAACTAACTGCTTATTTGGAATCGCTTGCGCCACTTTCGAGCCAAGAATCGTATGACAACTCAGGATTGATCGTTGGTGACCCAAACATGGAAGTAAAGGGCGCATTGGTGAGTCTAGATTGTATAGAATCCGTTGTAGATGAAGCGATTGAAAAGAAATGTAATCTTGTCATCGCGCACCATCCCATTTTATTTAAAGGCATAAAACGACTGAACGGCAGCGATTACGTGCAACGAACGATCCAAAAAGCCATCAAAAACGACATTGCGCTTTATGCCATTCATACCAACCTTGACAATTACCGTTTTGGCGTGAATGCGGAGATCGGGCAACGAATTGGATTAGAAAATATTTCGGTGCTCGCTCCAAAAAGTGACGTGCTCGCAAAATTGGTCGTATTTGTGCCAGATGATTACGTGGAATCAGTTAAAGATGCCATTTTCGATGCTGGGGCGGGATCCATTGGCAATTATGCCGAATGCAGTTTTGCAACTTCGGGAACGGGAACATTTTTGCCCAAAGAAGGATCGAATCCATTCGTTGGAACAGAAGGAGAACGTGAAAATGCACTAGAAACGAAAATTGAAGTGCTTGTTTCGAAGCATAGTTTGAATAAAGTTATTCGAGCAATGAAAGAAGCACATCCTTACGAGGAAGTTGCCTACGAAGCGTATCCAATCTTGAACGATAATCAGTTTGAAGGAGCGGGAATGATAGGAAATTTGCCCGAGGCAATGAGCACACGTGATTTCTTGACGCACATCAAGCAAACCTTCGGATGCGGGGTGATTCGTCACACCGAGTTGCTGACTGATGAAATCGAACGCGTAGCATATTGCGGAGGAGCAGGGAGTTTTTTGCTGCGGAATGCCATCGCTCAAGAAGCCGATATTTTTATTACCGGAGATTACAAATACCACGAGTTTTTTGATGCTGAGAATCATTTAATTATCGCCGATATCGGTCATTATGAAAGCGAACAATTCACTTCAAACCTTTTACACGGTATTTTGACAAAAAAATTTCCTAAATTTGCGGTTCATTTAACGGAGGTCAACACGAACCCAATAAATTATTTTTAGCTCATGGCAAAAACCGCAACGAAAAAAGAAATGACAATCGCTGAGAAGCTGCACAGTCTCTATGATTTGCAACGTATTGATTCTGAAATCGATCGAATTAGAACGATTCGTGGTGAACTTCCTTTGGAGGTGCAAGATTTGGAAGATGAATTGGCAGGATTGGACACGCGCATTGCTAATATCGAGTCGGAAATAAAGGAACTAGATACAGAGATTACTGATCGTAAGAACGGAAATAAAGATGCAGAAGTGGCAATTGCTAAGTACAAAGAGCAACAAAATAACGTTCGCAACAACCGCGAATTTGAATCCATCTCGAAAGAAATAGAATTCCAAGAATTGGAAATGCGTTTGAACGAGAAACGATCGAAAGAAACGAAATTTGCGATCACCAACAAAAAAGAGGTGTTTGATACTGCTAAAGAACGCAGAAATTTCAGAGCGGAAGATTTGTCTTCTAAGAAAGCGGAGTTGGATGAAATCATCGCTGAAACGCAAGCTCAAGAAGAGAAATTGGATAAAAAATCACAAGCTGCGCTTAAAAAATTGGATACTCGTTTGTCTGCGGCTTACACACGCTTGCGTTCAAATGCTCGCAACGGTTTGGCGGTTGTTCCTGTAGATCGTGATTCGTGCGGAGGTTGTTTCAACAAAATTCCACCACAACGTCAATTAGACATTCAAACAAAGAAAAAAGTGATCGCTTGCGAGCACTGTGGACGAATTCTCGTTCCATCGGAGTTAGAAGATTAGGATACACATTAATACATACTGAAAAGGATTTCGTTTCGATTCGTTCGATAATGGAATCCTTTTTTTAGTTTAAACGATTGAGCATGAAATTTTCGGATTACGACATCGCGCCAGAAATAATTAAGCAATTGGAAGTGCTTGGGTTCAACCGTCCAACCGATATTCAATTCAAGGCGATTCGTCCTATTTTGGATGGCGAAGATGTGATGGCAATAGCTCAAACGGGAACTGGAAAAACGGCGGCATTTGCCATTCCAACCATTCATATGATTAGTCGATCCAAAGATAAATACGCGAAAAGTAAAGGCGTGAAATGTTTGGTGCTTGTGCCTACGCGTGAACTCGCCCGGCAAATCGCTGGCGTCTACCGCGACATCAGTAAACTCACTAAAGTGAAATCCTTCGGATTGTATGGTGGGGTGGAGCAAGAGCAACAAATCGCGACCCTCAACAACGGAATTGATATCCTCGTGGCGACACCTGGACGCATGTTCGACCTCATTTCGCAAGGCGCATTGGACGTGACGACTGTGAAATACCTTATCCTCGATGAAGCAGATCTGATGCTCGACCTCGGCTTCGCAAAAGACATTACTGATGTACTCAAGTTCGTTCCCGCAAAACGACAAACCCTCTTTTTCTCCGCAACGATCTCTAAAAAAATTAAATCACTGGCATACGACGTTGTTCGTAACGCAATCCGCATTCAGATATCACCGAAGAATCCTGTAGCAAAAACCATTTCACACGCCATCGTGATGGTAGAAATGGACGACAAACGCTTTTTCCTCGAAAACATGGCGAAGGAATATCCAGACCAAAAAATGGTGGTTTTTGTTCGAACTCAAGTGCGTGCCGAACGTGTTGTTGCAGCGATGGCTCGTGTAGATTTAGCATCGGAGGCATTGCACGGCGGAATAGAACAGAAAGACCGCTTCGCCATTTTGGAGCGATTTAGAGAAGGACAGAACAAACTTCTCATAACGACCGATGTTGCCGCACGCGGAATCGACATTCCGAATGTGGAAATGGTGATCAACTATGATTTGCCCGACTTGCCTGAAAATTACGTACACCGATGCGGACGAACGGGTCGAGGAAATAAACTCGGTCAAGCACTTTCATTTTGCAGTAAAGACGAAATTCCGCTGCTCGAGGAAATTGAAACGTACACGGGCGATACCATAGATCGCTACGAAATGGACAAAAATGAGTACTTGACAATTGTGAAGGACAGCGAAGACGGATCGTACAACTGGAAAAAGTTAATTGACGAAGCGAATGAAGCTGACGGAACGGGCGATGAATGGTAGTTCCTAAATTATATTCACCTCTCGCTCCAAAACCACCCCAAACTTCGCTTCAATGTCTTCAATTATAGCCGTTGAAAGGTCATAAATCAGAGAGCCTTTTGTAGTCGAATAATTTACCAATACCAAAGCTTGCAATTTGTGCACGCCATACGTATCAAACGTCTTCCCTTTCCAGCCCGCTTGCTCGATCAGCCAACCAGCTGCTAATTTTACTTTTCCTTCAGGTGCTGGATAATTCGGAACGTTATCATAATTCGTTTGAATTTTCTCTAAAACGCTTTTATCGACAGCGGGATTCTTGAAAAAACTTCCCGCATTTCCAATTTTAGCAGGATCCGGTAACTTGCTCGAACGAATCGCTATCACCGCGTTGCTGATGTCTTTGATCGTTGGAGATTTAATTCCCTTCTCCGCCAATTCTGTTTCAATTGCACCGTAAGTAGAGTTGATTTTATGCAGCTTCGTGAGTTTGAATGTTACCGAACTAATCACATATTGATCCTTCAATTTTCGCTTGAACACACTTTCGCGGTAGCCAAATTTGCACGCTTCATTATCGAACGAATGAATTTCGCCACTTTCAATGTGAAACGCTTCCAAGGAAACGAAAACATCTTTAATTTCTATTCCGTATGCACCAATATTCTGCATTGGACTTGCGCCCACGCTGCCTGGAATGAGCGATAGATTTTCGACTCCTCCAAAATTATTTTCAACGCAAAACAGCACGAAATCATGCCATACTTCGCCAGCACCTGATCGGATTCTTACCTCCGATTCCGTTTCTTCAACGATCGAAATCCCCGTCATTTCGTTGTGCAAAACGAATCCATCGAAATCTTTCGTGAACAAAATATTACTTCCCCCACCCAAAAACAAAAGTGGATCTCCGTTGCGCTGAGCGATCAGTTCCTTTAATTCTGAAATCGATGAAAATGATGCAAAGCGCTTTGCACATACCTCAATTCCAAAGGTATTGAACGGGCGAAGATTGACGTTTTCCTGAATCATGTGACAAAGTTAATAGAAATCGCTCTAGCCAAGCCCAAGGAAATGAAAAATCGCCAACGGTCGATTGTTGTTAAATTGTATAAACTGGGGTTGCTGAATTGAGATAAAATAGGTCAAGTTAGCTTCGCAGTAGGTGAACTTCCGTTCACTTTCAAAAGCTGTGACTTTTCTTCTTCAGCGGTCTTAGAAATGAAAAACCACAATGAATGATTTAGTTTTAAGTTATTGGTATTCAAGATTTTAATAAAATAGGCTTTATTGCCATTTCGCAATATTGCGAAATGTGCAAATTGAACCGTAAATTTAGACCATGAAATTAAAACAAGTACCGCTCGAACTTATCAACTCGATGAACAAGAACACCATGATGGAATTGTTGGACATCAAGTGTGTTGAATTGGGAGACGATTACCTCGTGGCTACCATGCCTGTCAATCACCGAACGCATCAACCAATGGGATTGCTTCACGGAGGAGCAAGTGCAGCACTTATCGAAACGATTGGCTCGATGGGATCTGTTTTGTTAATCGACATCGAAAAGTACATGCCCGTTGGACTCGAAATAAACGCAAATCACCTCGGGGGTATGAAATCGGGGAGTGTGCGGGCCAAAGGAACAGTGATTCACGCAGGAAAACGCACTCATGTTTGGCAGGTAGATATCCGCGATGAAGCGACGGAAAAACTCATTTGTACGGGTCGATTAACAGTTATGATTGTTGAAAAAACGTAATCTTGGGAGCTAAACTTTCATATAGATTACCGTTCGAAAATTCCGTTGAAAAAATCGGAAGTTTCAAAAATATTCCATTTTCAGAATTGACGGATGGTTTTATTGTTAGCAATTTCGATAAATCCGAAGCGTTTGTTTTTGTAGAAGATGCGATTTCTCACCTTGAAAAAATTGCGCTGAAACCAGTTTACTACTCCAAAGCTGAATACCTCGAAAAAGCAGAGTTTTTCATTGACCATATTCGGACACGCGGACTTTCGAAGGCGATCTTATCCAGAATAAAACGGGTTGATTTTGATGGCGATCCTCAAAAATTATTCACAAAACTGTGCACTGCTTACCCATCTGCCTTCGTCTATTTGATTTCCAGTGAATTTTTCGGAACCTGGATCGGCGCAACACCCGAAGTATTGATTTCGTGCAATCGCGAACGTGGAGAAACAGTCGCGTTAGCGGGAACAATGAAAACGGAAGATCAAACCCCGTGGGGCAAAAAAGAACGCTTCGAACAACAATATGTCACTGATTTCATCGAAGAGAAGCTGGTGAAT
>CALFOS010000257.1 GCA_937919725.1 uncultured Fluviicola sp. | reverse complement strand
TATTGAATTGCCTATTTGTATCATTTCACACACTTCTTCAGCTTCTTCACAAAATGGCGATGGATTTTTCTTGCTTCGTCGATTTCACTCATGCTCCCTGGATTTTTCTACGAAGCCGGCGGATATTTCATGAACACAGCAGGACTTTCGCTCGTCAATATCGGCTTTGGATTGCTCACACTCTTCTCGCTCACCAACTTCGAAATGAATTCAACGGCACTTCAAAGCATTTCCAAACCCTTCGTTTTCTTTTTCACTCTGGTCGGCAAACACTCCAACTCGATCTATTTATGGCACATCGCGTGTAGAAATTTCGTGAATGATTGCATCCACCTCGGTCCAAACATCAATTCACTGGTCTTCTTCGCGATCTCGCTTGCTGGTGGGATCCTGCTTTCTTTGCTTATCGAACGCCCATTTTTGAAGCTGCGGGATCGGTGGGTGGCGTAAAATTTAACCATTCGATTAAACCAAGGTGAATTTCGCCTGTCCAATAAAAAAGAGGAGCATGAAATTAACGCGACGACAGATTCAACATTTGTATTGGCGAGCAGGATTTGGTCCTGAGCCGTGCAATCTCAACGATGCGGAAGGGAAAACAGCTGAAGAATTGGTGAATCATTTGTTTAAAACGAGTGAGAAGTACGATGAAATCAGAATGGATTTATCAAAGTTTGATGTAGATCGTAAATCACTTTCAGACGAAGAAAAGAAAGAACTTATCAAGCTCGCAAATCAATCAGTCTTTGAATTGGACTTGATTTGGATGAAACAACTCGTTGACACAAAACCTGTGCTGCGCGAGAAAATGACCTTCTTTTTTCACGATCATTTCGCGATGCGGAGTAAAAATCCGAAGGAAAACATCGACCTGAACAATCTGTTGCGAAAGCATGCACTCGGAAATTTTGGCGAACTGCTGATGGAAGTTTCGAAATCGCCCGCGATGATTGAATACCTCAACAACAAACAAAATAAGAAAGACAGTCCTAACGAAAATTTTGCACGCGAAGTGATGGAATTATTCACGCTTGGTCGCGACAATGGCTACACCGAAACCGACATCAAAGAAGCAGCTCGCGCGTTCACTGGTTGGACAGTTTTTCAAGGCGAGTTCATTTTTAGACCGAGAATTCACGACGCTGAATCGAAAACAATCTTGGGTGAAACGGGAAATTTCACCGGCGAAGACGTGATAAAAATCTTACTGAATCAGCAACAAACGGCGCGATACCTGACGGAAAAACTCGTTGAATTCTTCATTGGAAGACCCATTTCAGACCTTGAGATCACCACTTTTTCGCAGCAATTCTTCTCGTCTAATTACGACTTGAGCGTGCTGGTGAAATCCATCCTCACAAGTTCTGTTTTCTATGCGGACGAAACGATCGGATGCAAAATAAAATCGCCTACTGAACTACTTGTTGGAATGACGCGACTCTTCGAAATCGACTACAAAGAACCAAAAGCTGTTATCCAGATCCAACGGAAATTGAACCAACTCCTTTTCTTTCCACCGAACGTTGCTGGATGGTCTGGAGGTCGGGCATGGATTGACAGTTCAACGCTCATGCTCCGACTCAAACTCTCCTCACTCCTACTCAACTTTGGCGTGATTGAATGGGACGAGAAAAGCGACGATCCCGAACAAGTACTCATCCATCAGGAGAAAAAACGCGATGCGATTCAAGCGAACATTGAAAAACGCATCAACGCACACCCCGACTGGAAAGCATTCGAAGCAAAAATGAAGGGGCAAGAGAGCGAATTGACCTCTTTTCTAATTCAAGCGAAACTATCCGAAGGAGCTCAGAAAACCATTGATCAATCAAGCAGTAAAAGTCTGAAAGATCGAGCAATCGAACTACTCAGCTTGCCAGAATATCAACTTTATTAATCGACTATGGATAGAAGATCATTTATGCAGAAATCAGCATTCGCCTCAGGAATGCTTCTTGTCCCATCCTTTTTGAATGGCATGGAATTCATCTCACTCGACCAACTTTCTGGCTTTCGAAACGTGATCGTCATTCAACTTTCAGGTGGAAATGATGGACTGAATACGATTGTTCCATTCGGCAACGATATATATCACAAGCTTCGACCTCAAATTGGAAAAAACGAGAAAGATATTTTCAAACTCAACGATCAACTCGGGCTGAATGGCGCGTGCAAACAACTCAAAGAACTGTATGATAAGGGCGAAATGACGATCATCAACAACGTAGGCTATCCGAATCCGAATCGCTCGCATTTCCGAAGTACGGATATTTGGCAAACCGCGAGCGCATCCGAAGAATACCTAAAAACGGGTTGGATTGGGCGTTACCTCGATGCGAACTGTCAAAATCCGTATGAAGCAATCGAGCACGATAGCAGTTTATCACTCGTAATGAAGGGAAATGAGAAGAAAGGAATCGCCGTGACCGATCCAATGCAACTGTTTCAATCCACACGAGAGAAATACTTCAAAAGTATCGTCGATAACACCCAAGCCAATTTGCTCAACGAAGACAATCAAGGATACTTGTACAAAACGATGTTGGAAACTTATTCATCCGCCGAGTACATTTTTGAACGCGCAAAGATCTACGATTCTAAGCACATTTACCCCACTACACCCTTCGGAAAAAACTTAAAAGGAATCGCCGACATGATTGTTTCAGGTCTAAAAACGCGGATGTACTACACTTCGATTGGAGGATTTGACACACACGTGAATCAAGTGGCGAGTCAAGACAGATTGTTGAGCATTTACTCCGAAGGAATCGGTGCATTGGTAGAAGATTTGAAGAAAAACGACCGATTCAAAGACACACTTATTCTCACCTTTTCAGAATTTGGAAGGCGCGCTGGTGAAAATGGAAGTCGAGGCACCGATCACGGCTCAGCGAACAATGTATTTGTGATGGGCGGAAGTTTGAAGCAAGCTGGAATCATCAATGCTTCGCCCAATTTATCGAATTTAGATGACAACGGAGATATTCGTTTTGAGACTGATTTCCGCTCCGTTTATGCGACTATTTTGAATAATTGGTTGGGCGTGAATGATGCCCAGGTTCTCAATCATAACTTTGAGCGCATGCAATTCGTGTAAAAAGCGTACTTTGAGGTCGATGTGAATCGTGTAAGAGAATGGCGCGAATTCACGTCTAAAACTGAACTTTTAAAGTCCTTATTATGAAAAAAGCGATTCTTTACAGCGCTGTAGCCACATTTGTTTTGTTTGGATGTTCGGACACGTCATTGAACATCATTGGTGCTGAAAAACAAGTAGAGACTAGTTTGCAGACGGGTATGTCAACCAAAGAAGATGCGGCCTATTGGTACAGTGGAAAAGCAGAAATTACGAGTTTCAAATTAGAGCAAGTGCGCTACGGCGAAATTCATGAAGGAACAGCAGTATTCGTTTTTGTAACGGAGCCTTTTTCACCAACGAATTTTGTGAAAGCCGATCAGCCAAGTCCAAGCGATGTTTCGGTTTTGAAACTCAACCAAACACGGAAGTTTAATACTGGAATCTATCCCGATTCCATCATGACGAGTTCGTTTTTGCCATTCAAGCAAGGCGATCATTCCATCAAAGTGTCATTGAGTAGTCAGGAATGGTGCGGACACATGTACATGGAAGTGCGAAAGCAGAAAACGAAGAATTTCCAAGTGGACATTGATTCCTACTTTGAAGGAGAATCTAAGCAAGGATATAGTTCTGCCCTTGCATTGATGGAAGACGACGTTTGGACAATGATTCGCATTCGAGAGGATCTTCCAACTGGAAAAATTTCGATGTATCCATCCTTGCTAGCAGCCCGCTTACTGCACATCGAATACAAGCCATACGCGTGCACAGCATCGGTGAATAACAAAGGAACTTCTACCTTTTATACCTTGGAATATCCCGAACTCAATCGCACACTCAAAATTGAATTTGAGCAAGCACATCCACATAAAATAATCGCCTGGACAGAAACGAATAATAGTGGATTCGGGTCAGCTAAAAAACAGCTCACCACGACGGCTACGCGAATGAAAACGATCACTTCAGACTATTGGAATCATAATTCTGTGGCCGACTCAACCTTGCGAAAGGAATTAAATCTCTAATTTTTTTCACCGTAGAATTAAACCTTTCATCTTCTCAGCCATCTAATGAATATAAACCCACAAAAATCAACGTTATGAATTACAAGATCTTATCCGTATTGTTTACCGCATTTATGTTCATCTCCCTCACGGGATTCAGCCAAGCCAATACCAAATGGGAAAAACTCGGAATGCGCGCTGTAGATTATAAACTCGACGCCGACGATATTCACGTTGGGGCAAAAGAAGGCGGATTCACGAAACTGAAAGTTTTGGTCACTGGCGGAGCGCTCAACATGCATAGAATGGTCGTTACGTACATGAACGGTGAAAAAGACGAAATTGAATTGCGTCATAATTTCACAAAAGGTAGCACTTCGCGCGTAATCGATTTGAACGGTGGAACGCGACTCATCAAACACATTCGTTTTTTCTACGACACCAAAAATTTAGCTCCAGGAAAAGCAAAAGTTTCCGTGTTCGGTAGAAAATAACCGGTTTTTGACCCAAAATTGAAGTCGTTTCAAGTCAGCTTTTCGTTGATTTCGAAACGACTTTTTCTTTACCGCTAAATTTGTGCAAACTTGTCGATCGTCTCAAAATTTCGTACCTTCGGTTTTCAAAAAATCAATCCAAACACCGATGAAATACATAATTCTGCCAAGTTTGATCCTCGCTACCTTATTGTTTAGTTGTGGCGATTCCAAAGAATCTACGACAAATGATGCTGATCACAGCTCGGTGAATGCCGATCTGAAAATGAAAGCAGGTGAACAAGTGGACCGTTTTGCGGACATTCAGGTGATTCGATACGACATTGTTGATTTCGATAAGTTGACGATTGATCAGAAGAAATTAGTCTATTACATGTCACAAGCCGGACTGGCAGGTCGCGACATCATTTACGATCAAAACAATCCGTACAACCTCGAAATTAGAAATTGCTTGGAAGATGTGATCCAGAAATACAAGGGTGATAAAACCTCAGCAGATTGGAAAAATATGATGGTGTACGCGAAGCAAATTTGGTTTGCCAATGGAATTCATCACCACTATGGAATGACAAAATTCACTCCGAAATTCTCCGAAAGTGTATTCAAGAATTATGTGAAGCAAACAGGTGCGAAGATTTCTGATCAAGCACTGAACGTGATGTTCGATCCAACGGTTGCCGCAAAACGAAAAGTGAAAGATGCCTCGAAAGATATGATCGTCGCTTCTGCAAACGGGTTTTATGGTAAAGGTGTGACGCAACAAATGGTGGACGATTACTACGCGCGCATCGTCGATAAAACAGCAAAACATCCAATCGAGTACGGATTGAACTCAACCATGATTTTGAAAGATGGTACTGCTTACGAAGACGTTTGGAAAATTGATGGAAAATATGGAAAAGCAATTACGAAAATTGTTTTCTGGCTTGAAAAAGCGGTGACTGTTGCGGAGAACGATACGCAGAAAAAAGCATTGAAGAAATTGATCGAATATTACAAAACCGGTGATTTGAAAACGTGGGACGATTACAACGTACTCTGGGCAAAATCGACGGAAGGAGACATCGACTGGATCAACGGGTTTATTGAAACGTATGGAGATGCACTAGGCAAAAGAGCTTCATACGAAAGCGTAGTACAAATCACCGATTTTGAGGCATCGCGCCAAATGAAAATGGTGGCAGAAAACGCGCAATGGTTCGAGGACAATTCGCCTTTGATTCCATCTCATAAGAAAAAAGAAGTAAAAGGCGTGAGTTACAAAGTGGTCCAAGTTGCCAGCGAATCGGGAGATGCGTCGCCATCAACGCCAATCGGAGTGAATTTGCCAAACAACAACTGGATTCGTCAAGAAGTCGGATCGAAATCGGTGAGTTTGGGGAACATCATCAGCGCTTACGACAAAGCAGGGGGCGCAGGATTGTTGAACGAATTTGCGAACGACAAAGAAGAAATCGCACTCGCTGACAAACACGCCTACCTCGCAGGAAAGTTACACACAGCTTTGCACGAAGTAGTTGGTCACGCTTCGGGTCAAATCAACGACGGTGTAGGACAACCATCTGAAACATTGAGAAACTATGCGAGTACGCTCGAAGAAGCCCGTGCCGATTTGGTAGGTTTGTACTACATCATGGACAAGAAAATGATTGATCTTGGATTGATCACCACCCTCGATGTTGGTAAAGCAGAATATGATGGCTACATCCGAAACGGAATGATGACGCAACTTCAACGATTGGAATTGGGTCAAGATGTGGAAGAAGAGCACATGCAAAACCGTCAGTTGGTTGCTTCATGGGCAATCGAAAAAGGAAAAGCAGATAATGTTATCGAACGCATTACGCGCAACGGAAAAACGTACTTCAACATCAACGATTACGATAAATTACGAACACTTTTCGGAGATTTATTGAGAGAAATTCAGCGGATTAAGTCAGAAGGAGATTACGTAGCCGGAAAAGCACTGGTAGAAACGTATGGCGTAAAAGTAGATCAAGCCTTACACAAAGAAGTGTTGGAGCGAGTGAAACCATTGAATTTGGCGCCGTACCGCGGGTTTGTGAATCCAGTTCTCGTTCCTGTAACGGACGAAAGCGGCGAAATCATCGACATCAAAATTGAAAACAATCAAACATTCGTAGAGCAAATGCTTTACTACAGAAAAATGTACGGGATCCTGGATTAATCCTTTAAATCCATATTGTATGGGGATTTGTGGAAACAAGTCTCCATTTTTTACAACTAAAAAATTAGAAACATGAAAACGAAACAAGAAATAGTTGAAAACTGGCTACCCAGATACACAGGAGAAAAACTAGAAAATTTTGGCGAATACATCTTGCTCTGCAACTTCCACAATTACGTGACAAAATTCGCGGAAATGCATGGTGTCGAAGTCATGGGGAAAGACAAGCCCATGCAGTGTGCTACGGCGCAAGGAATAACCATTATCAACTTTGGAATGGGAAGCGCTTCTGCTGCAACGTGCATGGATTTACTTTCATCGATCCATCCTAAAGCGGCTCTTTTTCTAGGAAAATGTGGAGGACTAAAACGAAAAAACGAAGTGGGAGATTTAATTCTGCCAATCGCGGCGATTCGTGGAGAAGGAACCAGCGACGATTACTTTCCACCAGAAGTTCCGGCTCTGCCTTCGTTTGCTTTACAGAAAGCGATTTCGACAACCATTAGGGACTACAGCAAAGATTATTGGACAGGAACGTGCTACACCACCAACCGACGCGTTTGGGAGCACGACGAAGAGTTTAAAGAATACTTGCAAAAAATTCGCGCTATGGCGATCGACATGGAAACGGCTACGATTTTTTCCGTTGGATTTGCCAATCAAATTCCTACGGGAGCATTGCTTTTAGTTTCAGATCAACCAATGGTCGCTGAAGGAGTTAAAACAAGTGAAAGTGATTCAAAAGTAACCGCAGATTTCGTGGATGATCATTTGAAAATTGGGATCGATTCTTTGAAGCAATTGATCAATAATGGAGATACCGTGAGGCATTTGAGATTTGGGTAAAAAGGGAAATGATGAATCCCAAAAAACACAACAATTACCTCCTCGAAGGACTCGAAACTGAACGATTGCTTTTTAGAAAAGTAACTTGGGATGATTTCGACGCGTGGACAAAATTATTTATTTCTGATGACGTAGCGATCTTCCTTGGGCTCGACCCGAAACTATCAGCGAAGGAATTAACCCAAAAATGGTTCGATAAAACATTCAAACGATACGAGAACAATTTGGGTAGCATGAACGCACTTATCGATAAAAAAACAAACCGACTTATCGGACAAAGCGGATTACTCCTTCAAACAATCGAAGAAGAAAAAAGATTAGAAGTAGGTTATTCGATTTTGCCCGAATTTTGGAGACAAGGGTATGCGATCGAAGCGGCAACTGCCTGCAAAAACGCTGGATTCGAAAATGGATGGTCAGACAATTTGATCTCGGTAATCGAACCTGCCAACATTGGATCAGAGAAAGTAGCCCTAAAAAATGGCATGACGTTCGAAAAAAGAATTGAAGAATATTATGGGGCACCTTTCAATATTTTCTCTATCGATAAATCCGATTGACTAAACGCATTTCCAGATGAGTGATCCCTACCAAAATACGATCTCAACAGGGGGGGGGAATCGCCGCGATGTACCATGAGAAATTCAAAGGCAATCGGTTATATGACAAATCTCACGAGACTTCCTGCTCCGCTACCTCCAGATAACCCATCCATTCTTGAAATTGGATGCGGACCCGCAAATGTGACCAATTCGCTTAAAAATCCCTTCCAAATTCGACCATTCGCACAACTGACGTATCCTCAGAGATGATTCAAGAAGCAAAGAAGCACGTGACCAGTGTTGCCTTTGAAGTACTAGATGCACGTGAAATTAATAAGATCAACAGCCAATTTGAACGAGTTTTCTGTGGATTATTCATTTCCTATTGAACAAAATTAGACTTGGGTAAATTCATCGAATCAGCTTCAAATTTTTTTTGGCGAAAAGTGGAATCAATTATCAAGTTGCATAGAAGATGCGTAAACCTATTCGACCACTAAAAGGGCCAGCGCTCGGGATTCAATACCTGTTCATTATTACCTCGAAGTGGACTTGTTGGAACTTTTCGAGTTGAATGGAATCAGTCATATCTTGATATCTAGGATCAATTATCCAATTCTAACAGGTGCAAATCAAATTCACTTGATCGTCTTGGGGCGAAAAAAATAGTGGATATCTCCTCGAAATTCAATCACTTTCAAGCGCACTAATCTCCGTTCTTTCACTATCTTTGCCACTTCATTGAAAAATAAATTATGATTCATATTACGCTCCCAGATGGTTCGGTGAGAGAGGTCGAAAATGGAACTTCCGCGATGGATATCGCGATGAGTATCTCTGAAGGTCTTGCCCGAAATGTACTCGCTGCTAAAGTTAACGGTAATGTTGTTGATGCAAACACTCCACTTACTCAAAACTCGACGTTGCAATTACTCACCTGGAACGATAAGGATGGTAAGTCGACGATGTGGCACTCCTCTGCTCACTTGATGGCAGAAGCAATCGAGTTTTACTTTCCTGGCGTAAAATTAGCAATCGGACCTCCTGTGAAAAATGGTTTCTACTACGACGTAGATTTCATGGAATACAACATCGTGGAGAAAGATTTGGAGAAGATCGAACAAAAAATGAAAGAACTCGCCAAGCAAAAAAGCGAATTCGTTCGAAAAGAAGTTTCCAAAGCTGATGCGATTGCTTATTTCAAAGAAAAAGAAGACCCTTACAAATTAGAATTGTTGGAAGACCTTGAAGATGGGACAATCACGTTCTACACGCAAGGAGAATTCACTGATTTGTGTCGCGGACCACATATGCCACACACTGGTTTTGTGAAAGCAGTCAAATTGACATCCATCGCGGGTGCATACTGGCGAGGTGATGAAAAAAACAAACAACTCACACGCATCTACGGCATTACGTTTCCTAAAGCGTCGGAACTTACCGAATATTTGGAGAACGTTGAACTTGCAAAGGCACGCGATCACCGAAAATTAGGAAAAGAACTCGATCTGTTCACCTTTTCACAACTTGTTGGACAAGGACTTCCATTGTGGTTACCAAAAGGAGCTGCATTGCGTGAGCGATTAGAAAATTTTCTCAAAAAAGCTCAAAAAGCAGGTGGATACGATCAAGTGATTACTCCTCATATCGGAAGTAAAGAATTGTATGTTTGTTCGGGACATTACGCAAAATATGGGGCAGATTCATTCCAACCGATTTTAACACCAGACGAAGGCGAAGAATTTTTGTTGAAGCCGATGAACTGTCCGCATCACTGTGAAATTTACAAATCGCGCCCACGCTCATACAAAGACTTACCGCTTCGCTTCGCTGAGTTCGGAACCGTATACCGCTACGAGCAATCGGGCGAGTTACACGGATTGACACGTGTACGTGGATTTACGCAAGACGATGCGCACATTTTCTGTACGCCTGATCAAGTGAAAGACGAGTTCAAAAAAGTGATCGATCTTGTATTGTACATCTTCAAAACATTAAAATTCGAGAATTTTAAAGCACAAATTTCCTTGAGAGACCCGAACGATCCAGACAAATACATCGGATCAGATGAAAATTGGGAGAAAGCTGAAAGTGCGATCATTGAAGCATCTGCAGAGAAAGGACTTCCAACGTTTATCGAATACGGTGAAGCAGCATTTTACGGACCAAAATTGGACTTCATGGTGGAAGATGCTTTGGGACGAGAATGGCAATTGGGAACCATTCAAGTAGATTATAACTTACCAGAGCGATTTGAGTTGGAATACACTGGATCGGACAATGCAAAACACCGCCCGGTTATGATTCACCGCGCACCTTTTGGATCGATGGAACGATTTGTAGCAGTTTTGCTCGAACACTGTGCAGGAGACTTCCCTTTGTGGTTAGCAACAGACCAAGTGGCAATTTTACCAATCAGCGATAAATACAACGATTACAGCCAAAAACTTTTACAATTACTAAATAATTACGATATTCGCGGATTCGTTGACGATCGTAACGAGAAGGTAGGTAAGAAAATACGTGAATCTGAACTCAATAAAATCCCATTCATGTTGATAATTGGAGAGCAAGAATCTGACAATCAAGTGGTTTCTGTGCGTCAACGAGGTGAAAATGGAGATATTGGGACAATGAGTGTAGAAGAATTCGCGGCACTTATTGGAAAAGCGATCGAAAGCGAATTGGCTGTTAATGTTTAAAATATTGAATGAGAAGACCTCGTAATAAAAAGAATTTTGTTCGTAGAGAAGATACTGCGAAGCATCGTATTAATGACAAAATCATTGCAGACAAGATTCGTCTTGTTGTTGAAGGAGAAGAGCCTCAGGTAGTTTCGGTTAGAGAAGCACTTAAAATTGCAGAAGAAGCCGATTTGGATTTGGTTGAGATTTCACCAAAAGCCGTTCCTCCAGTTTGTAAGATTTTGGATTACAGAAAATTCTTGTACAACCAAAAGAAACGCGAGAAAGAACTCAAAGCCAAACAAAGTAAAGTTGTCATCAAAGAAATTCGTTTTGGACCAAATACAGACGATCATGATTTCAATTTTAAATTAGAGCATGCAAAGAAATTCCTTGCAGAAGGAAGTAAATTGAAAGCTTACGTATTTTTTAGAGGACGTTCAATCGTCTTTAAAGATCGTGGAGAGATATTATTATTGCGTCTTGCACAAGAACTAGAAGATTACGGAATCGTTGAGTTGATGCCGAAATTGGAAGGGAAGCGTATGACCATCATGATCAACTCAAAGAAAAGATAAACACGTCGTTCGCGACTTGAGATATTTAAGATTATTATAGCGATAAATTAAAAACAAAGAGAGATGCCAAAAATGAAAACTAAATCCAGTGCAAAGAAGCGATTCACTATCACTGGAAGCGGTAAAATCAAAAGAAAGCACGCGTTTAAAAGTCACATCTTAACAAAGAAGTCGACGAAACAAAAGCGTAACTTGACACATTCTGGTTTAGTACATAAAGCAGACGAGTCGAACATTAAACAACAATTGTGCATGAAGTAATTCGTTATGGTAACGAATTCATACACAGGTTAGAGTTAACCCAATAATGAGTAACTAAGTCGTTTGGAACAATAGCGCGCTCCTTGTTAAAAAACAAATTATTATGCCAAGATCAGTAAATCATGTTGCTTCGAAAGCTCGCCGTAAGAGTATAATGAAGCACGCAAAAGGCTACTACGGTAGACGAAAAAACGTATGGACTGTAGCGAAAAACGCCGTTGAAAAAGGGTGGCAATACGCTTACACAGGACGTAAACAAAAGAAAAGAAACTTCCGCGCTTTGTGGATCACGCGTATTAACGCTGGTGCACGTCAGCACGGAATGAGCTACTCTCAATTCATGGGGCTCATCAACAAAAGTGAAATGGAATTAAACCGTAAGGTTCTTGCGGATTTAGCCATGAACCACCCAGATGCTTTCAAAGCAGTTGTTGAAGCAGTGAAGAAATAATTAACACATCGCTATAATTTAAAAAGTCCTGACTGCAACGTTAGGACTTTTTTTTGTGCTTTGGGTTTCCAAGATAATCGTACATATTACAATGAATAGCATTCAAAAAAAAGCTACTTTTCCATCAAACTAACTCTAATTAAACAATTATGAAAAAAATCTTACTTTCTTCTTTGATCGCTTGTGCTTCC
>CALFOS010000256.1 GCA_937919725.1 uncultured Fluviicola sp. | reverse complement strand
CAAACATCAAGGACTGAATAGCTGATATAGTAAACAAAATCAGTATTTTAGACATCAAGTAACTGTTTTTCGACAGATTTAGAAAGCGTTCACGTTCTAGAATTTTCTTATCACGATGAATTTCCTCAGCAGCAATCACCAACCCGATAAAAATGGACACGATTACGCTGATAAAAATAAACTGCGGAATGTTTTCGTTTGTGAAGAAGGAATATTCTGTGTGACCTTTGATATTCGAGAAATATTTGGTGAAAAAGGAAAGTACTAAGGCGAGTACAGGGGAAATCAAGCCGTTAATAATAAGGTATTGTCGGTTTGCGATCTTACTCAGGAAATCGCGCGTTACATACGTGAAAAACTGTCTCCATTTATTCGGTAACTTCGTGCTGATCAATGGTCTATCGTTGTATTGATTGACCGCTTGTTGCTCTTTATTCGTGTGGTAGAGTAGGTGCCAATCTTCTGGAGATTTTTTTCGTGCTGTCGTTTCATTGCCAAATTCATCCACAATTTTACGGTCGATGATGTTAAAAATCTGCTCGGGGTTCACGTTTCCACATAAACTACATTCACGTTCGTGCGCATTTCCTTGATAAGAATGTGTTTTGAAATGCACTAAAGCATTGAGCGGAATGCCATCGTAGACCAAATGTCCGCCTTGATCCATGATCAAAAGGCGATCGAATAACTTGAAAATAGTCGAAGATGGTTGATGAATCACAACAAAAACAAGTGTTCCCCGCAAGGAAAGCTCCTTAAGCAAATCCATGATGTTCTCCGAATCCTTGCTCGATAAACCTGAAGTTGGCTCATCTACAAACAATATTTGCGGATTTCGAACAAGTTCAAGAGCGATATTTAATCGTTTTCGCTGACCGCCAGAAATTACTTTTTCCAGTGGCGAACCAACTTGTAAATCCTTTGCTTCATGCAAACCAATGCTTGTGAGCATATTAACGACTTTATTCGTAATTTGTTGAGCACTTTCTCCACCAAGCGACAAACGCGCCGCGAAAAATAAATTTTCAAAAACTGTGAGTTCTTCAATTAGCAAATCGCTTTGACTCACATTCCCGATTATTCCTTCCAGTTTATTCGAGTCCTCGTGCAGGTTGATTCCATTTATTTCAACAGCGCCATAAGTAGGAGTAAATTTACCATTGAAGACATTCATCAACGTAGTTTTTCCTGCCCCCGAATCTCCCATAATTCCAATCATCTTACCGGAATTTGTAGAAAAACTCATTCTTCGAATCGCGATTTGAGTCCCACCAAAGGAATGAAGTATGTTACGCGCCGTGAAGGTTAATTCTTCGCTTACATCGAAGTGTGTCATTTTAGAGACCAAATCGCTGTAATAGATTTGATTGCTCTTCGAAGTACGAACTGTTGATCCGATGTTGAACAAAAAGGTTTTCTCTGAGGATACAATTTGACCGTTAATAATCAATTCATCTTCACCATAGTATCGAAAAAACATGACATTGACACTCTCGATATTTACGACATGTATGGGTGCATCTAAACCTTCTACAACAGCGTATGTCGCGTGTTCAAATTTAACAGATTCGTTTGAAACGTAGTAAAAATGTCCTTCTTCGTCTATGAGTTTATCGGATGCAGCAGCAGTTAATTTATGGAGTGCGGTGTACTCTTCTGTGCTCACGTTAAAAGCATCCGCCACTGTTCGCACAAAATTTTGCTCCTTTTCTGTTTGCTGACTATCTGAGTTAATAAATTCTAGTATGCGTACAAGAACAATTATTTTTTGTCGCTGAGTGAGTTCCTCATTAATTTGAGTACAAATGCGCAATACTTTAACCGCTTGAAGCGATGTCCGTTTGTCGCCACCCTTCTTAGAAAACAATCTTCCCCGTGTCTCATTGAGGAAATTTTCGAAAATAGACAGGTATTTATTGACATCCGAGGAGCTCAACTCCGATTTCAGGAAACTTTCAATGATTTGAATTCCTTTATTACTTCGGATTGTTGGCGCAATTCCAGCTTTGCCAAGATCATCTTGTACTTCGTCGACTTTTGCGATAATCGCAAAAAGTTGCATTAATGCACGAAGAATGCGCTCACTCATTCAATCTGGGGCAAGAAATTATTAACGCTTAAAACCAATCATCAGGACCACACAGCCAGATGTTTTAAGATCCAAGTCAAGTTCTGTTTCAATGGTTACAGGAATGGATTCCTCCACTTGAAAATCCCAGTAAGGTGCATTTTTGTAGTTTCTGTTCGAAAAAAGAGTGTGTCCCTGTGGGTCTTTGATCTTGAACCACACGTAGTTATCTTTCGTTCCAGCTGAGGCAGCCAAACGGTAAGTCGTCCCCCCGTATAAGGTGGTTTTAAATTCAGCCTTTTCTCGATCCAAAAATGCGGTGTAAACCTGCCCATCGGAAACAAATGTTTTTGAGAGCAAACGTTGACACTCGCGCACTACACCGTCACAATCCTGTGCAAACGACGTAACGCTCAAAAGTCCAAATGCGATTATTAAAATACTTTTCATACGGATCATGCTTTAACTATATTGTTTCTGATAGAGGTAATTTTGGTGCGGATTTCATTCAACACCTGATCCGTAACTTTAACAGTTAGGCGATGCATTAGGACAGTAAGGTGTTTCTTTTTATTGGTTTCAGGAGCTTCGTATACGTACTTCAATTCAATTTTATTGAAGGAAACTTGCAAATCTTGTAGTTCAGCAATCAATTCGTTATGTTTTTTTCCTTTATTATATTCGCTAAGCAAGGCAATCAAGGTATTCAGAGTTTCGCGCTGTTCACCAATTCGACGGAGCATTTTATCCGACTTCTTCATGCGATTCAATTCGCAGGAAAAATAGAGGGATTCAATCCAGCCACCAGCCAAAACCAGTGCCGAGACTGATTTACGATCCGATCTTTTCAGGAAATTATCCGCTTTACCAAAGGCATCAGTCATCAACTGAACCATCGAATCTTGCACTTCGCTGTTTGCTTCAAAGCGTTTGATAAAGTTAGGATCGAAGGCGCTTTCCAAGCCTAGCTTAGCCGTCAAGCTTCGGATACACGTCAAATATCGCATTGCGTAGCCTTTTTCCTCATAAATGGACACATATCCAAGATCGGCACCATAAACACCTAGGTTGAGGGCTTGCGAATATTCGGTAACATATTTTTTTAAGTTCGAATCATCATTCAGCATCGAATCGATGAATGGCAACTGGAGGTCCTGAATCAAGTAAGCCGTTTGAAGAGGAGATGGAATGCTGAAAATTTTACCATCAAAAACTGAGTTCAATGATCCGTTTGGATCGAGTACTTCATTATCAACAACGTTCGAATCTGCGTCTGGATCTTCCGAGCAAGCTACCATTCCATATGCTAAAATCGCACATCCTAGCACAGGTAAAATTATCCTTTGAAGTTTGTTTTTTTTCATACTTTTCTTTCGAATATTTGCTTTGCATGCTAAAGTAGCAAAAAAAAGATATTCCGCGCGAAATGTTAACTTTGTTTCATTCAAATTTACTCATGAAAAAAAGGCCACGTAGAAATAGAAGATCATCAGCCATCCGCGAAATGGTAGCTGAAACCAACATGGGCGTACAAAACCTGATTTATCCATTATTTATTGAAGATGGTAAAGGGGTGAAGCGAGAAATCACTTCATTACCAAGAAATTATCGATGGTCGCTGGATTTAATTCTTCCCGAAATTGAGGAATGTGCGAACGCTGGATTGGATAAATTTGTACTTTTCCCAGCCGTAAGCGAATCGCTAAAGGATCCTATTGCTTCTTATAGTTACGCCGACGAAAATTTTTATCTCCATGCCATTCGTGCAATAAAAGAACGATTTCCACACATTGAATTGATGAGTGATGTAGCAATGGACCCTTATTCTTCGGATGGTCACGATGGACTTATGCAAAACGGACGGATTCTAAACGACGAAACCTTGCCAATTTTAGCAAAAATGGCGATCGCGCAAGCACAAGCAGGAATCGACATATTAGGACCAAGTGATATGATGGACGGTAGAATTGGATTTTTAAGAGATGCGCTTGACAGTGAAGGATTTCAAGAGGTGAGCATTATGTCCTACACGGCAAAATACGCCAGTGCTTTTTATGGTCCATTTCGCGATGCGCTCGATTCTGCGCCGAAAACAGGAGACAAAAAAGGGTATCAGATGAATCCAGCCAATAAACGCGAAGCGATCATTGAAGCGAAACTCGATGAAGCTGAGGGAGCAGACATACTAATGGTCAAGCCAGCTATTTGTTACCTTGATGTAATTCAAACTCTGCGCGAAACAACGAATTTGCCGATCACTGCGTATAATGTGAGTGGTGAATGCGCCATGATTTATGCCGCGAGTGCCAATGGTTGGTTGAATTATGAGCAGTCCATGGCGGAGATGTTATTGAGCATACGTCGTGCAGGTGCAGATGGAATTTTAACGTATTTCGCGAAAGATTTCGCCTTGAATGCATAATTTTATCTATAATTTGCTGAAAATCCAGTATTTCTCAATATTTTAGTTCTCCGATGCAAGATGTAGACTTTTATCCTGAAAAACCCGATTTGGTGGAATATACACCAAAGAGTAGTCTTTCGCTCACCATTTTTTCACTGGTGGTGTTCGTCATGGCGTTTCTTCTGTTTTTTGAAGATCAATTTTTGTTTTTGTTGAATTTACTGATCGTACTCGTTATTCACGAGTTGGGACATTTCATAGCGATGAAGGGTTTCAAGTATAAAAATGTTCGCATGCTTTTCATTCCCCTCATGGGTGCGTTTGTGCAAGGTAAAAAATCGAATTATTCCCAAAAGCAAAGTCTTATTGTTCTAATTTCGGGTCCATTTCCAGGGATTATGATCGGGAATTTACTGTATTGGTATTCCACTTGGAGCGCATACAATTATTGGTTGGCCGAACCTGCTTTACTTTTCATTCTTCTCAATGTTATCAATTTACTTCCGCTTGATCCTTTGGACGGTGGACAGATGTTTAAATTGATTGTGAAACGCGTAAACGAATTTTTACTGATGATTTTCGCGCTCGTTTCATCTTTGGTGCTGATTGGAATTGGGGCGCATATGCGAAATCCATTTATAATTGGATTTGGATTTCTCATGGCATTTCGTGTGCGTGCGCTTCAGAAAAAATACCAAATGCACAAGGAACTTTTGGGCGAAAGTGTGAACTATGCCACCTCCTATAAATTATTGAGCAACAAGGATTTTTCGAAGATAAAAGAGGTAGTTCTTCAACACACTCCAGCTCTACGGAAATTCATCGATCAAGTATCGAGCGAAGAAGCAGATCCTATTTTGGCGAGTCAAGTGAATAATGTTCTCGTAACTCCCATTGTTCGCGACGCATCATTCTTTTTCAAATTGTTAGTCGTGGCGTTTTGGGTGGTTTCTTTCCTTTCACCTTGGATTCTCTCCATGGTACTGAAAACTCAAATGTGGAGTCCAGATGCGTTATAGCATAGGTCAAAAAGTTGTTTTTATGAATGAGCCGGGAGGTGGAACGATCAAATCCATCGGTGCAACGAAAATTGTGGTGATCGACGAAGACGGATTCGAACAACCATGTCGTCTTGATGAAATTGCACCCGTTCATGGTGAAGAATATCATCTCAATGCCGATGATATTGTGGCGATCAATGCGGATGAATCCTTTGCAACCATCAACCATCACGTAAAAAATGGCTTTCTCACGGGCAAACGAAAGCCAATCGACGTGTGGGAAATCGACCTCCACATCGAAACCACTGCCGATTCTCATTCTGGATTATCGAATGGCGAAATTCTCGCAAAACAAATGCGCGAGCTACGTACTTTTTATCAGCGTGCGAAAAGCAAACGGATTCGAAAGTTGGTGATCATTCACGGCGTAGGTTTGGGTGTGCTCAAAGAAGAAGTACGAACATTCTTAGACCGGCAAGATTCTATAGATTATTTTGATGCCGATTTCCGAGAATATGGGAAAGGCGCTACAGCTGTTGAAATTCGTTATTCTGGCAACGACGATTGATCCTTTTTCAGTGGCATTCTACGGTACAATTTGAAGGCACCTCGCTCTTTTACCACCTCAAATCCCCCAATACCATCTAGGAAATCTTGATCGAATCGCGTTACGAAATAAACGGGCTTGTCGATTTCACCGCGCAGCATCCATTCTTCGTTTTGTTCCTTCGTGCGGTTGTTTGGTTTGGTTTTCACGTAAAAATAATGCGCATAGCTCTTGCGTAAAGTCTCCACGTAGCAATCTTCATCTTCCAATTCTTGATACAATGCAATCGCATCACCTTGGGTCATTTGATCGACCTTTGGCATGGCTGTGTACAATAAAACAAGGAGTGAGCATGCCACGCCAATCGCTAGAGCAAAAATGGTTTTCCCGTATTCTTTTCGCTTGAAATAGATGAGTGAGAAAATAAATCCTGTAATGAAAATGACTCCTCCGGCGAGATCAATCATGCCCCATTTGGGAGAATATTCGATCAGTTTTGCTGCAAACGGGTCTTTTGTGATACTGATTAACCAACTTTTTTCCATCAATAAAATCGGGAAAACGAGTAGCGCCAAGGAAATCAATCCACCAATTGAGATAAACACGATTCGGAGGTATTTTTTGTAAATCAATTCGCCCAAAAGTGCACGATAAATACTCAGCGCAGCTAAAAAAGATAAGGGCACATACGTCATAGAAGAATAATGAATGATTTTGGTCGTGGAAATGCTAAATAATATCAACACGACCCAAAATAGGCTGAGCATCCATCTGCGCAAATCGAGGATGGTTGCATCCGTTTTCTGGAAGAAAAGTGGAAGTGCAAACACCGACATGGGGAAACAGCCAAGTCCGACCACCATGAAATGATAGTAGAATGGTTGTTCGTGTCCCGCAACTGGCGAATTGAACAATTCAGCTTGGTATTGGATAAATTGCTCCAAAATTGCCCAACCGTTTTGCGAAACTTCCATTGCGATCCAGCAGGAGATAATTCCTACGAATCCGAGGAAGAAAAAGAGAATTCCTTTCAGTGAAGGAAACACTTTGAATCGTTTGTATATGAGGTAAACGACCAGTGTGAGTCCAAGAAGAAGAAATCCTACGGGTCCTTTAGTGAGCACACTCAATCCTGAAAAGAGTCCTGAAAACAGTGCCAATTTCCAAATAGATGAGCCATCCTTCGCCATCACTCGAATCATGAAATATACTGAGAGGAAGATGAAAAAATTGAAGACTGGATCGATGATTCCCGATTTGAAATAGATGTGTGGCAGGAGGGAAGCGAAAAAGACAAGTGCCCAAATGAATCCGAATTTTGCTGAAAAGTGCCGTTTTCCGATGAAATAGAACGTGAAAAGGTAAATCGCACCGAATAAAGCGTTAGGGAATCGTGCTGCGTATTCGTTCACGCCGAATAATTTCATGGCGCCCACTTGCAACCAGAAAAAGAAGGGAGGTTTTTCCCAGAACGGCAAGTAATTGATCTGTACGCGGAGATAGTCGTTACTTTCGATCATTTCTCGCGCTGACTCCGCAAAGTTGATTTCGTCCCAATCGAACAGATGGAATTGACCAAGTCCAATGAAAAAGAAGGCTGAAAGCAATGCCAAGAACGTCAACGTCCACTTTTGCTGTGATGCGATTCTGTCGATTATTGACATCCTTTACTTTAAATTAACGAATGAACTGTTTTGCACAAGTTGAGCGGGAAGAAAAGGAACTAAGAATGAAACATTTTTGATTTCGCGAGGCCAATTTTATTGAAAAAGTACAACCAAGAAACACCCAAAACTCCCATTCC
>CALFOS010000255.1 GCA_937919725.1 uncultured Fluviicola sp. | reverse complement strand
CATTGGAGGAACGTCGTCTTTGAGAGTGAAATCGAGGATGTTCAAGAAATACGTGAACTCATCATCCGAAAAATACGTCTTCGATCTATTAAGAACGATATTGTCGACGTTGTATTTTGTTAAGGGAATATCTTTCGACAATTCGTTGAAGTAAATCCACGACGAATCATTGAAATAAAAATTCTCTGCGTAAAGTTTGGCATAAGAATTCACATCAGAAAGGTCTTTATCATTTTTTAACAGGTAGACTTGATCGATGGATTTCGATTTGTAATCCGCAGATTTTGGAACTTTTAGGTAAAGGGCTTTAACGAGGTAATCGCTCAACAGGAACTCATCTTTGTGTTCGTTGTAATAGGCTTTTATTTCCTCTTGCGAAACAACTGTGTCCAATTTTTGCTTCATCAACTCTTCTTCCAAATAGAATTTGGCCAACTCACCTTTAAAGGCATCTGCACGCAATTCAACGAGCTTCGATAATTCAGGGTTTGTTTCGTTAAGCTCTTTTTTTAACGCTTCTCTTTCCACCCACTGCTTCACGAACGCGTCGAAGTCTTCTTTGTTGTTTGGATCGTAGCCCAAATGTTTCATGAGCACCCATGCATCACCTTCGGTGAGTTCAACACCATCCACCGACGCAACTACTTTGTCCTTCGAACTACATGAAATTAGGACAAAGCAAAACAGGCTAGCCAAAAGACCAGCCTGTAAAATGCGTTTATGGAGCTTACTTCCCAATGGAATAGAGTACTTCTTTATTGATGACCAATTTGTGTTTCGCTTCGATTTCCGTCAACCATTCTTTTTCAAGGTAGTTTTGGTAATCGGAAGTGATTGAACCTTTTGCTTCGTCGAATGCTTTCGGCCCTGCTTGAAGTTGATCAAGCACTACGATCACGTAGAACTTATCTTCAAATTTGTAAATATCATTGATCCCTTTCGTGAGCGAAGAAGATTGAGCTGCCAAGTAATTCGTCTTGGAAGTATCGTATTTACCTTTTTTGAATTTCACATTCAAGGAAGAGCTTTCGTTGATCGCCTTTACGATTTCTGACGACGTTAAAGTGTCTTGAGTCGTCATCAAATTTTTGGTTTGCTGAGCGATTTCCATTGAATTACATTCAAATACTTCCGCATCGATGCGATCGCCCCATTGGTAATCACTTTTGTGCAATTCGTAGAATGCTTTCAATCCGGAGGTGTCGCGCATGGCTTTGTTCCACACTTTATCCGACATCACTTCGTAGATCATAATTCCATCGTGGTATTCTGTAATCAAAGCTTTGTACGCAGGATATTTCCCAGGTAATTTCGATTCTTCGTACTCCAAAATCGCTTCCGTCTCCCACAATTTGTATTGCTTGTCGACTACCATTTTCGGATCTTCCTTACGCGCTGAACGGTAGTTCAATTCCATGTACTTCGCAAAGGCATCTGCACGGAATTTTTGTTTATCCATTGTAAACAATACCTTCTTACCAGTATACGATTTTGCGCTAAACGCTCCTTGATGGTAAGAAGAATCGATGGCAGTGTAGAACCATTTCAAGCCTTTTGAGCTTTTCGATTTGAATTTGTATTCTTTTTTCAGTTTGCTCACGAACGAGGCTTGTGTTTTCTCTGCACGAGCATCTTTCGCTACTTTTTTCTCGATTTCTTTTTTCAAGGCATCGAATGAATCGACAGGTTTCCAGCTAATACGCTTGATGATATGGAATCCGTAATCTGTTTGAACTGGTTTACTGAAATCGTCGTCTTTTTTCAAAGCAAATGCCGCTTCGGTGAATTCAGGAACCATGCGTGTGGTTGTGCCCGTACCAAATTGTGGGAGCACACCATTTTTCCCATTGCTGGAAGGATCGTCTGAATATTTCCCAACCAACTCGTCAAACGATCCACCTTCGAGTATCAATTGATACAGTTCGTCAATTTTTGTTCGTGCATTATTGATTTCTTCTTCACTTGCATCGCTGCGAGCGGCAATCATCAAATGCGCAGCTTCCATTGTTCCACGAGCAGGACGACGATCTTTTACTTGGAGAATGTGGTACCCAAAGCGTGTTCTGAACGGATCCGAAATTCCGCCAACTGCTGTTGTGTATGCAGCATCTTCAAATTGATACACCATTTGGAAAGCCGTGAAGTAACCCAAATCGCCTCCATTTTTTTGAGCCGTTGGATCATCAGAACCCAATTTGCTTTTTGCCACTGCCTCGAACGATTCACCGTTTTCGATACGTTTTTTCAAATCGAGTAGACGCTTGTGCGCTTTCAGCGTATCTTCTGGTGTAGCATTCGATTCCACCTTGATCAAAATATGCGCAGCGTGAATTTCTTCCAAGGTTCTGTCATACGCTTCGCGAACGAGTGCCTCATTTTTGGTTGAGTCGATCAAATAAGGTCGAGCCAATGTTTTTTGATATCCAGCCAATTCTTTCACCAAGCGCGGAATAGTATCGTAACCCAAGGCCTCTGCTTCTAACACTTTATATTTGAAACGCTGAAACAATACCATGTATTCATCCAAGGATTTTTGGTCGTATTGTGGGTTGTCGTTGTTTTTTAGATAGATCTGCAAAAACTCTGACTTGGTAATTGGTTTGCCATCAATCGTCATAATTACTGGATCGGTTTGCGAAAATCCAGTCATACTGATCATGCAGGTAACAGCAAATGCAATTAATTTATTCATAATATTAAAATTTTAGATGCAAAAATAATTTTTCAAATCGAATTACGCCCTATTGACGAATTATTTCAAGCTATAGTTTGGTGCTTCTCGTGTAATTGTTACATCATGTGGGTGACTTTCGTGTACACCGGCCGATGTAATTCGTATAAATTTCGCTCCTTGAAGCGTTTGAATGTTTGGTGATCCGCAGTAACCCATTCCCGATCGAAGTCCGCCAATAATTTGGAACATCACTTCCTCCAATCGTCCTTTGAACGGTACGCGTCCGGAAATTCCTTCAGGAACAAGTTTTTTCTCATCTTCTTCATCCGCTTGGAAATAACGGTCTTTCGATCCCTTTTGCATCGCTTCAAGTGATCCCATTCCGCGGTACGTTTTGAATTTCCGTCCTTGATAGATAATTGTTTCACCTGGTGATTCTTCCACTCCAGCGAACATCGAACCAAGCATAACTGTATCTGCTCCAGCAGCAATGGCTTTCACAATATCGCCCGTATAGCGAATTCCGCCATCCGCAATCACGGGAACGCCTGAACCTTGAAGTGCGAGCGCAACATCGTTGATAGCAGTTAATTGTGGAACGCCAACACCAGCGATGATGCGCGTCGTACAAATGGAACCTGGTCCAATTCCTACTTTTACGGCATCGGCACCCGCTTCTACCAAATACAAAGCAGCTTCGGGTGTAGCAATGTTTCCTACAATTACATCGAGTTCTGGGAAACGACTTTTTACTTCTTTCAATTTTGTGACAACGCCTTCGGTATGACCGTGAGCTGTGTCGATTACAATCGCGTCAACGCCAGCTTCCACGAGTGCGGCAGTGCGTTCGATGGTGTCGTGCGTTACTCCAACAGCAGCAGCCACGCGTAAACGACCGTATTGATCTTTGCACGAATTTGGATGCTCGCGCACTTTGATAATATCTCGGAAGGTAATCAAGCCGATCAACTTATTGTTGGCATCAACTACGGGCAATTTTTCAATTTTATTTTCTTGGAGGATGCCCTCAGCAGTAGAAAGGTCGGTATTCTCGGAGGTTGTAATCACGTTTTTCTTCGTCATCACTTCGCGAATCGGGCGTGTGAGTACTTTTTCGAAACGCAAATCACGATTCGTAACGATACCTTTTAACGTATGCTGTGCATCAACAACTGGAATTCCACCGATTTTATTTTCTTTCATTAATTGAAGCGCATCCGACACGAGTGCATCTTCCGAAAGTGTCACAGGATCGAGGATCATTCCACTTTCCGAACGCTTTACCTTGCGCACTTGCAATGCTTGTGCCTCAATGGACATGTTTTTGTGAATCACACCGATTCCACCTTGCTGCGCGATGGCAATTGCCAAGCTCGCCTCTGTAACCGTATCCATCGCTGCGGAGATAATCGGCGTGTTTACTTCAATGTTGCGCGTGAGTTTGCTTTTAAGAATAACCTCGTTTGGGAGTACTTGTGAATAGGCT
>CALFOS010000254.1 GCA_937919725.1 uncultured Fluviicola sp. | reverse complement strand
TCGCTGCTTTTTCGGAGTGCTGCAAGTTCTTCTATCGCACTCTTCGATTCATCGATATTGATGAGCACAATTCCGATTTCTTTCTTTTCGAGGATGGGAAATGCTTGCTCTAGGGATTCTGCCATAAGCACATTGTTTCCACTTCCCGAAAGCATTTCTTTAAGTCCTACGCGTGTTTTACGATCGTTCTCGATAATCAATATGTTGATAAATCGTTCCACTAAAGTGCTATTTGATCAATTGAAATTGAGGCTTCTCTCAAATCAAGAATGCGCTGCATAACGGCATCAACTGCCGAGTCGGGGCAACTTGCTCCGGATGTAATGATGATATTGATTGGGTCTTTTTCGGGGAGAAAATCAAATTTCTCTTCCAATTCCTTGCTGTGAATATTGAAAGACTGAATGGCCGTATCAGATAGAATCTCGTCCTTATTTTTGATGAAATAGGTTGGGAAATTCGGTTCCAATAATTCGACCAAATGCGAGGTATTGCTACTGTTGTATCCGCCTACCACAATGGCCAAATCAGCGGCGGTGTTCAGTAATTCGAGTGTTGCAGATTGATTGTCGTTGGTCGCGTAACAGAGCGTATCGCGTGTATCAGAAATGTGCTCTTTCACGTTTGCTTCCCCGTATTTGGTGATCATCGTATCGCGTAAAAAGTCGGTGATCGCTTGCGTATCAGTTGCGAGCATTGTTGTTTGATTAACAACCCCGATACGTGCAAGGTGTATTTCAGGATCGAAGTTAAGCGACATTCTCCCATCAAAAGAGCTATAAAAGTCCGCTTTCGAAATCTTTCCAAGAATGTAATCGGCCAAAATTTCGGCTTCTTTCATGTCCTTAATGACTAATGATGGCGCATTTTCCTTACTGTGCGAAAAAGTGGCTTTCGTTTCTTCGTGCGTGTGTTTTCCATGAATGATGACGGTATGACTCAACTCACCTAATTTCTCGGAACGATTCCATACTTTTTCTACGAATGGACAGGTTGTGTTGTACTTCAGGGTGTCGATGCCTTTTTGTTCGAGCAATTCTTGAATCTCCACTGTTGTCCCAAATGCAGGAATAATCACGATGTCTTCTTTGGTAATATCGTCCCATGGAATCAATTGCGAACCGTCGGTATCTTGAATAAATCGAAGTCCTTGGCTCAGTAAATCGTTGTTTACTTCTGGATTGTGAATCATTTGACTCAACAAAAAGATGCGTTTTTCTGGATTTTCTTGAATCGCGTTGTACGATTTTTCGATGGCATTTTCCACACCGTAGCAAAATCCAAAGTGCCGACTGATAATAAATCGAACGGTTCCGAAGTCTAAATACGTTGGTGAGAAGTCCTTTTTACGGGGATCTTCCAATTTACGTTTCGCCTTTACTTTAGAGATGATGGGCGATTTGTACTGATCGGGAATGTCGAATTTTTTCATTATTTCAAAGTTAAGAATAATGTGTGATTTGAACTAAGATCAAGTAAGGAATGACCACTTTGAATTTCTGTAAAATTGGAACGCTGATCTTCTCAATTTAGTTCCAAGCGGGATCGAAATATGATCTTCCGGTTCAGCAAAAGTAAAGTGGTTGAAGGTTAAGTGATTGGCGGCAAAATCTTCGTGAACTAAGAATTTTCCTGCTCGAAATATTCTTTTGATATGGATAAAAGGAAATCGTTTCGACCAATAAACACGTTTCCGATATTTTCGAAGTCGTTTTTTGACTTCTCTCGCTGTCATTTCAGGTTCAGGTTCAGTTTCATTGGCGGCTGTTGGTTCGGACATACTCACCGAAATGTGCTGACCACTTTCCATTTTCTCTTCGGCTTCTTCTTGAGAGAGTTTCGGAGCGTTACTTGCACCTTGAGCTTGTTCCACTTTCGGGTCTAAAGTTGATTGCGCTGCAACACTTCCAAGGTTGAGTGAAACTAAAATCGTTGAAACAAATGCCCAAGATCGGATTTTTGGAAGCTCAATTGGATGCAAACTAGGATCGATTTGCTCAGCGAGAAACATTCCGTAGAGTTCCGTTTCGTTCGCTTTTGCACGCTGAATATCTGAATAGGACAGCGAAGTAAAGTCGATTACTTCCTTCTGACACGCTCCGCAGAAAGTGCCTCTTTCCGTAGAAGACATTGCACCAAGATCTTCTTGACAGTTGAATTTGAGCTGGATAGATTCTGAGTGACGTTCCATAATAGAAGTCAAATTACGAAAAAATTAAAGACGGCTGCCGTCGATGACTTCCAATTGGATGGAATATTCGCTTTTGTTGGTTCCTGGTTGCCATTCAATTACGCCATTCAACTGCTCAACGAGCGATCGAATTAATTCTGTCCCGAAGGAACCATTAGTCGATTTTACCCACGAGCCGTTATCCGAATAGAGGAGACGATAATAATTTGGCTTTTCGAGTTTCACACTTGACACCTATATGTGTCCATCCTGAAGATCTAAAAACCCGTGTTTGAGCGAGTTTAGAATCATTTCGTTGAAGATGAGCGAGATGGGCACAATGTAGTCGTTTTGGACTCTTTTCAAGTCAGAATGAATGTCGAGATGAATGGTTTTTTCGATCGCATAGGATTCAATGATCCCAGCCAGGTAGATTAATCGTTTCAGAACAATCATCCTAAATTAAACTTCGAATTTCGGCAATGATGCGCTTGGCAAGGTCATTCGCTGCTTTTAAATCTTTACTTTCGGAGTAAATCCGGATGATTGGCTCGGTATTGCTCTTTCGAAGATGGACCCATTCTTTGCCGATGTAAATTTTCACGCCGTCGGTGGTGTCCACTTCTTCGTGTGCATAATTCGCCGCCATTTGAATCAAGATTTTGTCTACGTCAATTTCTGGGGTCAGCTCAATTTTATTTTTGGAGATGATGTATTTTGGATAACTATCACGCAAGTGCGAAACGCTCATTTTTTTTTGTGCCAAGTGCGATAAAAACAGAGCAATGCCAACTAAGGAGTCTCGACCGTAGTGCAATTCAGGATAAATCACACCTCCATTTCCTTCTCCACCAATCACTGCCTTTTCCTCTTTCATTTTGGTAACTACGTTCACTTCGCCCACAGCCGATGCGTGGTACACCTGTCCGCGCAGCTCCGTTACATCGCGCAATGCTCGCGTGGAAGACAAATTGGAAACCGTTGATCCTGGAGTTTTACTCAATACATAATCTGCTACTGCAACCAGTGTGTATTCTTCGCCAAACATGCTTCCATCCTCGCACACGAATGCTAGTCGGTCCACATCTGGATCTACTGTAATTCCCAAATCGGCGCCAGTTTCTTTGATTTTATCCGACAAATCTGTCAAATGTTCGGGCAATGGTTCCGGATTGTGCGGAAATTCTCCTGTTGGATCGCAGTACAATTTCGTGATGTTTTTTACGCCAAGTGCTTCGAGCATCGCTGGAACGAAAATTCCACCAGTCGAGTTGACTGCGTCGACAACCACACTAAAATTTGCCGCTTCAATGGCCGATTTATCCACCAAAGGCAAATCGAGGATGGCTTGCACGTGTTTTTGAAGGTAGGAATCGTTGAGTGTTACTTTTCCGAGGTCGTCTACTTCTGCAAAATCAAATGCCTCTTGCTCGGCAATTTCGATGACGCGAAGTCCGTCATCGCCCGAAATAAATTCGCCCAATTCGTTCAACAATTTGAGCGCGTTCCATTGTTTTGGGTTGTGACTTGCTGTCAAAATAATTCCGCCGTGTGCTTTTTCCATCGGAACAGCTATTTCAACAGTTGGCGTAGTGGAAAGTCCGAGGTTGATCACGTTAATTCCTAGTCCAGACAAGGTTGCAATCACCAAATCGGAGATCATTTGACCTGAAATTCGAGCATCTCGCCCGATCACGACTGTTAAAACTTGATTTGGATTAGCTCCGCTGCTGCCTCTGGCGGTATTTTCTTTTAGCCAGGTACCGTATGCTGCAGCAAATTTCACTGCGTCGACAGGTGTAAGTCCGTTGTTTACTGCGCCTCCAATTGTTCCGCGAATTCCAGAGATTGACTTGATTAATGTCATTGTAGTTTACTATTGATTAGAATGACCGCTTCAATGCAATCATCTTCATACACGCTATTGCGCATTCAATTCCTTTATTTCCGTGCTTTCCACCTGATCGATCGATGGATTGTTGCAGCGTATTGTCTGTGAGAAGGCAAAATGCGACCGGAATATTGTACTTGAGGTTGACGTCTTTAATTCCTTGCGCTGCGCCCTCGCACACAAAGTCGAAGTGACGTGTTTCGCCTTGAATGACAGCGCCAATCGCTACTACGCCATCCACTTTACCGCTTTTACAGAAAAACTGACTTCCAAGTGGTAATTCGAATGCTCCTGGCACAAAACGAATGTCGATGTTCTGCTCTTTTACTCCATTTTCGAGAAGAGCCGTTTTTGCACCTTCGAGCAAGCCCAGCGTGATTTGTTCATTCCACTCGGAAACAACAATGCCGATTTTAAAATCGGCACCGTTTGGAATTTCTTCCTTCTTATATTCTGATAGATTGCGATTGATCGTCGCCATAATTCTATTTATTTCTTTCCTACTTTTTTGTTCGCTGTGCGAGCAATAAATTTCTCAATTTGAACTTGACCGGCATATCCGAGGAAATCATCGGCAATGCGCTGGTAGCACTCAGTCGCTTTCGGGAAATTCTTAATTTCTTCGGCGCACAATCCAGCTTTCATCAAATACATTGGAGTAGTCAACTCGTTCTCGAGCATGTCCGCCGCCTTCAAATACATGTTTGCTGCGTCTTCGTATTTTTTCATTTCGGAAAGGCAATCAGCTTGCAAACCAACCGCGAGAATGGAAACGTAGGTATCTTCAACGTCTACACCTTCCAATTCTTTTATCGCTCCAGTGTAGTCTTTTTTGTTCATCAATTGACGACCAAGCACAAACTGCGCTACTTCACCACCAACTTTTCCATCGTACTTTTTCGCTTCTACCCGCAAAAGATCGATTGCCATATCCGTAGAATCTTTCGCTGCGAAGTTCAAACCTTCCCAGTAGCTATTTTTTGATTTTTCATTCGCTGGTTTCCAAACAAACTGGCGATAGAGAAGGTATCCCAAAATTGCAATTACTAAAATTCCAACGCCAATTGTTACATAACGCAACACCTTGTTCGACTTGAATTGTCTTTTTAATTCCTCTCCTGTGATATCTTCTAACATTCGTAATAATTTAAGCTGCGCAAAAATAGTTTTTTTTTTGATAATAGTAACACCGAATGACGATAATGAAGTAATTCGGCTAATTTTGTTCGAATGCACTTAGAAAATCTCCATTTGGTCAATTACAAGAACTACGAGGAAGCAGAAATTACGCTCTCATCGGGGATCAATTGCTTTGTAGGAAATAACGGTGCTGGAAAAACAAATATACTCGACGCGGTGCATTACCTGAGCATGTGTAAATCGTACATGAATGTGGTGGACAAACAAAATATCCGTTTCGATCAACCGTTTTTTGTTGTTCAGGGCGATTGGTTCAAGGATGATACTACGATCAACATTCACTGTGCAGTGAAAGTTGGAGCGAAGAAAGTTTTCCGAAGAAATAAGAAAGAATACGAAAAATTGGCCGATCACATTGGACAGTTTCCTGCGGTGATGATTTCGCCCTACGACAGAGATCTAATTTCCGAAGGAAGCGAACTCCGCCGAAAGTGGATGGATGGAATTATTGCACAATTCGATCGACGCTACCTCGACGATATTCAGAAGTATGCAAAAGTGCTCATCCAACGGAA